>JARGFR010000019.1 GCA_029210985.1 Spirochaetaceae bacterium | reverse complement strand
AACCCGCACGCACGGTTTGAAAGGAGGTGCTGGAAACGGGCTGTTATAGCAGTACCGCGCCAGCTATCGACTAATGATGATCAAATTAGCCATAGGTTCCTACACCAAGCATCAATCACCGGATATCGACGCCCGAGGCCGGGGCATCTCCATTGTCGTCTGGGATAATATGACGGGCGAATACCGGCTTCTGGACGAATATGGCGACATCACAAATCCGACGTTCCTGGATTGGCGTCCGGAAATCCGACGCCTCTACGCCGTATGCGCAGTCGAAGATGGGCGGGGAGCCGTTGCGGCATTTTCCCTGTCCCCTGACGGGGCGATGGAATTCCTCGGCAGGCAGGAAAACCCGGGACGTTCCGGATGCCATCTGACGGCGCTCCCTGACGATGGACGAATTTTCACCGTTTCTTACACCGACGGCCGACTGACCGGTTATGGATTGGATGATGGTGACGTGGGACCGGTAAATTACACCTTCACATACTCGGGAAGCGGTCCAAATGCCCAACGGCAGGAAGCCCCGCATGCCCATCAGGTACTCAAGAGTCCCTATGGAAATGTGATTTACGTCTGTGACTTGGGAAGTGATGCCGTTTGGATGCACCGTCTGGACGCAATGGAGGAAGCAACGGTCAGGGCCTTGGATATACCGGCCGGCTGCGGTCCCCGACATCTGGCTTTTGATCCGTTGTCTCCGGTCGCCTACGTCTTGTGCGAACTGATTCCCAAATTGTTTGTGGTGAGCATCAATGCTTCCACCGGCGGCATGCGGATCACTCAGGAATACGATACCGTTCCCGACGATCGTGCGGGAAAGGCGGCGCCGGCAGCGGTGAAGCTACACCCTTCGGGGCGGTCTGTTGCGGTGTCCAACCGGTTTGACGACACCGTGACGGTGTATCGCATCCGGCGCGATAAAGAGGTTATTCTGGAAGAGGCGGCCAATTTCGACTGCCGGGGAAAAGCTCCCAGGGATATCACCTTCACCCCCGACGGCACCGCACTCTTTATGGCGAATCAAAACTCACATTCGGTGACGTGTCGTCGTTTCGACCCGGCAACGGGACTGCCCAAGGATGAATGGGCACCGTCGTTTGAAACAGGGGCGCCGGTATGCGTGGTGATGCTTTAGGTCAATCAGAGCGGTTTAACGACTGTTTCATCGCATCCATAACAGACTTCGCAGCTAATTCACCGACGAGAGTATGCATACCCGCGTATTGAATGGCGGATTCACCCACACGCAGGGGGCGAGATAATACCACGGTGCTGTCCGTACCGGTTCCGGTGGCGGCAACACCGCTTAAACGGCTTCGAATCCCTGCCTCAGCCAGAGAGCGTGCCTTGGCGCCGGCGCATATCATCAATAACTCCAGGGCGCCCGAGAGCTCAACCGGATGATGGACGACGAGTATAGTATTGATGGTGCCTCCATTCGGGAGAGGGGCGCCGATAACTCGATATTCCGCGGTATCACCGGCCGCCCGGGCATTGGATAGGCCTGCGGTAAGGTGAGCTTCGATGGTCAATTGTCCCTCGGAATGAATAGATGAGGCGTAGGACGTCATGGATGCCGATGTGAGTAAACCGATCAATTCCTCTGTCCATCCCTGGTTTCGGGCATAAGCACGGATGGTATCCTCGGGACTGGGAAATTCTATCCTGGATTCGGTGAAGTTCTCCTGGACCTTGAGATTCACAACCCTGTGCGCGGCGCCTATACCGTCACCCAGTACGGCGGTTCCGGCGTACTGATAAAGTTCCGGAAACAGTAATGTGACATGGCTTTTTGTCGCTTCAACGGCGGCTGGAGTATGATACATATCCCGTACATCATAATCAGATCTGCCCGCCATGGGTAAAGTCACCCCGAAACGCCCTCATGGGTGGATTTTACCCCTCTTGAGACTCCTCTGGTCCTCTTCAACAAGTGTTTGAATTGGCATGGAAACTGCTAATCAATGGGCAGGAGGTGCCATATGAAGCGCACATCGATCGTTATATTGATTTCAGTTCTCCTCACCGTCGCTTTGAGTGCCGGTGAAGGAATCACAGAGTCCCAGGAAGAGGGTCTCCTCTATATGCTGGAGGAAGAAAAACTGGCCCGGGATGTCTATACCGTCCTTGGAGAGAATTGGAACATCAGGGTGTTTTCCAACATCGCCTCAAGCGAAGAAGAGCACCGCAGCCGGGTTCAGTATCTTGCCGACAAATACAGGCTGGACTATACGATTTTGCCCCCCGGTGATTTCGTTGATCCTGATCTGCAGAGCCTTTACGATCAACTGACGGCTCAGGGTCTTTCGAGTTTGACCCAGGCCTTCGAAGTCGGTAAGGCCATTGAAGTTCTGGACATCCAAGACCTGGATGCCATGATAGCTCAGGATTTTCCTGAGGATATCGAGGTGGTTTTGAAGGCACTCAGACGAGGTTCGGAAAACCATCTGGCGGCGTTCGAACGGCAGTTGAATCGATAGCCGTCTATTATTCATGAAACGGGGTTTTCCTTGCGGGGTTCCTTCCGGGGAGCCTCGTTTCTTTACGTCTTGTCGGTATAGGGTATCCCGCAGATGACCGCCGCTGTATGATCAACGGAAATGAAACTCGGAACTATGAGAAACAATGCGGAACTTTAAGAATACTATTGCATACCTGATCGGAGCCTCCAGCGGAATCGGATTGGCGACGGCGAAGGCGCTTGCCGAACGGGGAGCCCACATCGTCCTCTTTGCCCGAAAACCGGAAGGTCTGGAGCAGGCCTCTCGGGTTGTTGCCGCACATCGACAATCCGCCGATCAGCTGGTGGCCTGGAAGACCATGGACATCACCAACCATCAAGAGGTGACTCGGGTGCTGGGGGATGCGGCGGCGGAACACGGTGTTCCCGATATATTGATCAATCTGGCCGGAAGGGCTTATCCCCGTCGATTTACGGATATTTCATTCGATGATTTCACGGAAACCATGAACGTGAATCTTCGAGGAACCTGGAGCACCGTGAGTGTCCTGGCTCCCTTGATGAAAGAGAAGGGCGGCTGCATCGTGAACACATCGTCGTTGGCCGGTTTGATCGGTGTCTACGGGTATGCCGATTACTGTGCATCCAAATTCGGCGTCATCGGTTTCAGTGAAGTGCTGCGCAGCGAGCTCAAGCCTGACGGAATAAGCGTTTCGGTACTTTGTCCTCCGGATACCGATACACCCGGCTTCGCAGTGGAAAACCAAACCAAGCCGGAAGAAACACGGGCCATTTCGGCCGGTGCAAAATTGATGTCTCCTGAGAATGTGGCCGAGTCGCTCATCCGGGGACTGCGCCGGAATCGGCGTCTGATTGTCCCGGGATTCGGTAACCGGATCACCGTCGGCCTGGCCCGGACGGCGCCCTGGCTGGTGGAAATGGTGACCGACCGGATCGTCCGGAAAGTCGGACGGAGCACCCGAGGATTATCGTAGTCTCAAGTTGTCTTTCTTCAGCACTTCAGGGTTCACCACAGATTCCGGAATTCTTCCGTCGGCCGCACCCAGGGCATCAATAGCGATCTGTTCACGCATTGCCCTCAGAGCATCCTCGCTGTACCAGCCCATATGCGGCGTAATGATGACGTTGTCCATACCGAACAGCGGATGATCCTTCCGCAGGGGTTCGGGATTCGTGGAATCCAACCCTGCTCCTCCCAGCTGACCGGATTCCAACGCAGCCACCACCGCATCGGTATCCACGACGGAGCCCCGGGACGTGTTCACCAGGATTGAGCCCCTTTTCATCTTTCCAATGAAGCGGCTGTCCACCAGACCGACAGTCTTTTCGGTTGCGGGGGTATGAAGGGTGATGATATCGGATTCGGCAATAAGACGATCCAGCGAGACAGGAATCCCACCGGCTGATTCAATCTGCTTAGAATCCATATACGGATCATAGACGAGGACTTGGTCGACAACACCGCCGTAGAGTCCGGCGGCAATGGCGCCAATTTTCCCATAACCGAGGATGCCGACGGTCAGAGACTGCAGTCGACTGTAGGGCATCACTTTCTGAAGGTTCCACCCGACAGCCGAGTCAGTCCTGGCGGATCGGGCGACGGATTCCTGAATCGGAATCTTCAGGGCCAGGGATAATCCGAGAACAAAGGCCTGTTCCGCCACTTCCCGACTCCAGAACCCCGGTTCGTTGATGCAGATGATGCCCGCTTCGGTTGCGGCGTTCAGGTCCAGATTGTCGTATCCGTCACCATGCCGGATGATGAGTTTGCATCGATGGAGTCCTCGAATCACCTCGGCGGTGATTTTCGTCTGATCGACGATGAGCACGTCAGCTTCCGACGCCTTCCTGAGAATCTGTTCTGCCGACCCAAGGCGCATCTGGTAATGCCGGTAATCGGCGCCCCCCCTCTTGAAGCGATCCTCTTCCCATTCCAGGTCCGGCTCGACGTGGTCGGTGACGATGCAAATGAACTTTCCGTCTGATCCCATGGTGGAGATTATATCCGGCTTGCCGACTCATGTCCTGAGCGGTTTCTCGACACTGACTCCGTGCCGCCCGCCCGCCGGCTTCTTTCCTCGTTATTGTTCAAACTCATACACCAGTCCGATTGAATCGCGTATGTGGTCCATCAATTCCATGATGTCCCGGCTTTCCTTCAGGGGGATGATGGAGCTCTCCCTAAGTCCTTGATCGAGACAATTGACAATTTCCTCCACTTCATAGACAAAACCGTTTTCATCATGGGAAAGGACAATTTCTTCCCGGTTTTCGATACTGCTGTTCCCATTGTGAGTCAGGACCTTCAGGACGTTTCCGCCGCCGAAATTCTCCAAGATGACGGCGCCTTTCGTACCGTAGAGAACGGCACGGTCTTCCATCCACAGATTGTAGGATGTGGATATCTGGGCGATGGCGCCGGAGGGGAAATCCAGCTGATAGCAGGAGAGTTCATCCACCCCCAGATCGGAGAAGCGACACAATGATTTTTCCTTAACCGGTACTTCACCAACCATGTCGCAGCAGAACGAAATCGGGTAGATGCCGAGGTCGAGAGTGGCACCGCCGGCAAGTTTCGGGTCCTTCAGTCTCGCCTCGAATTCCGGCGGTACGAATTTCCCGAATGTCACCTCAATAAATCGCACCTCTCCGATTGCCCCTGATTCCAGAAGAGAGCGCAGTTTTTTCCAGGACGGTATAAACCGCGTCCATATGGCTTCCATGAGAAACAGGCCCTTCTTCGACGCAATTTCAATCAATTCATCAGCTTCCTCGGCATTCACGGTGAAGGGTTTTTCCAGCAGGACATGTTTTCCGTGATTCAGAGCCAGCTTCGCCGTCTCGTGATGGAAATTGTGCGTTGTGGCCACATAGACAACATCGACTTCCTTATCATTTAGAAGGTCATCGTAGGATCCCCATCTTGGAACCTGCATTTCCCGGGCAAATCGACTCGCCCGTTCACCGCTTTTTGAGCCGACATGAAGCAGGCTGGATCGGGGATTCTTCTTCAGGGCTTCCGCCATCTTACGGGCAATGATGCCCGCACCCATGATTCCCCAATTGTATTGTTCTTTCATCAGACTACTATACGGCATGATGAGAGTATGCGCAGGGACACATCACCCTTGGCGGACTTGATTCGCATCATGGAAAGGGTTTGGAGTTGACCAACGATCCCCCGACGCCTATCCTTGGCATGCCTGCCGCATCGATCTTCAAGACGGTGACGGCGCATAGGGCAAGAGTGACCACAACGCGGACTTGATTCAAAAGGACAGGTACCCGAAATGATGAAACCCACCGACGGCCTGATAGGCCGAGGCCCTGCGGTATCCCGTATGGCCGAATTTTTAATTTCACAAGAAGAACTCCCAAAACGTCTCCCTATCTCGGCTGTCGGCAAACACGCCGATAAACCATCCGCAGCATGACCGCCATCGATTTCATCGAGAAGAAGAAGCGTGGTGAACCCATCTCTATGGTCACCTCCTATGACAGCTGGAGCGCCGCCCTGGTGGCCGCCAGCGACGTAGATGTCATCCTGGTGGGAGACAGCGCGGCGATGGTGATGCACGGTCATTCCTCGACAATTCCGGCGGACCTGCCGATGATGGCCGCTCATGTCGCGGCGGTGCGCAGGGGAGCGGGCGACGCCTTCATTGTTGCCGATATGCCCTTCCTTTCGTTTCGCGGCAGCATCGACGCCGCCATTGACGCCGTCGGGATGCTGATGCGGGCCGGCGCCAACGCGGTGAAGCTCGAGGGAGCCGAAGGCAACCTGGAAGCCGTTGCCCGGATCGTGGGTTCAGGGGTGCCGGTGATGGGGCATCTGGGCCTCACACCCCAATCGGTGAACGCCTTCGGTGGCTTCCGTGTCCAGGGCAGAAGCCGTGAGGCCGCCGAACGGCTCGCTCGTGATGCCGCCGCACTTCAGGAATCCGGGTGCTTTTCCATGGTTCTTGAAGCCGTTCCGGCTGCGACGGCCGAGACTGTGTCGCGGTCCCTTACTATTCCCACAATCGGCATCGGCGCCGGCTCCGGAACCGACGGTCAGGTGCTGGTGCTTCACGATCTGCTCGGTCTGCAGCCGGAATTCAAGCCGAGGTTTGTCCGCCGCTTTATGGACGGTGCTTCCCTGATAACCGATGCCCTGAACACCTATCATCAAGAAGTGGTTTCCCGACAATTTCCAACTGTCAAAGAGGCCTATTCGTGATGGAGATATTACGGAACGCCTCGGAGGCCAAGGCCCGCTTCCGCTCCTGCCGGGCGGCCGGGGAGAGTCTCGGCTTTGTTCCCACCATGGGTTCCCTGCATCCCGGCCACTTGAGTCTTGTCGAGCGGTCGGTCCGGGAGAACGATCGGACCGCCGTGAGCATCTTCGTCAATCCCACGCAGTTTGACGATCCCGACGATCTGGAAGGATATCCCCGGGACTATGAGGCCGATCAGAAGCTCCTGGACGATACGGAAGCCGATATCCTCTTCTTTCCCGAGGCTCGGGAACTCTACGCCGATGAGTACCGATACAGACTGACCGAGGGTGAACTGAGCCGGGTACTCGAGGGTGCGCACAGAGAGGGACATTTTGATGGCGTGCTCACCGTCGTGATGAAGCTGCTGTGCATTGTCGGACCGGATCGGGCATATTTCGGGGAAAAGGACTGGCAGCAGTACAAATTGATTGCGGGCATGGCGGAAGCATTCTTTCTGGATGTCGAAATTGTCCCATGTCCTCTCATCAGAGAACCCGACGGACTGGCCATGAGCTCCAGGAACTCTCTGCTCACCCCGGAAGAACGGAAAATTGCACCTCTCTTTCACCGCGTTCTCTCAGGCGGCGGCGATGTGATTTCGATGAAGAGGGCACTCCAGGCGAATTTTGACGTCGACTATGTTGAGCGTCGGTCCGGCCGTGTGCTCGGAGCCGTCAGGCTCGGGAAAGTGAGGCTGATAGATAATGTCCGGGAATGACAACGACGGGAAGAACATCGTATTGATGACCAGCGGATCCATTTCCGCTTTCAAGGCCGCCACGCTGGCCTCTCTGCTGGTGAAGGACGGCTTTCACGTTCAGGCCGTCGCCTCGGAGGGAGGCCGCCGTTTTCTGGGCGATCCCACCCTGGAAGGCCTGACCGGCCGTCCGGTTCTCAGCGATCAGTTTGAGAGGGGACGGGCCCTGGATCATATCAAACTCGCCGACTGGGCCCATCTCCTGGTGCTCTATCCGGCCTCGGCCAACCGCATCACACGTCTGAGGGCGGGACTGGCGGACGATCTGATCGGCTCCTTGTTCCTGGCCGACAACTTCCGCAAACCGTGGTGGATTGCACCGGCCATGAACAGCAACATGTTCGCCCATCCGGCTGTTACCGACGCTCTGAGGGTACTGGAGGACTGGGGCTGCCGGGTTCTTCCCACAGGAGAAGGACGCCTGGCCTGCGGGACAGTCGGATACGGTCGACTGCTTGAGCCGGAGGACGTGTTCGCACTTATTAAGGAAGAGCTGGGATGAAAATTCTCGTCACCGCCGGGGGAACCAACGAACCCATCGACGGTGTCCGGCGTATTGCCAACATGTCCACAGGGCAAACCGGCACCGTTCTGGCGGGTCATTTCGCGGCCATGGGTGCTGAGGTTCTGCTGCTTCATGCCCAGGACTCTCTGGTTCCCGTCGCCGAAGCAGGGGCCGCCGGGAGGATTGAGTCCCGAAGCTTCCGCAGCTTCGCCGATCTGGCAGGAAAACTCGAAGAAATCCTCTCAACGCGGGAATTCGACGCCGTGGTCCATTTGGCGGCCGTGAGCGATTATTCAGTCACAAGGGTGCTCATCGACGGCAGGGATTTTCCCCCCGGCGGCCCGGGGAAGATTCAGGACGCGGAGGAGGTAGTGGTGATGCTCCGGAAGAACCCGAAGCTGATTGACTCCATCAAAAATTGGAGCCGCGGGGGCAATGTGACGGTGGTGGGATTCAAGCTCACCGATACGCCGGACAGATCGGTCCGCCGGGACCAGGCCATGGCTCAGCTGCGTCGGGGCGGGACGGACTTAACTGTGCAGAATGATGTTTCCGATATCACCCCGGACGCCCATCCGGCGATGATTTACGGTAACGCGGGCTTTATTGCCGGAACTGAAACAAAACACGAAATGGCCGAAGTCCTCTGGCATCTTCTGGCCGAAGGAGTAGATAAATGAATCTCTGCCTTGATGTGGGCAATACTCAGATTTACGGCGGCCTTTTTGAAGGTGAAACACTCAAGCTGCGCTTCCGCCGCGTCACCGAGCGGATCGCCTCGTCGGACGAATTGGGCCTGTTCTTCAAGCAGGTGATTCGGGAGAACGGCCTGGATCCCGACAGTGTTTCATCGTTGGGCTACTGCTCGGTCGTCCCGGACATCAACCACTCCATGGGAAACGCCTCGCGCCACTACTTCGGCCTCGAACCCTTCAGCCTGAAAGCCGGGGTCAAGACCGGTCTGAAAATACGCTACAAAAACCCCCAGGAGGTTGGTCCCGACAGAATCGCCGATGCGGTGGGTGCCGTCGCCCGGTATCCCGGAGAGAATATCCTCATCGTCGATTTCGGTACGGCCACGACGGTGGAGGCCGTGAACGCCTCCCGGGAATACCTCGGCGGCGCCATCGTTCCGGGACTGCGGACATCCATGAGCGCTCTGGAAAAAGCGACGGCCAGCCTCCCTAAAGTGGAAATCCTCAAACCTGAGGCCGTCTGCGGCCGATCCACCGTTGAGAGTATCCAATCCGGGCTGTACTGGGGTCACCTAGGGACAATTCGTGAAATATTGACCCATTTCAGGAAGGATTGCTTCGGCGGTAAAGCATCCAGGGTGATTGCCACCGGAGGATTCGCCGGACTCTATGCCGACGCGGGTCTGTTCAGCGCCATCCACCCCGATCTTGTGCTCGAAGGCGTGAGAATCGCCATGGAAATGAACCCATGACCATCGAGATTCTCAAATCAAAAATCCACCGTGCCACGGTGACCGATGCGAATCTCGACTATGTTGGTTCCGTGTCCATCGGAGAGGCCATGCGGGAAGCGGCCGGCTTGAGGGAGTATGAGAAAGTGGACGTGCTCAACATCAACACCGGAGCCCGATTCTCCACCTATGTCATCGCTGGTGAAACCGGAGAGATATGCCTCAATGGAGCTGCGGCCAGGCTCGCACAGAAGGGAGACAAGGTCATCATCGTCTCCTATGCGGCCATGACGGGGGAGGAGGCCGATTCCTTCGAACCAAGCATAGCGCTTGTGGACGAGGCGAACAGAGTGACGGATGTTGTGAGCTAGGTTTTACATTGATTCAAGATCGTTTAATATGTGGAAATTGTTGAGTCAAAAATGTCTTGATAATTCATATAGTTTCACTTGAACATGATGATTTTGAGGTGGTCCGATGTATGCCGTTGCGATAGATGTTGGAACCGGGGGGATTCATACCGCCCTATATCGATCGGACGGCACCATGATGGCGAACCGGTACCATCGGCTCGACTATACGGATGACCATTCCGGGATAATTGGCCCGGGCCCTCATTCGGGAACCCGAAGTCTTCCTCCTGGACGAACCCCTCTCTCATCTTGATGTGACATTACGAACGTCCACGAGAGCTCAAATCAAGCATCTCCATGATGAACTCAAAACCACCTTCATCTACGTCACGCATGATCAGCTGGAGGCCATCTCACTTGCGGATCGCATCGCGGTGATGAATTTCGCCGAACTCCAGCAGATTGGAACCCGGGAAGAATTGCTGGACTATCCCATCAACAAGTTTGTAGCCGATTTCATCGGTGAACCGGCCATCAATTTCTTTGAGTGTAGTTTGATCTCCGATAACGGATCGAGTTCTTTGAAATCCAACAATGGAAATCTTGAGGTTCCGATACCTGCAAAATGGCAGAAACGGATTCTGGACCGAGGTTCAAAACACTACATCCTCGGCATCAGGCCTCACGACGCTCATATTGAGCCGGCGGATGACAGGACACCACTGACCGGTATTGTCGATGTGTTCGAGTTTCTCGGAGAAGATAACCACGTCACGTACAAAATTGATGGAGACGAACTGACGGTGGTGGTCAGTCCCTACGAGTTTTACAACGTCGGTGATGCTGTGGATTTTCATGTTCCATTCAACCGCGTTCACATCTTTGATGCGGAGACCGAAGAATGTGTCACGACTACGTACAAACTGGAGGATGGCGAATAATGCAGAGAATAATCAATAATCCCGACGATGTCGTCAACGACATGGTGAAAGGCTTTCTGAAAGCCCATAACGATACGGTTGCTCCCACGGATAATCCCCGGGTCCTGAAATACAAAGATGCGCCCGTCGAGGGTAAGGTGGGAGTGGTGACCGGCGGCGGCAGCGGCCATAAACCGGCGTTCGTCGGCTATATCGGCAAGAACCTTGTCGACGCCGTGGCGGTTGGTGAGATTTTCAGTTCCCCGACGGCAAAGTCCTTCTACGATGCGATAAAGGTGTCGGACGGCGGGAAGGGTGTCGCCGTGCTTTACGGCAACTACGCCGGCGATAATATGAATGTTCGGATGGCCCGGGAAGAAGCCGAAGAAGACGGCATCATGGTGAAGACTGTTGTCGCCAACGATGATGTGGCCAGTGCGCCGAAAGACCAGTTGGAGAAGCGCCGGGGTGTGGCCGGAGAAGTCCTTATGTGGAAGGTCGGCGGTGCCAAAGCGTCGGCGGGGGGATCCCTGGATGAAGTGATCGCCGCTGCGCAGAAGGCGATCGACAACACCCGAAGTGTGGGAATCGGTCTGACTTCCTGCGTCATTCCGGCGGTGGGGAAGCCCAATTTCACCATCGAACCGGGAAAAATGGAAGTCGGTATCGGACACCACGGGGAGCCGGGGATTTCCGTCACCGATCTGAAGAGTGCCGATGAAATGGCCCAAATGACCCTGGATGTCATCTTGCCGGATTTGCCCTTCGCTTCGGGCGACGAGGTGGTTGTCCTGGTGAGCGGCCTGGGTGCGACACCGGTGATGGAACAGTACATTTTCTACAACCGCGTGGAAGATATACTCATCGAAAAAGGCATCAGCGTGCATCGCCCCTATGTCGGAGACTACTTCACCAGCCTGGATATGATGGGCATAACGTTGACCGTCATGAAGCTGGACGATGAGTTGAAAGAACTGATCGACATGGACGCCTTCTCTATGGGCATGCGTCAATTCAGAATTTAGAAGAGGAGCCTCACTATGGCGAACACTTTCACAAATCAAGCCGGGCGAGTTGTCGTCGAGCGTTTGATCGATACCATCCATGAAAATCGGGAATATCTGAGTGACATCGATGGAAAGATCGGGGACGGCGACCACGGGATCAACATGGACAAGGGCTTTCAGATGACCAAAGAACGCCTGGACGAAAACATGACCATGAGTGACGGGTTGAAGACTCTGGGGCGAACGCTGCTTCTGGAAATCGGTGGTTCGATGGGACCGCTTTACGGGCAGTATTACAAGGCGATGGCCAAAGCAAGCAAGGATGAAAAGGATATAGGTTTGAGTACGTTTGCCTCCATGCTGGATGCGGCCTACCAGGCCCTTCGCGATCTGGGGGACAAAGCGGAACCCGGGGATAAAACCTTGATTGATACGCTCCATCCGGCGATGACATCGCTGCGAAAATCGGTTGAGGCCGGGGAGAGCTTCTCCGGTGCCTTGGATAAAATGGTCGACGCGGCGGAACAGGGATGGAAATCCACGAAGGATATGGTGGCCAAGATCGGCCGTTCCAGTCGTCTGGGCGAGCGCTCCCGGGGAGTTTTGGACGCCGGAGCGACCAGCTGCTACCTGATGCTCAAGAGCATGGCCGAAACGTCCAAAGAGCTGGCCTCGTGAAGATTGCGATAGGCTGCGACCCCAATGCGGCGCCCCTGAAGCGTGAGGTGATCGAAGAGCTGGAGTCTCTGGGACATGAAATAGTGGACTTTGGCTCAGATGATCCGATTTATGCAAATGTGGTGATCGAAGTGGCCGAGTCCGTGGCTCGGGGTGATGACGATCGGGGTGTGGTGCTCTGCGGAACGGGTATCGGCGCGAGCATTGCCGCCAACAAAGTACCCGGAGCCTATTGTGCACTTGTTACCGACAACTATCAGGCCGAGCGAGCGGCACTGTCCAACAATGCCAATATGATTGCCATGGGGCAGCAGGTCACCGGAAGCATGGTGGCCCGGATGATGGTGAGGACATGGATCAGCAGCACGAATGATTTTGATCCGTCCGGCCGCAGTGCTCCCAAGGTTCAGAAGATATCTGACTACGCACAAGAGCATAGCCGATAGGCGGCATCAAGGATTTGATAAGGAGATGGACTAATGGCATATGAACTGAAGGGAAAGGTGGGCGCTATTACCGGCGGCGCATCAGGAATCGGACTGGCGACGACAGAGGCGATGATAGCCGCCGGTGCGACAGTTGTCATGGTAGATCGTGACGAGGCGGCTATGAGGGTGGCATGTGAGCGACTCGGACCTGCCGCTATTCCGTTGGTCATTGATCTGCTTGATCCAGCGGAGTGTGCATCGCTTCTTGACGGGATTCTGAGTAAGGTTGACCACTTGGACATCTTCTACGCAAACGCGGGAACCTATATCGGCGGCGATCTGGTTGAAGCCGACCTTGACGGCATCGACCGGATGCTCAATCTCAACATCAATGTCGTCATCAAAAACGTCCGCACAATTGTCCCTCACATGATAGAACGTAAGACCGGGGATATTATTGTTACCGGTTCTATCGCCGGTCATTACCCAGTACCTTGGGAACCGGTATATTCTTCGTCAAAATGGGCAATGCGAGACT
Organism: Spirochaetaceae bacterium; assembly: GCA_029210985.1. Lineage (GTDB taxonomy): Bacteria > Spirochaetota > Spirochaetia > DSM-2461 > DSM-2461 > UBA2779. The sequence goes on along the minus strand of JARGFR010000019.1, from coordinate 17,152 downwards.
TCGTGCAGATTATGAGGCGCCAGCTCATCAAGCACGGTATACGGGTCGGATCTGTTTCCCCCGGGCCGGTTATCAGTGCCTTGCTGAAAGACTGGCCGGAGGAAAACCTCAGAAAAGCCAAAGAAAACGGCAGCCTGATTGAACCGACGGAAGTCTCCGATGCGGTTATGTACATACTGACACGGCCAAGGAATGTGACGATTCGAGACATCATTGTACTGCCGACGAATTTCGACATGTAGGTTGAGCGGTGTCCAGGCGTTGATGGAGGCCGACATGTGAAGTATGACGAAGCGAAGATGATCAACAACGGCGAAGCTGTGCTGGGTGTTGAGTTGGGATCAACTCGAATCAAGACGGTTCTTATCGGCCCTGATAAACGTCCGTTGGCATCCGGCGGATTCGGTTGGGAAAACATTCAGGTTGACGGAATATGGAGCTTTGCTCTGGAAGATGCCTGGAGCGGTATTACCGGGGCAATTTCCGAACTGAACTCCAATATTATCGATCAATACGGAGTCGAACTCACCTCTCTCTCGGCGGTTGGATTCAGTGCGATGATGCACGGTTACCTGGCCTTCGATTCCCATGGGAAATTACTCGTTCCATTTCGAACCTGGCGAAACAATATCACTGCTGAAGCATCAAAAGAACTGACTCAGCTCTTCCAATATCCCATTCTTCAGCGATGGAGTGTGGCTCATCTGCACCAGGCCATCCTGAACGGTGAAAACCACGTTAAAGATCTCGCCTTTATCACAACTCTTTCAGGCTATGTTCATTGGTGCTTGACCGGTGAGAAAGTCATCGGCATAGGCGATGCGTCGGGTATGTTTCCCATCGATATTTCCAAAGGCGATTACAACCAGACAATGATCGATGCGTATGACTCGAAGATTGCATCAAACGGTTATTCTTGGAAACTCGGAGACATTCTTCCAAAGATCGTGCCGGTTGGCCAAGAGGCCGGGCGACTGACGGAAGATGGGGCTAAACTCCTGGATCCTTCGGGTAAGCTTTGTCGGGAGTTCCGCTATGTGCGCCCGAAGGCGACGCCGGTACCGGGATGGTGGCAACCAACAGTGTACGTGTTCGAACCGGAAATGTTTCGGCAGGAACATCGGTGTTCGCCTTGTTGGTGATGGAAAACGAACCCATGAAACTCCATGAAGAAATCGACTTGGTGACCACACCTGACGGCAAGCTGGTCGGTATGGCGCATTCGAACAATTGCACCTCGGATTACGATGCCTGGATTGGTCTTTTCGGACAGGCTGCGAAGGCACTCGGAGTCGATGTTGGTACACCGGTTTTATACGATACGCTTTTGGGCAAAGCACTGGAAGGGGATTCGGACTGCGGCAGTTTCCTCGCGTACGGGTATGTGGGCGGTGAACATGTTACCGGATTCACAGAAGGGCGTCCGCTGTTCGTAGGTCCACCAGAGGCTGCCTTGACGATCGAGAACTTCATGCGGACTCACCTGTTCACGTCCCTTTGTGCTTTAAGGACCGGTCTCAATGTACTGATGGATGAGGAAGGTGTGGAGGTGGATGAAATTCGTGGTCATATATATGATTCGAGCGAATCGATCTGAGATCCTGCCGGATTACCTCGACACGATTTTTGCCGATGGGGACGGTCAACTGGTAAACCCTGACCCCTCTGATGTTGAAGGTTTCGAACAGTTCTTTAAGCGATACCACGCCGGACTGGGAATCGAAGCTGCCGCTGTTGACAGTCTGAAGAACTGATAGTGGTATTTCGATATCGCATTAAAGTCATGAATGATCTTGCCGGTTCTCTTCTGACTTTATCAAAAAGGCTATAATCAATTCGAATGAGGTGAGGTTATGAAGAAGTACTACATGGGAATTGATAACGGCGGCACCCTGTGCAAAGCCGTCATTTTCGACACGGAAGGGCAGGAAATATCATCGGGATCATGCAAGCTCGATCTGGAAACTCCGTTTCCGGGGCATACGGAACGGGACATGGAATATTTGTGGGACAGCAATGTCGAAGCCATCAAATCAGCCATCGACAAGGCGAAAATACCGGTCGAATCGATTAAGGGTGTCGCCTGCAGCGGTCATGGGAAAGGACTTTACCTATGGGGAAAAGACGGCAAACCCAGCCATAACGGCATTGTTTCAACAGATTCCCGTGCATGGGAGTACCCGAAAAAGTGGCATAGCGACGGAACGTCGGACAAGGCGTTCAAGAAGACATGTCAGGACGTCTTAGCCAGTCAGCCGGTGTCAATCCTGAACTGGCTGAAAGATCATAAACCGGGAGTTGTCGAGAATACCCGTTGGATATTTGAGGTGAAGGACTACATACGCTTTCGCCTGACCGGAGAAGCTTATGCTGAAATAACAGACTATTCAGGCTCCAGTATGATGAACATCACCACCTCAGAATTCGATAGAGATCTTCTTGCCTTATTCGGCATCGAAGACTGTTATGAGAAACTTCCTCCCATAAAAAAATCCACCGATCTCTGCGGGACAATTTCCAAAGAGACTGCCGCTTTGACGGGCCTGAAAGAGGGGACTCCCGTTGGAGGCGGCATGTTCGATATCGACGCATGCTCTATCGCCATGGATATTACGGATGAAAAGAACATCTGTGTCATCGCCGGGACCTGGAGCATTAACGAGTACATCTCAAAAGAACCGGTACTGAACAAGACAATCATGATGAACTCCCTCTATTGCCTTGACGATTATTATCTCGTTGAGGAATGCAGTCCCACTTCGGCAGGAAACTTGGAATGGTTCGTCGATACATTTCTGGATAAGGAAAAAAATGAGGCAAAGGAAAAAGGGATTAACGTATTTCAGTATTGTGATGAGCTGGTTGAAACAATACACCCCGATGATCAGTCGATTCTGTTTCTTCCCTACATCTTCGGCTCAAACTACAACCCGAACGCAAAATCCTGTTTTGTTGGATTGGATCGTTCCCACTCCAGAAACCACATTATCAGATCGGTTTTTGAAGGGATTGTTTTCAGTCATATGATTCACATTGAGAAACTGCTCTTGAACAGGCAGTCTACGGATGCAATCCGTCTTGCAGGAGGAGCGGCGAATTCCAGAATATGGGCGCAGATGTTTGCAGACGTTTCCGGCTTACCGGTTGAGATTATCGATACCAAAGAACTTGGTGCTCTCGGTTGTGCCATGGCAGCGGCTGTCGCAGAAGGTGAGTTCAGCGATTTGAGAGTCGCGGCAAAGAAAATGGTCAGAATAAAAAAGAAAATATTGCCGAATCCATCAGTGAAAGAGGTCTACGGCAGAAAGTACGGCCATTTCAAGAAAGTCGTTGAAGCACTTGATCCTCTCTGGGATGGAATGATTCAAAAGCAAGGGATTTAGGATTTCTGGAAGGATAATCCGTCCCGGTTGGATGCCATTATTGACGCAGGGAACGGCCAGGTTGTATTTTCCGATCCTGCCGATGTGGAAGATTTCAAATCTATAACTTTCGTTAGTGTCTCCCGAGTATTATCAGTCGTATATTGATTCGATTCAGAACATTGGAGTTTTTATTATAGTAAAACCTGATAACCTTGCCTTCGATGTCGCGGCTCGGCAATCCGAGACCGGTAGTTACGATGAAGCTGATTGGACTGACTAGCTCGATCGAATCACGGACATATTCAAACTGGAAGAAGCTCGAAGAAGCACTCTGAACTCCAACCCGGTATTCCGACTTGTGGGAGCGCTGCCGTTTCTTGCCGGTTGTGACGAACCGAAACGGACAGCTCTTTCTCACATGGCCATATTCCTTCTTGCGGCCAGTGATCCTGCGAAAGACGTTTATGCCCACAAATTTCGTGACAGCTCCGATTTGCGACAGCGTTTGGAACCCATCAGTCATTTCTCCGGCGGTAATCCGAGAATAATTGAGCGGGGTCTGCAGCTCCTTACTCTGGCCATGCTCTGCGATCATCTGTACGATGCGGAATCTGACAAGGCTCTGAACAAGGTGAATCCAGTGGGCGCAGGGCACTGGGACGCAGCGGCTATGATGGATCGGATTCGCCGCGAACTTGAGGCGTATCCCTGCCCGGAGATGGATGAAATCCTGAATCCGAATCAGTTACCGAATTATTGGGAGCATAAATGAGAAGTCTCCGTGTACAGAGGAAGAGATATAGTCAATTGTTGTGGATGAAAAAGAACAGCCATATCCTAATGACCTCCTAAGCGGCGTCTGCTGGGACGCCGTCGATAAACTGATCCCCCCGAATAAACAGGGGAATATACTCGTGTTTGTTCAGCTTCCTCCAACGGTTTTCGGCCTGCTCCGCAAGCTTGAAAACCATCATTAAAGTCGCCGAACGTGATCCACGTCCTTTCGTCCGTTTGGTGCGCAACCTGACGTTCGCGAATGTCGATTCGATGGGATTCGTTGTCCGGATATGGATCCAGTATTCGGCGGGAAAATCATAGAACGTGAAAAGGTCGTCTTTGTCCTTGATCAGGCAATCACACGCCCTGGGATATGTTGCCTGGTAGAGGGTGATGAAGGCATCATAGGCTTTCAGGGCATTCTCTCCGGTCTCAGCCATGTACATGTCGAAGATCTTCTCCTTGGCCTTCCCCTGAACGCTCTTGGGCATCTTATCAAGGATGTTGGCTGTTTTGTGGACCCAGCACCGCTGACGACGAGTTGTGGGGAACTCTTCATCCAAGGCCGACCAGAATCCCAGGCTGCCGTCGCCGACGGCAAGGGCCGGCGGCCACTGGAGATGCCTATCTTTGAGGTCCTTGAGAATCTCCTGCCAGGAGAGCTTGCTCTCTCGGTAACCGTCCTGGACCGCCGGAAGCTCCTTCTTACCGTGTTTGGTGGCCCCGATGATCACCAGAATGCAGCTCCTCTGATCATCGAGGCGGACGTTGAAATGGATGCCGTCGACCCAGATATAGACATAGCGCTTGTCACTCAGATCGCGTTTTTTCCATTGATCGTATTCGGTATTCCAGATTTCCTTAAGTCGGACGATATTGGCTGCCGACAAGCCGGGGGCCTGTGGACCGAGGATCGCCTCCAAGGCTTCGCTGAAATCGCCATTTCCAGATGCCCTTCAAGTACAGACACGGAATGAGCGCCTCCACACTGGGAACGCGACGCATGAACGGAGGGAGAATCCGGCTGGAAAAACGATGATTCTCCCGACGGTCATGGACCCGGGGTTGTCGGACTTCCACCGCCCCGATACCGGTGATGATCTCCCTTTCTGGAAGGTATTCGTTGCGAACAACCGGACACCGTCGGTTCTCATCCAGTTGTGAGGCATGGCTGTCGATATACGAGGCCACCTCCGCCTCAATGGCATTCATCAGCATCTTTTGGGCACCTTGCCGGAGTATTTCATCCAGGGCTTTAGAGAAGCCGTTTGCCGGTTGTTGTGAGGGTGAGTTCGAAGTAGTCTGTTTTATAGAGCTTATCCTTCCCTGGGAGTTTCCCAGGTTGTGAGAGTTGTTATTCACTAGGATACGCTCTTTTTCTCCATCCACAACTTCCAGTTATATCTCGTTGAGCTACAGTCTTCACCTCAGGCAGGATGGATCGGATGCCGTTCCGCAGCTGGTGGAGGATATCGGTCGTGTGATGAACACCGAGAATACAGCATACTTCACACCGCTCTCTGAGTTTTCGGCAGCCGACGGATCGGCCGGCCCGGGCATCCCCCCGGCCATGATTAACGCCGACGGCCGTGGAGATGACTGGGCCGCTGTTTCAGCGCTCATCACGGATCCGGCGGGGGACAAGAGAGAGAATGTCGACGGTACGGATATCACATCGGTGTCTCTGGCACAAGATGGAGAAACACTGTTCCTGCGGATGGAACTGGCCGACGGCCGGCCCAGGAAGAAGGGTCTGTATTATGCCGTGGGTCTCAGAGAAGTTGGCGGACCCTGGAAACGGCTCCTGTTCACGGTGTACGACGGCAGTTGGAGTACCGGTGTGGATGAATGGACCGGCGGCAGTGGTCAGTACAGACAAACAGCATCGGGCAAAGTCAAGCATCGCAACGGGCTCATCGAAGCCGAGTACACTTTAGCGGATCTGGACCTTCCGGATGACGTAACCATTGAAGTGAATGCCTGGTGTGATCCCAGCGGGCAGCCTTATGATGTCACCGACAGTGCGGTCATTTCCTTCACGAACCAAGAGGACTATTTCGTCTACAAGGGAAGCATCCGAGGTCGCCGGCTGGACCGGATTGACCGGAACCTCATCGTGTCTATAAAAAACGAAGCCCATCTTTCACTGACTCGAATTTACGCTATAGAGGATGTGTTTACTGATCAGGACGGAAATCCTATTCGGGTTGATTTGAGATTCGATCCAAGTGTGTTGAAGATTGGCCGGAACCGTCTGGATAACAATCCCGAAGGGGAAGGCGGCTACTTCATCGGCAGCACCTATATTGAAGAGGACGAAGGATACTGGGGCAATTTAGCCGAAGGCTTAATCCATCTCTACGTATATGATGGAAACCGCGCCGTCGGGCGATTCACTCTGACATCGAATGATGAGAAAACGAAGCTGGAAGGATTATTCAACGTTGCGGTGTATTAAACGTCAGAAGATGCTCAATTTCGCTGAATCGCATTGGTGAATTGTGAGGTTCCGCCAACTTCAATCCCTGGGGTGTTCCGACTTTCTTGATCGTCAAAATCCGCCTTTCCGGAATAAAAAAAGAGTCGAACCGCTCTTGCGAGCAACTCGACTCTTTTATATCGGGCTGGGCGGATTTGAACCGCCGACCCCATGTCCCCCAGACATGTACGCTGAACCCCTGCGCTACAGCCCGTTGTCGTTAAGACGAGGGCAACTATAGCCGTACTTCCTTAGGTGTGTCAACGCCGTGAATTCGTCAAAGGTCACCTCTCCATATACGCCAAGTGTCCGGAAGAATCGGATATTAGCGGGATGACCTCCGAAGGGCTCCGTGATAATGTTGGTATACCGGAGGTTTGTACATGATTGTCAGTTGTGGTGAAGCTCTTATCGATTTCGTACCCCAGAAAGGGGATTCCCTGAAGTACGCACCCTGTCCCGGAGGGTCACCTTATAATCTGGCCATCGCGTCCGCCAGGCTGGGAGCCCCAACGGGTTTTCTAGGCAAAATTTCCCGGGACTTTTTCGGCGACATGCTCCACGCCCGTCTTGTAGCCGAGGGGGTTGATACGGTATTCACCCGGCGCTCCGACAGGCTTTCCACTCTGGCATTCGTCAAGATTGAAGACGGTGAGGAACCTCGGTATGCCTTCTACACTGAGAATACCGCCGATCGGAACCTGGTGCCTGTGGATATCCCCGAAACCCTGCCCGACTCGGTGAAATGCCTGGAGTTCGGGTCGATTTCCCTGCTCCTGGAACCCCAGGCGAGTACGATCAAATCCCTGATCCGCCGAGAGTCGGGTAAGCGGGCGATTTCCTTCGATCCCAACGTCCGTCCCATGATGGTGACCGACAAGGCCGCATATGTGGCCGAGATGGAGGAGCTCGCCGGGTTCTCCACCATCGTCAAGGTGAGTTCCGCCGATCTGGAATGGCTCTATCCCGGCCGCCCGGCGATGGAGAGTGCGTCGGACTGGCTGGCCAGGGGGGCCGGACTCGTGGTGATGACCCGGGGAAAAGACGGTGCCATCATCATCGGTCCGAGTTATCGTGTCGAATCCCCCGAGTACTGGGTGGAAGTGAAAGACACCATTGGGGCCGGGGATACCTTCCATGCCGCCCTTCTGGTGAGGCTTCATCAGCTCGACCGCCTTTCGGCCCGGACGGCCAGCGATCTGACCAAGGACGAGGCCCAGGATGTCGTGGAGTTCGCGGTGAAGGCTTCGAGTCTGAACTGCGCCAAACAAGGCGCCGATCCACCCACCGCGGCGGAAATGGCGGCGGCGAAGTAATTCTTCAGCGTGGTTTTCCCAACCTTTCACCTTTGAAAATCGGTTTCACAGCCTTGCCTTCGGAGGTCATCCAACTCTTGCCCAAGGAGCCGGGACATAATAGGCTTCGCGCCATGGATTACGATGCTCTCGTGGTGGGGGCCGGACATGCCGGCATCGAAGCCGGACTGGCCCTCTCCCGACTCGGATATAGAACTATTCTGGTGACCCAAAACCTGGACACCATCGGCCAGCTTTCCTGCAACCCCGCGGTGGGGGGATTGGCCAAAGGGAACATGGTGCGGGAAATCGATGCCCTGGGCGGAGAGATGGGGCGGCTCATCGACGCCACGATGATTCAGTTCCGGGTTCTCAATCGAAGTCGCGGCCCGGCGGTTCAGGCGCCCCGGGCCCAGGCGGACAAGCCGGCCTACCGTCAGAAGGCCAAGCATACCCTCGAGCTCCAGGCCAATCTGGAGCTGTTCCAGGATACGGTAGTTGACCTCATCTCGGATCGAGTTTCAGGGGATCCGATAACCGACGGGGGCGCCGATCCGGCCGCCTGGTGCGATACCCAGATTACCGGTGTGGTGACCGAGAGGGGGCATCGCATCTCGGCTAAAGTCGTGGTTCTCACCACCGGCACGTTCATGAACGGCAAGATTTTCATCGGGGAATATGAGGGCTCCAACGGACGGATCGGTGAGCCGGCGGCCCTGGGATTGGGAGCGCGGCTTCGGGAAATGGGCTTCGATGTGGGCCGCCTGAAGACGGGTACCCCGGCGCGGATTCACCGCCGTTCCATGGATACGGAAAAAATGGAAATTCAGTTCGGCGATGAAGAGATTTTCCCGTTCAGCTTCGGGGATAAGCCGCTGGACCGTCCGGCGCTGCCCTGCTATATCACCTACACCTCGGAGAAGACGCACGAGATTATCCGGAGTCATCTGGGGCGCTCGCCCCTCTTCTCGGGACGCATCGAGGGCAACGGTCCCCGGTACTGTCCGTCCATCGAGGATAAAGTGGTGAAGTTCCCCGAGCGGGAGCGTCATCATGTCTTTGTCGAGCCCGAGGGCATGGAGACCGAGGAGATGTATCTCAACGGCCTCTCCACGAGTCTGCCTGAAGATGCCCAGGCGGAGTACATTCACAGCGTCCCGGGTTTGGAGCATGCCGAAATCATGCGCCCCGGCTATGCGGTGGAGTATGACTATCTGAATCCCGCTCATCTGACGCCGGCTCTGGAATCCAAGAGGATGCGCAATCTGTTCATCGCCGGCCAGACCAACGGCACCAGCGGTTATGAAGAGGCGGCCGCCCAGGGGCTTATGGCGGGCATCAACGCCGCCCGGCGTCTCCAAAAAAAAGCTCCCATCTTCCTGGATCGGTCCGAAGCCTATATCGGCGTGATGATCGATGATCTGGTGACCTTGGGAACCACCGAACCCTACCGGATGTTCACCAGCCGGGCGGAGCACCGCATCGCCCTGCGGCATGACAACGCCGATCGCCGGCTTTTCGCCAAGGGTGCCGAGGCGGGTCTCCATAACCAGGCCGCCTCGGAGCGGTTTGCCGCCAAATGCGACCGCATCGATGATATCCGGGAAATCCTGCGGAAGCGCACCCTCACCGAAGCCGAAGCGTCGGGAGGTTCCTGGGCGCCCAGGCGGGGAGGGGAGAATTTCGAACTGATGCTCCGGGATCCCAATGTGAGTCTCCCCGACCTGATGGTTCTCGAACCTTCCCTGGGCGCCGAGGCGGCACCCGAATGGCTGCGTCAGATTGAGCTGGACGTGAAATATGAGGGCTACCTGAAAAGGGAGGAGCGCCACGTCCAGCGGTTCCGCAAGATGGAGCATCTGGCCATCCCCGCGGACACCGACTGGGACGCGGTACCGGGCCTTTCCTCCGAGGCGCGGGAAAAGCTGAAAGTGGTCCGGCCGGTGAGTGTGGGGCAGGCATCCCGGGTTCCGGGAGTGCGTTCCTCGGATGTGGCGGTGATTCTCGTGCAGCTGGACCGTCGCTGAACCAGACGGCGGCACACCATGTCGGCCAATGCGCCGTGCCGGAAGGTGTGCAACACCGGCGTGCCATGTTGGACGAAATGTTATATCTGCGGCGCATTTATTTGGCTGCCGGCGCCCCGCCAGTGGTTCGCTTGTGTCTCGCCTGTGTCTCGCCTGTGCCCCGCCGTATCACCGGCGACTAATTACACAGGCGCCGGTTCTTCTTCGCGCTCCCCATCAAGGATCACAACGCTTCCCGTACCGCCGTCCAGACGGACCCTCATGCCCGTTCGGAGAACTCGGCAGGCACCGCTCAAACCGCCGACTAAAGGCAGGCCGTATTCCCGGGCCACCACCGATCCATGGGAGAGCGCCCCGCCGATTTCGGTTATCATCCCCGCCGCTTTTCCGTAGAAGGGCGACCACCCGATATCGGTGAACTGGGCCACCATCACCTCTCCGTCTTCCAGCGCTTCGGCATCGGCCATGCACTTCACCACCCGGACAGATCCTTCGGCGATGCCCCGGCTGACGGGTGTGCCGTTCAGGGCGGTTTTGCCCTCCGGGACGGGAATCTCTTCCGGTGACGGCCGACCGTGGGACAAGTCCGGGAAACGCAGCTCCATGCGTTCGGGATAACGCCGCCGCCGCCGTATCGCACGGCCGATGAGTCCGTCGCTTTGTCCGCCGCCTTGGCCGCCGGTGAGACGATCCAGCTCTTCCAGGGTGAGGAAGTAGGCCAGGTCGGCTTCGGGAAGGTATCCTTCGGCTTCCAGGCGTGCCGCCAAGGTCCGAGCAGCGGTCTTGAACCGGTGAATCGCCAGAATAAGCAGTGATTTTGATTTCTCTCTGGCTCGAACGCCGGTCCGGCACTGCTTGGCAATCCAGGCGACCGCTTTGGCGTTGACTCCCGGAGGCAGCTCGGGTGAAGCCGTGGCCACTCTGGTGTTCGGCACGGGTTTGGGCATCCTGCGGCCCGCCGGGGAGCGGACCAGGGATTTCAGGGATTCGATCAGATGACGGGGATTGACGGCCCACTCGGGTTCCCTGAGTTCGGCTTCCCGGATGCAGCGATGGCCGTGACGCTCCATAAAGGCCCGGTAGGCTTCGCCGACGGCGCTCCGGTCGGTCAGAAGACCTTCATGGATCGCATCGACACTCACGCCCTCCAGGAGGTCCGCGGCATCACCATCGGCTTTGATGAGTTTCGCCAGGTTTTCCAGATCATCCAATACCGCGGCGCTCTCGACTCCTTCCACGCCGGAGAGAAGGTTGGTCATCAGTCTCCGGGCATCGTCGGTGACGTCGCTTCCCCCTGAGAGAGTCATGGCCAGAGCGGCGTTCATCGCACCGGAAAACGCACTGGCGCCGTAATGCAGACAGACCGCCCGGTCCATCACCTTCGGATGCGCCTCTTTTATCTCCGCGACGATTTCCGCCGCATTCTTGCCGTCGGTCCGGAAGGCAAATCCCTTGGCCAGATGTTCCAGCGCCCGTACCCGGGATTTCCATCGGAAGAGGCCGATGAAGTATCGGATACCGTTCAGGAGCCTGAGAGGGTAGGGGGACATGGGACCGATCTCGTGAGGCGGCAGCACGTACCCCAGAATGCTGAGTTCGGTGCCCTCAGCAGTGGCGCCCAGGACCCGCCGGCTCATGATGTACATGGATGAGAGGTTCATGAACAGCTGGTCTTCAAAGCTTTCGATGAACGAGGGTGATTTCTCGCGGCGCCCCAGAGCACCAAAACTGCGGTAGTAGAGTTCCAGACCGGTGCCCAGGGACCGGCCGAAGGTGGAGAGGGTCAGGGGTGTCACGGCTCCGGGCATCATTTCCCCGATATTGCAGCGGGTCATGAGCTCATCATCGGCTACATGGCTGTCCAGGGAGTCGGCCAGGGCGGTGATGGGCCGGGCTTGGAGCCAGTAGAGTTCACCGCTTTCCCCGTCCACCGCCCATTCCAGATCCAGCGGAACTCCCCAGTCCGCTTCGGCCAATGCCGCTCCCGCGCGAAGCGATTCGAGCAGCTTATCGTCCAGGGGGGCGGAATCCGAGGCCTCCGAGTCATCAGCGGCCTCCTTAAGTATCGATCCGCCCTTATCCGGCAGATTGTTGAGTACGTATCTGGCGGCCCGGGCATGGCCGGACACCAAATCCTCGCCGAGTCCCTTCACCGCCTCCACCACCATCACGCTCCGATCGCCGCTCATGGGATCCGCTGTGAAGATGACTCCGGCTCGGGACGGGTTCACCATTTTCTGTATCACCACAGACATGGCGCCGCCGGCTTGTCCCGAGAGCTGCCGTTCGTAGGAGGCGGCCCGGTCGGCATCGGCCGACTTCAGGCATCGCCCGACCGCCTGTGTCAGATTCTCGGGTTCGACATTCAGAAACGTTTCGTATTGGCCGGCCGCCGATGCGCCCTCGGCATCCTCATCGGCGCCGGAAGAGCGGACCGCGGCCAATCCTCCCCCGTGAGCGTTCCAGGCATCGGTGATGCCGTCGGGGAGATTCCCGGGATCGGCGTCAATCACCACCAGAGCCGGAGGGACGGCGAGTCCGATGGCCGCCAGACGGGAGAGGCCGGCGGCTTTGCCGCCTCCGGTTCGGGCCGGCAGAAATCTGATATTGATCAAGGCGGGTTTCGAGGATTCTGGGGACATATTCACCTCCGGGGGCTCGGTGGCTTTCTAATCGAGTAATGTCTGTCCATCGTATCCCCGCCTCGTGTTAGTATCAAGCGAACAAGGCGCATCGGTTCCGGTTACACTGCCGGCCGGACCGGTGCGTTGCCCCTAAGGAGCGCCCCGCCATGGTATCCATCGTCTTATCCATCATCGTCGTCTGCGGTCTTCTCATCATCTTTTCCCGGCCGAGACGCCGGGACGGTCTGGCCCCGGAAGGCGGGAGCCGAATCAAGAACCTCCTGGCCGTGGCGATGGTGAAGTCCGGGGTCAAACGGCGACCCGACTGGCAATCCATTTCTCTGGCCGACAGTCGGGTTCCGGTACCCGAGGGTGTGGATGAGAACCAATACAACGATTCCTTCGTCTTCCACGGATCAGATGCCCATGGGAACACCATCCTCACTCGTCTGGGCTTTCGCGGCGGCGGGAGGGAAGCCGAAGTCTGGTTCTGGGGGGTCTTCGGCGGGAAGCGTTTCGCCAATGACAATCGACATGTCGCCCTGACCGGCGATGCCGATCCGTCGGTTATTGAAGCCGCCGACCTCCGGTATGAGAGGGTGGCTGAGGGGACCTGGCGTATCACCTTCACCGGAACCCTGGACGGCGCCGACGCTTCGGTGGACCTGACTTGGAGCGCCGATGCGGCGATGTACTGTTCGGCGGACCATATGGATGCGAAAAGTACGGCCCTCGCGATGGCGGAAATGCCCTGGAGCCGGGAGTATTTCGAACGGATCAGTTCGGAGAAACAGGTGCGTATCGAACAGGGCGGATTTCTCAAGGGTCAAGTGACGGCCGGCGGCGAGGTGTTCGACGTGGATATGCGGGGTATCCGGGACCATTCCTGGGGCAAGCGGGATTGGACATTTCTCAACCGCTACACCTGGAACGTCCTGGCTCTGGATAAGCCGCTGGACGTGTTGGGAATCGGAGTAAAATACCTTGCGGTGTCCCTGGTGGACTACGGTGACTCCTTCCGACGGCTGGCCTCGGGATGGCTGGCCGGTGATGAGGGGGTTCTCCCCGTCTCCTTCGCCACGGATCTGATGGAGATAGGCGGGGACGGTGTGATTCCCGAGCGCTTCACCGTCAAATTCCGCGTGCCCGGATCGTCAGTCATGACCCTGGAGATGGACCGGCATCAGCCGGAAATGCCCTGGTTGATGCAAGACGGCAATTTTGAAGTGAACGAGGCCTGGTGCGGTATCACACTGGACGGCCGAAGCGGTATGGGACTCTCGGAGTTTGGATACGCCGCCGGCCGGGGATATCATCGGCCGTTTGAGGAGGAAGGGGAGTAGGAATTCTATTCCAGGCTGCCGGGTTTGAGCAGGACGGCGTTCAGTGCGCCGCACCGGGCACCTTCGATGACGGCTTCGCGCAACCTTTCGCCATTTGACAGGGCGAAAGCCATTCCGGCGGCCACCGAGTCTCCGGACCCGATGGTATTCACCGGAACGATATCGGGAGGATCGACGGTTTCGATCAACCCATTTCTCGCACATAGAATGGCCCTGGCACCTCTGGTGAGGACAAAATCGCTTCCTCGGACGGAAAGCTCAGCGAGTTTCTCCTTCACCGCCTGCAGGGCCGACGAGTCGTCTGCTTCGCTGACCTCCAGGTTCGGCAGAAACGTGGCGGCAAACTCCACCAGATTAATTTTCACCAGGGCGGGTTCGAACATCAGGCTGGCCAGGAGTTCTTCACCGCGGTAATCGGCCACGACGGGTTTTCCGGCATCCCGGGCCGATCGGCAGAACTCGGCGAATAGATTCGGAGGGTATCCAGGGGCTTTGGATCCGGACAAAATGACCCAATCGGTGTTTTCCAATTCTCGGTTATATGCGTCGACGACGGCGGCCACGGTGCCTTCATCCACCGGTTCGGTGGGTTCGATTACCTCGGTGGTGGTATCTTCCGATTCATCAAGAAGAGTGATGCAGGTTCGTATCGGAGAAACGCTGTCAATCCAAGAAATCTGTAGACCGTCTTTGCTGCACAGTCGAAGGAATTCGTCCTTTCCCGGTCCAAGGTGAGTCAGGTGTCGAACGGGAGCGCCCAGCTGCTGGAGTACTCTGGACACGTTGATGCCTTTACCCGAAGCATCCAGGCGAGCAAGCCGGGCACGGTTTACTTCACCCTTGTCCAAATTGGGAAGACTGATGGTGCGCTGAAATGTCGGATTAAGGCAAACGGCGAGGAATCGAGGTGCGTTGGAATCCATAACCGGATCATATACTCCCTCATCGATCAGGTCGAGCCGGGCGGATGGAAAAGGCTCGGATGTCGATGCGGGAACGAACTACGTCTGAGCTTTCGCCTGGAACCAAAAAAAACCGCCCCCGAAAGGGCGGTCTTCTGTTGGCCATGATGGAAAATCCGCCGGGGTTGTGTCCTCCGACGATGTGAACTCTACTTGGAGTAGAACTCCACCACCATCTGCTCGTTGGCGACCGATGGGATGTCGGTCCGGTAAGGGAGCCTCTCCACTGTGCCTTTGAGGGCGTCGCCGTCGATGGAAAGCCATGCGGGCATCACCTGGTTGCTGTGCGCCAGGGCTTCCCGGATAATTTTCTTACTGGCTTCGGTTTCCCGAATCTCGACTGAATCGCCTTCCTTCACAGTGATGGAAGGGACGTTGGATCGTTTGCCGTTCAAACGGATATGTCCGTGACCGACAAACTGACGGGCCTGGGCCCTGGTGGTGGCCATACCGAGTCGATATACCACATTGTCCAGCCGTCGCTCGAGAAGAATCATCATATTGTCACCGGTGAGGCCGCTCAACTTCTTCGCTTTAAGGAAGGTGTTGAAGAACTGCTTCTCACTCAGGCCGTAGGTGAAGCGGAGTTTCTGCTTCTCCAGGAGCTGGCGTCCGAAGTCGCTGACTTTGTTGCGGCCCCGATAGCCCTTTTCCTGGCCCGGTTTTTGAGGTTTCTTCTTGAGCAATCTATCATATTTACCGTTTCCGTAAATATTGACACCGAGACGGCGGACGACTTTTCCACGAGCTCTCGTGTTTCTCGCCATTGCTCTTTCTCCTGATGGAGTCTTGATGAGGTTCGCATGGGCTTACCTCGGTACCCTGACAGGGCACGTCGGAGCATAGTACCGACGTGCGGGGATTTGGTCAATGGGAAGGACGTTGCCGGATCAGGTGCACCCCATGTTCACAAAATTCATCAGGATGGTTATTCTTCACAGTGTATGAACTTCAAGGAGACTGACAAATGATCAAGCACGTTGTCATGTGGAAATTTTCCAATAAGAATCATGTTGCTGCGGCGAAGGACGCTCTGGACGGTATGAAGGGACGGGTTCCTTCCATGCTCAGCCTCGAAACCGGTGTGGATTTCCAGAAGAGCGGGGCCTCATCTTATGATCTGGTGCTGATCACCACGCATCAGGACCGGGCTCAGCTGGATACTTATCAGGCCGATCCGGTTCATGGGGAAGTGAAGACACTGCTGGGAGGACTCGAGAGCGAGAGAGCCGTGGTGGATTTCGAAGCATGATGATAATCGGACAGAAAAATCATAGCTTAGATGGTAGAATTGCTTTAGTGTTGTAGGAAATGAGTGGATTGAAAGGAGATACGAACGATCGTCTGAGCCGCGTGCTGGAGATCGATCGGGAACTCGACCGAATCAGAGACCTCGACCTCTTGTTGGAGCGGCTGCTGCTGTTGGCCCGAAGAGAGTCCAACGCGGATGCCGGAACGGTCTATATACGAGAAGGCGATCAGCTGGCCTTCAAACATACACAGAACGACACCTTTCAAAAGAAGCTCAAGAAGGGCGAAAAGCTCATCTATTCCTATTTTTCCATACCGATCAGCGATAAATCGATTTCCGGATTCGTTGCCAGACACGAGCGGATACTGAATATTCCGGATATGTATGCCATCGACAAGTCGGCATCCTATCATTTCGATCCGTCTTTCGATAAACGCACCGGCTACACGACGGTGTCCAGTCTCACTTTTCCTCTTATCTCCAGCGATGGAGAAATGCTCGGGGTGATGCAGCTTCTCAACGCCTGTGATGATGAAGGGAATTTCGTACCATTCCAGGAAGAGGACGAACCGTTTTTTGAGATTTTTGCCCGGTTCGGTTCCAAGGCCATTCAGAGGGCCCAGATGACCCGAAACCTGCTGATTACCATTACGGGATTTGCGGGACTCAGGGATCCCAAGGAGACCGAAGCTCACGTCAACCGTGTCGGTTCTTATGCCACCGAAATTTATGAAGTCTGGGCGGATCGACGGGGCGTGGATATCGAGGAACGGGACAAGAATAAAGATATCCTTCGTATGGCGGCGATGCTCCATGACGTGGGTAAAGTGGGCATCAGCGACATTATTCTGAAAAAGCCCGGCAAATTTGATGATGACGAATACCGTGTTATGCAGTCCCATACATGGCTTGGCGCCCGGCAGTTTCTCAACAAGTCCGACCTTGACTCCACCGCTAGGGAAGTGGCTCTCTCCCATCATGAGAATTGGGACGGGAGCGGTTATCCCGGACGAATCGGCGATCTCTAT
>JARGFR010000199.1 GCA_029210985.1 Spirochaetaceae bacterium | reverse complement strand
GACGTCCAGGTAGATGACCCGTCCCGATCTCAGTGAGATCCACCCGATGAGGGAGAGGGCGATGATGGTCATGGCGTCCAAGGCCACCGCCCGATCGGCGGAAGTAGGCCCGATCAGGAGCCGCACCATGGCCAGAACCAGAGAAATCAGCATGATGAAAGCGGCGATATCAAAAAGCAGGCTAGCCACAGATCACCTCCAGGTATTTTTCGAAGCCGGCGACGATTTGCTTCGTCCGTTCCTTATCCTGGACACCTTCCACCTTGATCCAGTGAACATAGAAATCTTCTCCGTTCGATTCGACGGTGATAGTGCCAGGGGTGAGTGTGATGGAATTGGCGAGGATCAATCGTCCCAACCGGGTTGTCAGCTTGGTTTTCACTTTGACGATTCCCGGTTCGATGGGAAGTTTGGGATGCAGGACGCGAAACGCCACATCCAAATTGGCCCTGATGAGCTGCCACATGAAATAAAACACATAGGCAATCGAGTACACCAACGCCTTGGGTGTCCACCGCAACTCGCCCAGGACCTCGATACCCGGCAAAGGCATCACGGCGATGAGCAGTGTCACGATACTTCCTGCAATGAGTTCCTGTACATCAAACGGGTATGTCAGCAGAAACCAGATCGCCAGCGCCAGTATAAACAGCACCAGCCGCGCTTTTACGGCCTTCATGACCACCTCCAGCAATATGTCCTAGCGTCAATTGTTAAAGCCCATAAACATAGATTCAAATGTCATTCTCCATACGTTTCTATATATCTATATATATATTTATGTATCTATAGGACTTTATCGTCTCGAATGAGAGCTGTCAAGATAAATGTGAGGGAATTACTTATACGGAAAGGATTTGTGAGTTTTGACTATGCATATTATGAACGCCTAATTTAGCTTAGGAAAACATACCGACATAAAAAAACCGGCATCGCGGCGATGGGCGCGATGCCGGGGAAATGAACGAGTGGCAGATACCGAATCAGACCTTCTTCAGGTACTTTCTCGTATCCAGAGCAACGGCGGCGATAATAATGACGCCCTTAATGATGTACTGATAGTACTGATCGAGCCCGACGAAGGTCATTCCATATGATATGATGGTGAACATCAGGACTCCCGCGATGGCGCCTGAAACTTTGCCGATACCTCCGCTGAAGGAGATGCCTCCTACGACACATGCCGCGATGGCGTCCAGCTCATATCCGAATCCGGTGCTGGGGTTCGCCGAACCGATACGGGCCGCCTCAAGGTAGCCGCCGATACCGTAGAGAACACCGGCCATGACGTACACCATGATGGTGGTGCCCATCACATTGACGCCGGACACTTTTGCCGCTTCGGGGTTGCCCCCTACGGCGAACATATTCTTTCCGAAGGTGGTTTTGTTCCAGATCACCCATATCACCAAAGAAACCGCAGCGGCAATCAGAACGATATATGGTACGCCGACGTTACTCCCCCCGACCGAAAACTCCACGAGTCTGCCGGTAGACAGGGATGTATAAGCCCGGTCGTGGCCGCCGATGGGCTGGGCACCGCCCTCTCCGAGATCGAAATAGATCTGAATGACGCCATAGAGAATCGTCATCATTCCCATTGTGGCAAGGAAAGGATGAATCTTGAATTGAGCGACAACCCATCCGTTAATCCCGCTGAATATGACACACGCTAGAATGGCGAAAAGCATGGGAACAAGAATGGGCATATTGCCCATATTCGGATAAAACCGCCCGGCGTAGTCGGCCCGCTGCAGCATGGACGCTGAAACAACCGCCGCCAGACCGACCATACGGCCCAGGGACAGGTCGGTTCCCTGCAGGATGATGATACCCGCCACACCCAGGGCCAGGATGAGCCGAACCGACGACTGGGTTAGAACATTTTCCAGAACCCGTAGGGAAAGAAATCGAGGATCGGCGATAATGATCGCCGCGATCAGGCCCAGGATAACCAGATAAATGGCGTTCTGAACGAGGAAATCAATCCAATCACGTTTTGTTATTGAAGCTATGCTTTTCGGTGACAATTTCATTACACTTCCGCCTCTTTGGAATTTGTCAGATATTTCATTGCGAGATGGAAAATCTCGGTTTGATCTGTTTTTTCAGTCTCAAGGATTCCCGCCATCCGACCGTTACTCATCACCATGATGCGATTAGTAATGCCGATCAGTTCGGGCATTTCGGAGGACACCACAATGACGGACTTGCCGCTGGACGCCAGATCGATGATGAGCTGATAAATCTCGAACTTCGCACCGACATCAATTCCTCGAGTCGGTTCGTCCAGCAGTAGAATGTCGGGATCGGTGAGAAGCCAGCGGCCGATGATGACTTTCTGCTGATTTCCGCCGCTGAGGTTACGAATCTGCTCACGGCGATGAGGCGTTTTTATTCTCATGCTTTTAATCTGCTTGTCCGTATCCTCATCCATGGCGCGGTCGACCAGGAGACCGAACTTATTTCGATAGGAGCGGACATTGGCGATGGTACTGTTGAACGTGATGTCGGCTACGGGATAGATTCCGGTGCTGCGGCGTTCTTCGGTGAGCAGCGCGAAATGGTTGTTGATGGCTTTCTGGGAAGTACTGTTGTTGATCAGTTTGCCGTCAATGTATATTTCACCGCTCTCGAGTGTCCGTTCTCCAAATAGAGATTCGACTAATTCCGTCCGTCCCGCGCCCACGAGCCCGGCAATCCCGAGAATTTCTCCCCGTCGGAGTTTAAAGTTGATATCTCTGACGATGGGAGGATATTTGGTGGTGAGATTCTTCACCTCCATGTGGACTTCTCCGGGTTCATTGGTGGTCGGCGGGAACCGATGATTCAAATCCCGACCCACCATCATGGACACAATCTTTTCCATCGTCAGATCGCCGATGCCCTCGGTGCCGATGTATTGTCCGTCTCTGAGCACGGTCACCTCATCGGAGACTTCAAAGATTTCATCCATCTTGTGAGAGATGTAGATTACTCCGACACCCTGGTTCTTCAACACCCTGATGATTTCAAAAAGCATTTTGACTTCATTCTCGGTCAGCGAAGAGGTGGGTTCGTCGAGTACGATGATCTTGGCGTTGTAGGAGACGGCTTTGGCAATCTCCACCATCTGCCGTTGAGAAACAGACAGGGTCTGCAGTTTAAGATTCGGATCCAGATGAATGCCGAGTTTCGTGAAGAGAGCCTTCGTTTCACGATACATCGATTTTTCGTCGACAAAGATACCCCGTTGGGGATAGCGTCCCAGCCAGATGTTGTCCGAGATGGACCTCTGGGTGACCTGATTGAGTTCCTGGTGCACCATGGAAACACCGTTTTCCAGAGCGTGTTTGGGGTCGAAAAAATTAAATTTCTCTCCCTCCAGGAAGAACTCGCCGGTATCCTGCCTATAGATGCCGAACAGGCACTTCATCATTGTCGATTTCCCGGCACCGTTCTCTCCCATCAGGGAGTGAACGGTCCCGGGACGAACGTTCAAATGTACGTTATCCAAGACCTTAATCCCGGAAAACGATTTGCTGAGGTCTTTAATGGTCAAAAGATATTCCGCCAATTGATTCGAGCCCCCTCAGATCAGTATTCTGCCCCATCAGGCAGAAAGGGATAATGCAGGCGAAGACCTCGGTCCCCGCCTGCAGATTAAGAATTTCTAACTAGACTAGATGAGTTTAGCGGAAATCCTGGTAGTTCTCAGGTGTCACGGCAACGTAAGGAACACGCACCGCTTTGGTGGTCTGATTCTCGAGAGTCCAGTTTGTTCCGGCGGTCACATCATCCATTCCCTTGGCGGCGTTGATGGCCAAATCAATCGTGGCTCGGCTCTGGTTGACGCCGTCGTTAAGAACGGTTCCGTTCATCTCGCCGTCGGCGATATGAGTCAGAGCCTGGTCGAGAGCGTCCACGCCGTAGAGGGGCAGCCAGACGTCGGCGGCCTTGAGAGCGTTGATGGCACCGAATGCCATGCCGTCGTTGTTGCAGATAACCAGCTCGATATCGTTGCCGAAGGAGGAGGACAGCCATGCCTGCATCTTGTCGTTGCCATGCTGGGTGGACCAGTTGGGGTCGGCTTCCAGTGCCAGTTCTTCAACCTTAATACCGGCGTCGGTAAAGGCCTTGACCGAGTACTTGGTTCGAGCTTCAGCATCAGGATGGCCGGGCTCACCCTTGAGAAGGACGTACTGAACAGCGCCGTCGCCGTTCTTGTCCCAATCGGGATTAGCATTCCAGTCCGCCACCATCATCTCACCTTGGATGATGCCGGATTCGGCGGAATCGGTTCCCACATACCAGACTTTGTCATAAGAAGTCATGACGCCGGCTTCCGTGGCTTCCTTGTTGAACAGGACCAGGGGGATACCGGCGGCCGAAGCCTTCTCAATGACGCTGGATGCGGAAGCGGGATCCACGAGGTTGATGGCGAGAACATCGACGCCCTTCGTGATGAAGACGTCAATCTGATCGTTCAATTTTGCCTGCTGACCCTCGGAATCGACGATGGTGATTTCCGCACCGTTGGCGGCGGCATAGCTCTCGAGCTCGGGCTTCATCACGCCGTTCATGAAATTGTCGGCGAAGCTATAGATGTTGGCGCCGATGACGATTGAATCGCTTCCGGCTTCACTTCCGCCGTTGGCGAATACGGCAAAGGGCAGCACCATTATGGCAACTGCGATGAATAAAATGGTTTTCTTCATTGAAAACTCCTTTGTTTTTTACGGTTTTCAAAACCGAATGTCGACATTCTTTTCCTTGTCGCACCGCCGGACAATGAGATCTTTTCTTATGTTTTTGTGAATTTTTCGAGTCGACAGGGCATTTTCAGTCCAGAGTGAACGTCTTGTAATCCACCCAGATGTATTTCCCATCGATGATTTCGTAGGGGAAATCGTCGTCCACACGTCCCTCAAGAATACTCTCCGCCAATGCCGCAATGGCCTTGGCCATGGTGGAGTAGTCGTTGTGCACCGTTCCGTACAGATAACCGGCTTCAATCTGTTCCACCGATTCGGGGACACCGTCTATCCCCAGGACCGGAATCCACTCTTCATCGGTCCGTTCCATCTTCCCGTTGCCGTTGGTGTCGCTGAACAATCCTCTCTGTCGCATGATGGATATCGCACCCAGGGCCATCGCATCATTGTTGGACAACACGAGCTCCGGAGGATTCACCCCCCGATCCAGGATTTCTTCCATGGTTTCATAGGCTTCATTCCGGTTCCAGTTCGCCGTTTCGACGGCGATGACATCAATAGAGTAGCCGGCCTCCTGAAATGCCGTCTGCACCATCGCCGTTCGTATCTCCGCATCCTGGTGTCCCTGCTCACCTTTGAGAATGACTGTTTGGATCCGACCGTCATCATTCCGATCAAACTCATTCAAACTGTCCGGATCCGACCCGAAGAGTTCCATGGCCAGCTCGGCCTGCATGCGGCCGGATTGTTCGGCTTTGGCTCCGACATACCAGACCTGATCCCAGAGTTCCATATCCGACCTCAGCGGTTCCCGATTGAAGAAAATCACCGGGATGTTCTCCATCTTCAGCCGTTTCACCACGGCGTACGCTCCGAGCCGATCGACGGGATTGATAATCAATACTTGAGTTTCCTCTCGAATGAGGTTTTCAATCTGCTCGTTCTGAATCACCTGCGAATTGAGTGAAAATCGGGTATCAAGAGAGAATTGACCATCAGATTCTTTTTGGATGTCGTTCACCAGGGACCGCATAAACAAATCATCCTCCCGGTAGACCAGCAGTCCCACCGAATTCCGAGGACTGGAGCAGGCGGCGAGAACACTTAACACAAGGACAACCCATATCGACAGATACTTCATCCTGACACCTCATCGTCCAATATCGGAATGCGTACCGTCACTTCCGTATATTCATCGGCAAGACTGGAGAATCGAAGACCGGCCTGTTCCCCATAGTAGAGTTTGAGCCTCTGATGAACATTCTTCAGACCGATGCCGATATCATTGTCCAAGTCATCCTGCCCGTCGAGATGACGATGGATTTCACGGATCCGGGCAGCGGTCAGACCGTATCCGGTGTTTTTGACTTCGAACCTCATCATCTTCCCATCCAGGGAGCCGTTCACCTCGATGACGCCGCCCTGTTCGTCCATGCCGTGATAAATAGCGTTCTCCACCAGAGGCTGCAGGATCAGTTTCATTACATTCCGGTCCATGAGACGCTCATCGATGTGAAAAAAATATTGGAAACGGTCGGCGTATCGGACGGTTTGAATCTTCAGATAATTCTTGACATGATCAATTTCATCCCGTACGGGAATAAAGGTATTCCCCTTGGAGATGCTGATGCGGAAGAATCGGGCCAACGCCACCACCGTTGTGATGACGTCCTCCGAGCGGTCGTGTTCCGCCAGCCAGACGATCGAATCCAGTGAGTTATAGAGAAAATGCGGGTTGATTTGATTCTGAAGCGCCCG
>JARGFR010000198.1 GCA_029210985.1 Spirochaetaceae bacterium | reverse complement strand
GAACCGATGCCTTGTGGGTATGGAAGTCGTGATTTCGGCGATAAGAGATCTCCTTCGGGTCAGGACCTACGAAATGTTCGCCGAGGGGTTGCTTTCTCAAGTCCTATCCCTGCTGAATATCGACGAGAGCGGATTGTACCTGGGCCTCAGCGGATGTACCGCTGAAGAATCGGAGGATGGGTATTCGGTTATCGCGGGAACCGGTGAATTCGCCGATCCGTCCTACAAGACCGGCAAGCGCAAGCTGCCCCATTCGGTGCTGAAGCTCATTGAACAGGCGTGCGAAAAGGAGAATCATCTTTACATTGGAGATGAATTTCTCGGTTATATATCTTCGGAAAAAGACGAGACAGTCCGCATCCTCTATCTGCGGGGAGTCAACAACCTGCCTGAAATACATCGATGTCTCTTGGAGACGTTCTTGACCAATGTCAATGCGGGAATGGATGCGGTGATAGAGATTCAGCAGCTACGAGAAACGAGTACCTGATGGATTTCCTTATATCGACAGGCACGGCTCCTCAGCAGCTTTCCCGAACAACCAGAGTCGGCGGTACGAAGACACCCTCGGCCGGGCCTCCCATATCGTCATAAAGGAGAGCACGCATGCGCTCGCATGCCAATAGAGACAGCTGCTCCCTGGGTTGATGTATGGTTGTGAGGGTCGGAATCGAGATCGCACTGATCGGACTGTCGTCATAAGCCACGATTTTTATGTCGTCCGGCACCCGGATACCCGATTCCCGCAGAGCGTTCAAAAATCCGAATGCGACGATGTCGGCAGGAAGGAAGACACCGTCAATTTCGCTTAAACGTTTCCTGTTTTCGGCATAGAACCGATAACCCGCCGCATAGTCGTCACCGCATTCCCGAACGGCAATGTCGCCGGACGGAATTCCGGCATCTTCCAACTCGGCAAGAAATCCTTGAGTTCGATCACTGAATTCGGATTTTTCATAATTATGTATGGCACCGAGAGCGAATGTCCGACAGCCTGCCTCCAACAAACGAACCGCCGCCAGCCGGCCCCCTTCAATATGGTCGGCACAGAAGAAATCCGTTCCGTCCCTGAACGAATCACCGGAAATGACATGGATTCGCACCATCGCCAATCCATGAGAATCGATGAGTTCCAGATCTTCGGGGTGTATAGACGGATGAACGATAAGAAATCCATCCACCTTGTCCTGGCGTATCAGCCGAGCGATATTACTCGCCCCGGTCATTGCATCATAGGCTTCGACAACCAGTGCGTCGAGATCGGCCTTTTCCAGTTCATGACGGACATCACGGAACAGCTCGTTCACATAGAGAGAAGACCGAAAATCGTTCAGCCCGGCGGCGTAAACCAAGCCGACAATGCCGGTCTTTCGATTTTTGAGCCGCCGGGCTCCTTCATGGAACTCGAAACCGGTCTGTTCGGCAATCACTCGGATTCTCTCCCGGGTCGCCTCACCGACAAGAGGACTGTCGTTCAGGGCGCGGGATACGGTGGAATGGCTCACACCCGCCAGCTTCGCGACATCCTTGATGGTGAGACGTCCGGTATTGTTCAACTCAGATATCCCAGCCAATCCCTCTGGTAATCAAACATCATCTCCATCATCCTCTCCATGCCCTGAAAGTGATGGACACCCGGACAGGCCAGTATGGCTTGTAAGACGAGGCCCCGGTCGCGGTTGAGAATGGCTTCGACAGTCAGGTCGTACACACCCGCGTAGTTGCGCAAAAGAGCGCCGAAGCCTCTGGGATAGGATTCGAACTTGATGGGCGTCAGGCCCCGCCTGTCGATGACGGCAGGTACTTCGACGGCGATATCATCAGGCAGTACGGGTATGGCGCCGTCGTTCATGACATTCACCGCCATTTCTTCATACCCAATATCCCCGACAATACCGTCCATAATGGGTGCGACCCGCTCTCTGGTGTCCGCGGTAATT
This sequence comes from Spirochaetaceae bacterium, assembly GCA_029210985.1. Classification (GTDB taxonomy): domain Bacteria; phylum Spirochaetota; class Spirochaetia; order DSM-2461; family DSM-2461; genus UBA2779. Next base: position 4,526 of record JARGFR010000198.1, on the reverse strand, counting down.
TCCGACCAGGAATTTTCAGCCAGTGCCTGCCGGTAGAAATTGTAGAAATCAAGGATTCCCTGATGGTCCACCGCATCACCGGCCCAGGCGATATACTCTCCCATATGGCTGTCGGTTGTGATGGGGAGCAGGCCGTATGTGTCCATAATCACTTTGAAAAGTGCCCTGTCCGACCAGGGGCGGAAGCTCTCTTTGATGTCGATCTGCCACCTGTCCTGCGCACCTTCCGTATGGGGAACAATGCCGGTTCTCCGGGTATAGTCCCACACTTCGCTGAATCCCGGCTCCCTCTCAAAGAACGCCGGTGCCTTCTCCATAATGTCCTTATAGGCGTCTTTTCCCGTATCCAGATATTCCGCTTTCAGGAGTACGCTGAAATGATTCAGACCCGCAGGGCGCATCTTGATTTTTTCCAAGGTGGTATCAAGCATCGTCGGTATATACCGCTTTAGAGAAGCAACTTCATGGCACATACCGACAAAGCGGCAGCTTGGATGCTTTCGCAGTACGGCGGTCGTGATGGCGGTCATCGGATTGGAGTAATTAAATACCACAGCCTCGGGACAAATCTCCATCACATCATCGCAAATTTCCAAGATGGGCGGAGTGATGCGCAGGGAATGAAATATTCCCCCCGGTCCGCCGTTCTCGCCATAAACCTGGGAAACTCCAAACTGCTGGGGAATCTTCCAATCTATGTCCCACAATTCAAACCTGTCCCCGATTTCGATGGAGATAATCACAAAATCCGCACCTTTCAGGGCCTCTCGGCGATCGGTTGTGGCCGTCACTGAATACGGAATTTCGTGGGTTCTGATGTGATCCGAGGCTGTTTGATACACCTGGTTCAGTGTTTTCGGGTTGATGTCCATCAGGGCAATTTCCGCTCCTTTCAGATATTCACTCTGAAAGATATCCCCGAGTGTTCCATATCCGAACTGAGCGCTGCCCGCACCGAATAGTGCAATTTTCATGATTTGTTTTAAGCTCCTTATGTTTAAGAGGGAATAATTGACCTTCACTCCCTGAGCGCAACATGGCTGCGTTCGAACAGACACTTGTTGCACACGTGTGCATTTGGTTTTATCATAGTTCGACCGACACCGCCAGCCCTATAGGAGAACGACCGCCCGGGAATCCGAAATCCGGTTATCCCTAACGACTATTTCACCAGCCACCGGCGCAGCAGGACGGCCAGCACGATGCCGGCCGATCCGGCAGCAACGATGGCGACGTCGCGGCTCTGATATTCGCCGGCTATCCTTGCCATGATGATGCCGAAGAACGCCCACAAAACGACCAGGGCGAAAACGGAATCATGCCGTTGAAGCACCATGAGAACGGCAATAAGAGCGGCCGCGACGATGACGGCACCGGCCCAGGCGGCCTCGGAGATGCCGAAACCGTTCCACCCGGCGGCCACCAGGACCGCGGTGACGTTGGCCACTGTGGCCACACTGATCCAACCCAGATAGAGACTGAATGGGGTGTGGGCTGCGAGAGTCGTTCTGATACTCCAGTTCACGCGGCCGATGTCGAGGCGCTGATATAAAGCAATAAGTGACGCCAGCAAAATGAACATAAACAGCAGAGACAGCGGAAAACGCTCGTAATGCCACGCGATGAGCCAGGAAATGTTGGCGGCGGATGCGATAAGAAACAAAACGCCCAACCTCTCAATCTGTCCGACTCCCGGCTCCCGCCCCGTCATGGCCGACACAAACTGCCAGAGGGACCATATCCCCAGCATTAGATAGATGAGTCCCCAGATTGCGAAAGTAAAGCCCGCCGGTACAAAAAGATTCGGCAGACTGTCGGAGATTTCACCGGTGGCTCTGCCGTTGATGGGCAGAGCGTTGGCCAATCCATTCACCGTCAGGGTGGCGATAAAAGCAACAAGATTAAACGAAGAAAGAATGCGGACGGCTGTTCGGGTCATAACATCCTCCAGAGGGAAACCGTTCTCTCAGCATAAAACGGTAATGCCCCCGTCGACTACCAGATCGTGTCCGGTGACAAATCCGGACATCGGTGATGCCAGGAACAGAGCCGCCGACGCGATTTCCTTTACCTCAGCCAACCGTCCCATGGGAGTACGGCCTTTCCAGTTTTCCACAAGATCCTGAACCTCAATGCGGCGATTCATATCGGTGAGAGTATAACCGGGAGAGAGACTGTTCACCCGGATGCCTCGGGATGCATATTCCACCGCCAGGGACTTTGACAGGTGAATCACCGCGGCTTTCGATGTGTTGTAGTTGGCTTGAAATTGAGGAACATTGACCATGGATCCGGAAATGGAGGCGATGTTGACCACCGATCCGCCGTGACTCATCAACTTGAATCCTTCCCGGCAGCATCTGTAGGTTCCCTTGAGATTCGTATCCATCACCCGATCCCAAGCCTCTTCATCCAGATGGGCGAAATCGATACTGTTGGCAACTCCGGCGTTGTTCACCAGGATATCCAGTCTTCCCCACCGATCCTTCAGCTTGGAAAAACCGGCTTCGACGGATTCGGCGGAAGTCACGTCCATGCCCATCGAAAAGATGTCGGCCGACGTGTCAATTCCATCTGCCGCCAGTGAAGCGCCATCGGAGTGCAGCGCGGCGATGCAGACCGAAGCACCGTGTTCGGCCAATATTTCGGCGATGCCGTAGCCGATGCCCCGAGACGCTCCGGTTATCAAGGCGTGTTTGCCGGTGAGATCCAGCAGATATGGTATCATATCGGTGCTCCTATTGATTAAGTATACAGGATCGGTGGTCGTCGACAGACTTTAATATCCCGTCAACGGATCGGCGATATCCCGGGGTTCACCGGTTTCGATGAGAGCGGCCAGATTTTCCAGTGTTCCTTCGAGCTGCCCCATTTTGCCTTCAGGCGCATGACTTCCGGCATGGGGAGAAAGCACGACGTTTTCCAGTTCGTGAAACGGATAGTCGGAGGGCAGACATTCGGCGGTGAACGGCTCGGGGTACCGATACCAGACATCCAGTCCGGCCCCGGACAGCACGCCGTCGGAGAGGGCCTGATAGAGCGGCTCTTCGGCCACAATGCCGCCCCGGCTGACGTTCACCAGGAAACCGCCCTCCATGAGCGACAGTTCTTCGGCACCGATGAGTCCTTCTGTTGATGGGGTGAGAGGCAGTGAAATGAAACAGATCCGGGCTCCCCGAAGAGCCGTCTCGATATCGTCCGTGATTTCCCGGAAATTCGCCCCGGGCTGACCGCCGCTCCGGCGCCGAAACCCGATGATGTTGTCGGTGAAGGGAGCCAGGAATTCGGCGATGGCTGTTCCAATGGCTCCGGTACCGAGTATCGCCGCCCGCGACCCCGAGAGGGAGGTCCACAAGACAAACGGCTCCTCCCGGCCCTCCCGGCGATGCCAGCGGCCCCGACGCATCCCCCGGTCGAATTCCGACACACGTCCCATAGCATCCAGTGCCAGGGCAAGCGCCCTCTCGGCCACGATGCGGGCATTCCCGTGATTGTTGCAGACCCGGACTCCCCGGGATGTCAAAAGTTCCCAGGGAAGAAAATTCACTCCGGTAAAGGGGATAAACACCCATTTCAACTTCGGCGCGGCGTCCAGGAGCTCTTCATTGATACGATGGTCCACAAGAACCTCGGCTTCGGAGGCATGGGCGAAAAGTTCGTCCTTGCCCCTGACGACGAGGAATTGATGCTGAGGATAATGCTCTGTAAAAGCAGCCACCCGGTCTGGGAAATCCAGGGCGAGATGGGTGTGGAAGATGATTTTCATCGATACAATTATAGCAATTCGATAAGGTCTTTGAGACTTAGACCGGAAAAACCAGAAATAACATAGTGTGCACGGAATAAAGTGGACGGATCTCCCACTCCGACACATCGCATACCGGCTTTCAGGGCGCCTTCCACGCCGGCGGCAGCGTCCTCAAAGACCACACAGTCCTCAGGCGGAATATCGAGAATGGACGCGGCGACAAGAAACACTTCCGGATCGGGCTTGGCGTTGTGAACTCTGTTGCCGTCCACAATGGTGTCGAACAAGGAAGATATACGCAGTGATGAAATCACCGAGGGGGCATTACGGCTCGCACTGGCAATGGCCGTTTTCATTTCGTGTTTCCGACAATCTGTGATGAACTCCCGGACACCGGGCAGCAGGTCTTTTGGTGAAAGACGGCTGATGGCCTCCATATAAGCCTCGTTCTTTTTAGACGCCAGAAGAGACTTTTGCTGTACGGAAAGGTGCAAAGGCTTTTGACTCAGGGATAAAATAATCTCTAAACTCTCCATCCTCGAAACGCCCTTCAGACGTTCGTTCTCGTTTTGATCGAAAGGAATTTCCATTTCATCGGCCAGGCTTTTCCACGCTGCGTAGTGGTGGGCTGATGTGTCGACGACGACACCGTCGAGGTCGAAAATTGCTGCGCGAATCATTTAGGCTCCTTCCTGTTGGATTGAAATATCCAAGTTATCCTCAAGTTGATATCGCTGTCCGTACACGGTAATTTCTATGGGCGTTCCGGAGATGAGAC
>JARGFR010000197.1 GCA_029210985.1 Spirochaetaceae bacterium | reverse complement strand
GTATTCGTCTCGGTTTTCCCTGCGCCGATCAGTACGGCAAACTCTCCCTTAAGGGTACCTCTTGCGGATAGGACAGCCAAGACCTCTTCGGCGCTTCCTGACAGGAATTCTTCGAATTTCTTCGTTATTTCCCTACCAATCAGGATTTTACGTTCCCCGGCGAGATCCTGGAGGTCTTGAAGCAGCTTGAGAATTCGATAAGGTGATTCATATAGAACGAACGTACTTTCGCTTTCCAGAAGCTCTTTAAGCCGGCTTCGTCTGCGTCCGCCTTTGGGTGAAAGAAAACCTTCAAAATGAAATCCTTTGCCCGGTAAACCGGCGATACTCACCAAAGCGGTGACAGCCGACGCTCCGGGAAGAGGAACAACCGGAAAACCGGCCTCCCGGACCGCGCCGGCCAGACGGCTGCCGGGATCGCTCACTCCCGGGGTTCCCGCGTCGGACACATAAGCCACGCTGCGGCCTTCGTTCAGCAGTTTGACAATACCTTTGGCACTCATCTCTTCGTTCCTTGCCCGACAGCTGATGAGAGATGGCGGGGATATGCCGTATCGGTCCAGGAGTTTGCGGGTTTGGCGGGTATCCTCAGCAGCCACAACATCGGCCTCACCGAGGATGCGGACGGCGCGATAAGTGATGTCTTCCAGATTTCCTATCGGAGTGGCGACAATGTAGAGGATGGACATGCGGCTATTATATGATGATTGACCCCACTCATGCCGAGGGTATAATGAAACCTCTAAGAATTGTCAGGAGGTTGGCAAGATTAATACCGTGAAATCGGTGCGCTACCGTCGAAGCCATATCAGGGCGAGCATACTGGACTATCTGCGCAGGGCAACATCTCACCCTTCCGCCGAGGAAGTTCATGAAGCCGTCAAGAGAACTCATCCAAAAGTGAGTTTCGGTACGGTCTACCGGAATTTGAACATCCTTGTCGATCAGGGTGAGGCCAAACGTTTGGAATCTTCCCGGGAACGGGACCGTTTTGACGCCCGAAGACCCTTCCATGCTCATTTTCGATGTGATTCATGCGGTCGTCTTTACGATCTTCCTCTGGATACAGAGAAAATTGTGGACGAACTGGCCGGAATGACGGGTCATAAGGTTTCCGACCACCAAATTGATTTCAGCGGTATTTGTTCTTCATGCGCCGGTGAAGGGTGAGTACAGAAGTTCTCCTTGCCGTTATTTTCGTCCTGGTGTTCTCCGTTCTCGCCGTACTTCTTTGGAGCTGGCGAAGTGCCCAGGATGATCGTCATACCACTGATAACAGCCGCATCGATGATTTCGAACTGACTCAAGGAGGAACCGACTGTCCGCTCTGCGGTGAACATCTGCCCCGAGGTACGCGGGTGCATTCGGTGGTATTTTCCGGCCGAGAATTCGATTTGATGCGAATATACGGATGTCCGCACTGCTGGGAGGGGCATACCCTCAGCCCTTCCGGTGGTCCTGATAATACGAGAGTGTGTCCCTATTGCCATGAGAAAATGCCTGTAGACGGATACGTGATGGCCCAGGTGTATCACAAGCCCTATCGCCGTACTCATGTGCATGTATACGGCTGCACGGTGTGCAAACCCGGGCGGGGATGATGAGGGATATCCCCCTGACATCTCGCCTCTGGGGATTGTTTATCGGCTACTTCCGCATCGCCGCCTTCACTCTGGGCGGGGGGATGGTGATGCTGCCGCTGATGGAAGAGGAGTTCGTTCGGAAACGCGGCTGGCTCACCCATGGGGACTTTCTCGGCGTGGTGACTCTCATCAATGCCTTGCCAGGCGTCATCGCCATCAATTCCTCCCTGATTATCGGACGTAAAGTCGCCGGTGTTCCCGGAGCTATCGCTGCGTTCTTAGGGGGCATCCTCCCATCCATCATCATCATCCTTGTCCTGGCGCCCGTCATCGCCGTTCTTCGCGCATCACCCATCGCCGCATCGGCCTTCCTGGCTGTCCGCGCCGCCGTAGCGGGACTGATTCTCCTTCTCATCATCAGGCAGGCCCGGAAGACCTCCGCGGGACTGCCTGAAATCCTATTCGCCGTCGCCGCACTGGCGGCGGTGCGCATCGCCGGCATACATCCGATACTTGTGATACCCGCCGCCGCTCTGGCCGGTATCCTGGTGTATTCCCGTGAGGACAAGTTATGAATCTCCTGGCCGAACTCTGGTGGGTCTTCGCCCGGATCGGTGCGGTGACATTCGGCGGCGGATACGCCATGGTGTCTCTCATCGAGCGGGAACTCTCGGATCGGAATTGGCTGACCGCGGCGGGATTCGCGGACATCGTCGCGATCAGCCAAATGACCCCCGGACCCCTGGCGCTGAATGTCGCCACCTATGTGGGGCGGCAGATTGCGGGTATCCCCGGGGCGCTTTTCGCTTCATTCGGGCTGGGTTTCCCGGCCATCATCATCACGGCCCTCGTGCTGTGGGGCCTGAAAGCCGGTCAGAACGCCCCCTGGGCCGCATCGGCTGTTCGGGGAATCCGGGCGGCTGTTCTGGGCCTCATCGCCACCGCGGTCTTGTTTTTCCTGGAAACGTCCTTGGTGACGGGGCTGCCCGACGGACCGATCTGGAAATCGGCTGCGGGTCCTCTCTCTTTCTCCCCCACGGCGGCATTAGCGTTCCTGGGCGCCCTGGCCGCCGCTCATCGATTCAAACAGGGTCCGATTCGGGTGATCATCGGCGCCGCCGTCCTGGGAATTGCCGCCTATTTCGTGGGTATTTGACCCCGGACATTCATCCCACATATGGTTGGGCTATGCTGAGTACATTTCTTAAACACCTGGTTCAGAAGGTGATGCTGTCTTCTTCTCCCGATGCCCGGCAGGCCGAGATGAACCGCGCCGAGGCCGAAGACCTGGACTTCCGGGGTCTTTCTCCCGATAACCGATCCGCCCAAGAGCGAGCCGGGGACATCCTCCGGGCCATGAGCCTGGAGGAAAAAGTGATGTTTATCACCGGATACAAATCCCTGGGAATCAGGGCTCTTCCCAGGCACGGACTGCCTTCGGTGTGGATGAGCGATGCCACCAGCGGTCCGAGATCCTACGGCCCTACAACGGCATTCCCCTCCGCCGTTGCCATGGCGGCCACTTGGGATCCGCAGCTTGTGGCGCGGTCGGCCGATCATATCGCCGAAGCCGCCCGGGCCAAAGGGGTTTCGATACTCCTGGGACCGGGGGTGAATATCGCCCGCATCCCCACCTGCGGACGAAATTTCGAATACATGGGAGAAGATCCCTACCTGGCCGGAGCCCTCTCATCATCCTACATCCGTGCCTGCAAGGAGCGGGGCGTTATTTGCACGGTGAAACACATGGCCGCCAACAACTCGGAATACGATCGGCATAAGGTGTCCTCCGATCTGAGCGACAGGGCTTTGCGGGAACTCTACCTCCCGGCGTTCGAGGCCTCGGTCCGGGACGGCCAAACGATGGCCCTGATGTCCGCCTATAATCCGGTGAATGGAATCTGGGCCAGTGAAAACCGCTTTCTTCTGACTGAAATACTGCGGGAGGAATGGGGTTTCGACGGCTTCGTCGTTTCGGACTGGAATTCCCTGTACTCCACCGCCGGACCGTTGAACTCAGGATTGGATTTGGAGATGCCCGAGGCCAAATGGCTCACGCCTGAGCGTGTGAAAGACTCGGAATCCGATCTGGATCGGATGGCGGGAAACATTCTGCGAACCCTCTTCGCCGCCGGCGTCTACGACCGGCCGGTCAAGGATCCCCAGGCTCGGGAGTTCCACGAGGATCATGACCGGGCCGCCCTGGATGTCGCCCTGGCCGGCATCGTACTGCTGAAGAATGAACCGGCCGGCACAGACGCGACACACAAGGCGCTGCCCCTGCCCGAGGGCGGCGGCGCTACCATCGCCGTGTGCGGCCCGCACGCCGTTAACAGTCCCACTCTCGGCGGCGGTTCCTGTCATGTCGCTCGAACAACCGGCACAGTGGATCTTCTGGATGGTTTGACTCAGGTTTCTGCAGACGGTACCGAAGTGATTCACATCCCCTTCAGGAAAACCGGTTTGAACACTGCGGATCGACGGATCATAGCCGATGCGGATGCCGTGGTTCTGGCCTGTGGATTCGATTACAGGAGCGAGAGTGAACTCTACGATCGGCCCTGGCGGCTCCCCCAGGCCCAGCGAAAGCTCATAGAACGAGCCTCCGCCCTCAATCCCCGATGCGCCGTTCTGCTGACAGCCGGGGGAGGGGTCGAAACCGAGAGCTGGTCGGCTGATGTACCGGCTATTGTCCACGGACTATACCTGGGCCAATCGGTGGGAACGGCCGCGGCCCGGATTCTCTTCGGTCGATCCAATCCTTCAGGGAAGCTGCCCTTCACCATGGCGAAACGGTGGAACGATATTGCATCCGTCCGAGGATATCCCAGGCGATACTGGACGACGACACCGGGCCGATTGGCGGCGGGTCAGGGGAATCCTCGATTCAGAAAGATGCGGCACTGGAGCTACGACGAAGAACTGATGCTGGGCTACAGGCATTTTGATACCGCCGGTATCGAACCGGCATTCTGTTTCGGACACGGACTCAGCTATACCGATTTCGCCGTCCTGGACATGAGCCTGTCTTCAAACAGAATCGGCAGCGATGAAGCCGTTACCGTCAGCGTCACCGTAAAGAACATCGGGGACAGACCGGGGGCCGAAGTCATACAGATTTATGTAGCCGACCTGGAGAGCAGGCTGCCCCGCCCGTTTAAAGAGCTCAAGGGCTTTGGCAGAATATACCTGGAGGCCGGCGAAGCCGGCGTGGTCCGGATGGAACTGCCGCCGCGCTCTTTCCAATACTGGGACCCGGAATTCGGCGGTAAAAGGGGTTCCTGGGTGACCGAACCGGGAGAGTTCCGGATTATGGCCGGTCGAAGCTCCCGACTCATCGAAGCCGAGGAAAAATTGGTCATATCGGTGACACAGGAGTAAGAGAACAGAGCGAAAATCAGACCGGGAGAATCAGGTCCGACAGATTTCCGATTCGATATCCCTTAGGGCGTCTCATCAAGGACGGCTCAGCCGATTCGGGGAATCGCCGCCTTCAGGAGCTCGGTGACTTTACCCACGTTGGAACCGAACACCTCCAAAACCGCCTCCCAGCTGACCGGTTCTTCATCGGTTTTCCAGCAGTCATAGTCGGTGCTCATGGCCACCGCCGCATAGGGAATGCCGGCTTCATTCGCCAGGGCGCATTCCGGAGCCACGGACATGTTGATGACATCGGCGCCCCAGGAGCGGAACATCATCGATTCGGCCCGGGTGGAGAATCGAGGCCCCTCGATGGTGACGACGGTGCCCTTGGAGTGATGCCGGAATCCGGCCTCCCGGCAGCCTTGGATCAGTATTGCTCTCAAATCTGCATCGAAGGGCTCGGCCATGGGCGTGTGCTTCACCTCTCCAGGCGGGAACTCTTCGAAAAACGTCAGTGGACGGAGCCGGGCAAAATCGATGAATTGATCCAGCACCACCAGATCGCCTCGGCCGATGTCCTCCCGAAGCGATCCCACCGCCGTGGTGGCCAGAATTGCCGTGCAGCCCAGTTCCGCGAGTGCCCGGATATGTGCCCGGTTGTTGACAAAGGTGGGGGGTACGGTATGAGATCGGCCGTGTCGGGACACGAGAGCCGTTTCCACTCCCGAAATTTTTCCGATACGAATCGGGGAATGGGGTTCACCCCATTTGGTGCCGATCACTTCATCCCGTGGATCGGTCAGAATGTCCGGGTTATCCAATCCGCTGCCGCCGATGATGCCGATCATGATGTTTCCTCCTTGGGAAAAAGGCTCTCGATGCCCTCCCGATTCGCCTCACAGATGCCTCTCTCAGTCATCAGACCGGTGATCAATCGACGAGGAGTCACGTCGAAGCCCCAATTTCTCGCGCCGCTGCCTTCGGGACAGATCAGGACTTCATCCGGCCTGCCGGTGGCCTTTGATTTGCCGCGGGCGTATCGCACCTCGTCGGCATCGCGCTCTTCTATGGGAATCCCGGCAATGCCGTCGTCCAAGTCCCAGTCGAAGGTGGAAGAAGGCAGCGCGACATAAAAGGGAACCCCGTTGTCATACGCCGCCAGCGCCTTGAGATATGTGCCGATCTTATTGGCGGCATCCCCCCCGGCGGTGACGCGATCGGCTCCGGTTATCACCAGATCCACCAGGCCGTGCTGCATCAGATGTCCCCCGGCGTTATCGGCGATGACATCGTGGCTCACACCATGACTTAGAAGTTCCCATGCCGTCAGCGCCGCGCCCTGGGCTCTGGGCCGTGTTTCGTCCACCCAGACATGAATATTCATCCCCTCGTCATGGGCCGCGTAGATGGGCGCCGTCGCCGAGCCATAGTCAACAAAGGCCAGCCAACCGGCGTTGCAGTGAGTCAGGATGCGTATCGGTTCGTCGGCACGCCCACTCTCGTCCTTCTGGCGTCGAATCT
>JARGFR010000196.1 GCA_029210985.1 Spirochaetaceae bacterium | reverse complement strand
CCCCTCTCCGCTCAATCCCGGGACGCGGCTAGAGATCTGCAGAACGCCTTTCGAGAAGTGTCATCCGAGGTGCTGCCTGTTGTCGTTGAAGTCAACACTGTCAACATCGTGGAACGGCGAACCGTGAATCCCTTTGAGTTCTTTTTTCGGTCGCCCAATTCTCCCGGTGGAAACGAACCCTTTCAGAACGAGCAGTTCCGGCAGCAGGGATTGGGATCCGGCGTCATTGTCGAGAGACGGGGAAATACCATCTATGTTCTGACGAACAATCATGTGGTTGAAAACGCCGAAGAAATCGAAGTGAACCTGAACGACGGCCGAACATTCGACGCCGAAATGATCGGAGGCGATCCCCTGCGCGATCTGGCACTGGTGGCATTCGACACTCGGGAAGATGTTCCTGTCGCCCGGCTGGGAGATTCGGATGAGGTTTGGGTCGGGGACTGGGTTCTGGCTGTGGGCAATCCCCTGGGATTCGAATCCACCGTCACCGCCGGCATTATCAGCGCCAAGGGCCGGAGAGCCCAGGGACAAAGCTTCACCGACTATCTTCAGACCGACGCATCCATCAACCGCGGTAACTCCGGCGGTGCGCTGGTGAATCTGGATGGTGAAGTGATCGGAATCAACACGTTTATCGCCTCCAACAGCGGGGGGAGCATCGGATTGGGTTTTGCCATACCCATCAATAATGCCCGTCGAGCCATCGACGATTTCATCAGCAAGGGCAGTGTCGAATATGCGTGGCTCGGCGTGAATATGGGCGATCTGAATGATACGATTGCCGAAGAACTGCAAATCAAGGATAGATCGGGCGCCTTCATCTATAACATCTACGGTGAATCTCCCGCCATGGAAGGCGGCATCCTTCCCGGCGATCTTATCATCAGCATGGCCGGACGAACCGTTGAGGACTCGGACGACCTTTCCCGTACTGTCGCATCGTTAAGTCCCGGAGAAGAAGTTCCCGTCGGACTGATTCGGAACGGAAACACCGTCAGCATCAGCATCCCTCTCGCCGTCCGTACCATTGAAAAGGACGGGATGAAGGTGAATGTCTGGCCCGGATTCTCGGTTGTGCCGGTCACCTCGGATATCAGAGACCAGATGCGCATTCCCAGAAACGCCGGGAACGTCCTCATAGGCGGCGTGGTGAATGACAGTGCGGCTTCGGCGCTGGGTCTGCGGAGCGGAGATGTCATCAAGAGCATCAACCGCCGGAATGTTCGGGATCTGAAAGATTTCTATGATCGGATCAACACCGACGATAGGCTGGAAATCAAAGTGGTGAGACAGGGCCACGAGCTGGAGTTCATTCTCAATAAGTAAAAGTTTCTTTCATACACTCTCCTGGGTTGGGGTCGGGTACGTTGTGCTCGCCCCTTTCTTTTTTGATAATGGAGGGGTGAGCAGCAAAACGCCTTTTCGATTAGCATCGCTCCAGTTATTCCTTGTTTCCATCCTCATTGTTTTTCCTCTGCTGCTCCTTTGGCTGCTCAGAGGGCTTCTACAGATCGATCTGGATGAGGCGGTCTTGAATACCAGGTACATCTATCGGATCATACTGGTGGTGGTCGCGGCGGCTGTTGTCGTGGTGGTACCCTTTATCCTGTACATGGTTCGCCGGTGCATCATCATCCCGCTGACCTGGATTTCGGAAAGGGCTCAGGAATTCGCCGATGGAACCCCCATCCTGATCCGGGAACAGTTTCCGGTGAAGGAAATCGACTCACTGGCACATGCCATGAACGATATGATAGAGACGGTGCTGAGTCGGGAAGACTCCCTTCAGCGTATGAACGACGACTTGGAATCAAAAGTCAAGAAAAGAACAAAGGCTCATGAGGACACCATCGAGACCCTCAGATCAGCCAGGGATCAGCTTCTTCTGTCAGAAAAAATGTCGGCTCTGGGATCGCTTGTGTCCGGCGTGGCTCACGAAATCAACACACCCTTGAGTATCGGCGTTACGGCGGCGTCGTTTCTGAATGAACGGACACGTCAACTGTATGAGGAATGGGACGAACAGAGCCTGACCCAGGACAATCTCGAACGTTTCCTGAAGGACGCGGAGGAGAGTTCCCGGATCATTCAGAATAATCTCGATCAAGCCGCACGAATCCTCAACAGCCTCAAGCAGGTGGCTGTGGATCAGCAGATTGATGAACGCCGGGAGTTTGAGCTCACTTCTTACATCAACGACATTATCCTGAGTCTCAAGTATCAGCTCAAGGGTGGGAAGCACAACATCGAGGCCGAGCCCAACGGGGTGATTATGGTGGATACCTACCCGGGAGCCATCACCCAGATTCTGAATAACCTGGTTTTCAACTCAATCACTCATGGTTTTGAGGGCCGTGAAGACGGTCAGATCAGAATTTCATGCAATGAAGAAGACGGGGAAGTGGTGATGACCTACCGGGACAACGGCCGGGGATTGAGCGAAGAAGAATATCAGCGGATATTCGACCAGTTTTATACGACACGTCGAGGCCGCGGAGGAACCGGGCTGGGAATGAACATCGTTCTCAAACTGGTATCCGAACGGCTGAAAGGAAGCATCGTCGTTTCTCAACGAAATAGTGAGGGAGCGGGATTCACCATTCGGTTCCCCCGGATTGTGTCGGAGAATTCTATGGAGGATGGTATATGAGCAAAGGACAGAAAAGGATCGGGATACTGACTGCGGGCGGTGATTGTCCGGGGCTCAACGCGGCGATCAGAGGCGTCGGCAAGACGGCACTCTTGAAGTACGGCTACAGTATTCTGGGATTCTCATCCGGATACCTGGGATTGATTCGCAACGAGTACAAGGTTCTCGACGAACTGGCGCTTTCGGGCATACTCACCGTCGGCGGAACCATTCTGGGAAGTTCCAGGGAAAAACCGTTCAAGGAGACAGAGTATGACGATTATATTATGAGCAAGCCCGACCATATCGTGGAAAACTACAAGGCTCTCGGGCTGGACTGCCTGGTCTGCATCGGTGGAAACGGAACTCAGAAGACCGCTTGGCGACTGGCGGAATTGGGCATCAATGTCATCGGTGTCCCTAAAACCATCGACAATGACGTCCGCGGCACTGACTTGACTTTCGGATTTGATTCGGCGGTGGCCATCGCGGCCGAGGCCATCGATCGACTCCATACAACGGCCAACTCACACAAACGTATCATGGTGGTGGAGGTGATGGGCCACAGCGCCGGATGGCTCACCCTGAATGCCGGGGTGGCCGCAGGCGGAGATGTGATTCTGATTCCCGAGATACCCTACGATCTGGACATCATCGCCGAATATCTCAACCGCCGCGCGGCGCTGGGAAAGCCGTATTCCATCGTCGTTGTCGCCGAAGGCATCGCACTGCCTCCCAAGTCTTCGGGAAAACCGAGAACCGTGCCCGCAGGAGGGTTTATTGCCCATCAGATACAAAAAATCACTGGCCTTGAAACCCGGGAGACCATCCTCGGCTATATTCAGCGGGGCGGTAGTCCCACGGCGAGGGATCGGGTGGTGGCGACGGAACTCGGTTCCTACGCGGCCGAGATGATTCACCGCGGAGATTTCGGCAAGATGGCCGCGTACGATGGGTTTGCTCTCAAGAGCGTTTCCCTGGAAGATGTGGCCAAGGGCGCGAAAACCGTGCCGCCGGATCATCCCCTCATCGCCTATGCACGATCCTTGGATACCTGTTTCGGGGACCGGCGGTAAAGAAATCTTCTGTTCGTAGAGTCCTTTATCGCAGGCGATCTTTGAGTTCTCCGTGATAGAGGGCGGCCAATTCCGGAAGCTGATCCAATGCGTCCCGGCCCGCCGGATGGAGTCGATAGGAGCCGCGCCGGACCCGTTCAAACCAGCCGTACAGGTTTTTCGAGAGCAACGTACCGCAGTCCTCAGGCGCACCGAGCTGCCGGAGGCGGGCCGGGGAGGCTTCGCCCAGTTCCGACAGCCATGCGGCCAGTCTGACGCAGCGATGCCGGTAGGCCGTCACCTTTTGAGCGCCTCCGGCACCGCCGCCGGGGGTGAGGTCCAGGTCCCTGCCGGCGATTTCCCTAATCAGGGCGGCTTTGCGCCCCGGCCGGCGGCGGGGGATTCCCGCTCCGGGATGCATCGCCACCTCGACGCGAATCCTGGTCTTGAGAAACCGCACCAGCACCAGGCCGATCCCCAGTCTTCGCAGGAGCCGACGAAGTCCCCGGGCGGCCGGCGGGTTCGGGCGCTCAGGGGTGGTCGGCAGGGCGATATAGACCCCATCCGCGTATTCCTGCCGCTCGACAGCCTGGGAGAGCAGCACCAGGGACGGCTTTAGTTTGAGTTCTACAACGATGAGTTCTCCGTCCTTTTCCGCGGCGATATCGCAGCGGCCCACCTCGCCCCGGACGAGGTAGCCCTGGGTTTCCAGCCAGGCTTTCAGAGGCGGATAGAGGTCGGTTTCAACCACGCGGCCGGCAGGAGGTCATCCCAAAAATTCCATGGCCAGAGCCTTCCATTCCTTTTCCAGAGAACCGGAGAAGCGTGGACGTCCGGCCCGGCGGTACCAGTAATCGGCGTTCCAATCGACACCCTCCTCGCGATGGAGAAAGGCATGGACCGCGCTTCCCCGGTCCGACGGATCGTCCTGAGCGATGGAGTGGGCCGTCTCCCAATCCCCGGCTCGGTCGAAGGCCAGGGACTTCAGGAGTTCGGGCCATTCCGGAGGCCATTCCAAGGGCTGAGAATCGGGCGGCGACGCGGCATCCACCGCGGCGGTAAACTCGGTCAGATTCATGCTTTGATTATAGCGTTTCGGATCCGGCTCCGGGGAGGTGGTTTTTGACATCCATCCTCGGATATGAGTATCTTCCATCCGGATTCAACGGAGGTGCGACATGAATAAAAGCCTGGCGACAAACCTCATCGCCCTCGCCTTGATCGCCGGCGGCTATTTCTCCCCCTGGTATTCCAAGCAGATTTTTTCCGCCGGGATTTTCGCTCTTTCCGGGGCTATCACCAATTGGCTGGCGGTGCACATGCTGTTTGAGAAAGTGCCCTTCGTCTATGGCTCGGGTGTGATACCTCTGTATTTTGAAGACCTCAAAACGGGCATTAGAGATCTCATCATGGAACAGTTCTTCCGGGATGAGAATGTCGCCCGTTTCCTGGATGAGAACGCCTCGGCCCTCACCGAAGGGTCGCGGATTACCGGGATGCTGGATATGGTGGACTACGACGGGGCTTTCGACTCCATCAAACAGATGGTGCTGAGCTCCGGTTTCGGCGGGCTGCTGCGGATGTTCGGCGGTGCGGACACTCTGGAAAAACAGCGCCCGGTGTTTCGAGTCAAGGTTCAGGAGGTGATACGGGAGCAGGTGTCCGAGCCGGCATTCCGGGAAAAAGTCCGGACTAAGCTCAACGATCCCTCCGTCCGATCGGAGGTGGTGCGGCGTCTGGAGAAACTGATAGAAGATCGCCTTAAGGAACTCACTCCGTTGATGGTGAAGGAAATGATGCAGAAGATGATCCGTCGGCATCTCGGCTGGCTGGTGGTTTGGGGCGGCGTTTTCGGCGGCATGATCGGATTGGGAATGAGCTTTCTGGCCGTCTGATTTGAATCCGGCGGAGGCGTTTTTGAGTGCGGGGACTCGGAGTCAAAAAAACCCCGGAACCGTATCGGCTCCGGGGCGCAGTCCTGACGCCAGGTTTCTTTAGGTCTTCACTTTATCCCGCTTGTGGTAGTGGGTGTGCAGCAATTCGTGAGATTTATGTCCGAGGGGTTCTCCCAGAAATTCGGCATATAACTGCTGCACCGCCGGGTTCTCGTGAGACTTCCTCAGCTCCTTACCTTCATCCTCGGCGAATATGGCCTTGATTCGGGAGAGCCGTATCTCGTCCGTGGTAAAGCGGGGCTGACCGCCTCCGCCGATGCATCCTCCGGGGCAGGTCATGATTTCCACGAAATGAAGAGTTTCCTCACCGCTTTGAATCTTCTCCAGCAGCTTGCCGGCATTGGCAAGACCGTGGGCGACGGCGAGTCTGGCGGTGACGCCTTCCAGGAAACTCCATTCGCTCCTGCAGCCCTTCAAGGTGACTTCGGCCACTTTGACTCCTTCCATTGAGGTCAGCGGTTTGACATGGAGATTTTCCATGGGAAGTGGGGTGCCGGTGACGATTTCCCAGACCGTCCGGAGGGCCGCTTCCATGACACCGCCGGTGTTGGCGAAGATATCCGCCGCTCCCGAAGCGATGCCCAACGGCGCATCCATTTCGCTTTTTTCCAGGTCCGGCAGGTGAAGGCCCGCCCGTTTGATCAGAGAACCGAGTTCCCGTGTGGTGAGCACATAATCGACGTCCGGATAGCCGCTGGAATTCATCTCTTCCCGGGCGGCTTCGAACTTCTTGGCCGTGCAGGGCATGATGGACACCACCACCATATCTTTGGCATCCACTTTCGCCTT
Source organism: Spirochaetaceae bacterium (assembly GCA_029210985.1). GTDB lineage: Bacteria > Spirochaetota > Spirochaetia > DSM-2461 > DSM-2461 > UBA2779. Next base: position 86 of record JARGFR010000196.1, on the reverse strand, counting down.
TCCGGCATAGTAGGTTTTGGCCAAGGCGCCGAACATCTGCTGGGGGCTCTTGCACGTCGAGAGGTGATCCAGCATATCCGGCCAGT
>JARGFR010000195.1 GCA_029210985.1 Spirochaetaceae bacterium | reverse complement strand
TCGTACGGAAATCTTTCCTATACACGCAAAGCCGACATCACCGTTTCCGTAGAGGGTACCTATGAGAACCTCTACTTTGAAGAAGGAGATGCGGTTTCCGCCGGAGCCGTTGTCGCCCGTCTATCCAACATCCAATTGAATATCCAGCTCTCCCAGGCCCAGGCCGCAATCACTTCGGCCCAGGCCGGTGTTGAGTTGGCTCAGGCCAGATACGAAGAGGGGCGCAGTCAGGTGGAAGCCCGGCTTCTGGGACTAGAGAAATCGCTCATTGAAATCGAACAAAAGCGCCGGGAGGTGGAAGAACTCAACCGTGCCCAGAGCGACCAGACTACGCTCTTTGATGTAGGTGGTATTACCGAGGCTACCTTGCGAGCGGCTCAGCTCTCCTATCTTTCGGCGGACACCGACCTTCAGGCCCTGGAAAAAGACCTGGAGATTCGCCGCATTGGATTGCGGGATCGTGATATTCTGGCGGCCGGACTGGCAACGCCTGATTCTCCTGAGGCCAAACGGGAGCTGCTGGCCGATTTGAACACACGAACTCTGCGAGCCGAACTCGATGTTGCCCGGGCCCGCCTCACTTCGGCACGTACTGAGTATGAATCCGTCCTTGCACTTGCCGATGAATTGGTTATTCGCTCTCCAATCTCCGGAATTATCGGTGTCCGCGGACCGGAGGCGGGTGAAAAGGCCTCGCAGGGCGATAGTATCTATACAGTATTTGAAGACGGAGACGTTCATGTCGTTTTTCCGATTCAGGAATCCGATGCCGTATCGGTAAGCCGCGGTCTTGAAGTACGGGTTACCGTGGACGCCTTTCCGGGAGACGAGTTTGAGGCCCGTATCGAGAGAGTCTCACCGGTTGTCGATCCGCAGTCCGGTAATGTTACGGTACGTGCTCTTATAAAGGACGCGGGCATACGGCTCCAGCCCGGCATGTTTGCGCGGGTGAGCGTGAAGACCGATAGTCCGCGCAACGCGGTTCTGGTACCCGAGACTGTTCTGGTTGAGAAAAGAGGAAATCAAGCCGAGGTTTTTACCGTGAGAAACGGCAAAGCCTTCTCGAAATCCATCGTTCTGGGACGCCAATACGGCGACCGGTTCGAAGTGATTCAGAATCTGGGCGACGGGGAACTGCTGATTGATGAACCTTCACCCATCCTTCGAGAAGGCGAGGCGGTGCTTTATGAGAGCTAAACCCGGTATTGCAGCGTTGATTGCTGTGGCTCTGTTGGTGTCGGCCTGCAAGCTTGTGAATCTCGAGCCGTTTGGTTTTGAAACCTTTCCCGCGGAGCGGAATCAGTCGATTCCCTCCGATTCGGTGGTTTGGGTTTCGTTTCAGGACAGCGTTGATCATATCGAAGCCGAAAATGCCGCGGAGCTACGTAATGACAGCGGTATTGTTGAAGTCGACTATTCCTGGGAAGGCAAACGTATGCTGATAACCCCTTTGAGTCCCTGGGTTACGGGTCTAAGGTATGTCCTTACACTGCGAGGCGAGTTCAATCTGGACGACGGCCGTCAGTATTCGGTGGACATGAGTCTGCCGTTTTATATAGGCGCTGCATCTCTATTACCCACACTCGTGGATTATAGTCCGGCCGACGAGGCCATCGTCCCGCTGGATCAAACCCTCATACTTACATTTTCCGATCGTATGGACACCGAATCATTCGAGCGGGATTTCTCTCTTTCGCCTGATCAGGCCGTGGATATCAGCTGGAATGCCGGTGGCGATGTGGTGAGCATCAATCCTGAGGGATCCTGGACGGGGCTCACGCGATACAGCGGCGTACTTCCCGAAACCATCACCGACGAGAGGGGAGTTCCTCTGGTTCGGGAATATCGATTTCATTTTCGAACTCTCACCGACATAAGCGCCCCGGTTCTTGTTCGTTCTGTGCCGTGGAGCATACCCGGAGATGCGGCCCTGACAATGGAAACGCTCAACGAAGATATCAATAACAACAAAGGCATCTACCTGGAATTCGACAGGCCGATGGACTGGAGCAACTGGGATAGTGCCTGGACTATCGAGCCGGAAACCGAATTCCAATCCCTCGTTGTCAGCGATTCGGCCATTGCCCTGCTTCCCGAAGCCCCGTGGATACCCGATCAGAACTACCTTCTTACTCTGAATACCGAGCTTTCCGATGCTTCTGGAAACTCTCCGGCCGCTAATCAGGAGATTGCTTTTACTTGCCCGATTCCTGTACAGAAAGTTCTCACGATCGAACATTCACCCGCTGATCCCGATACGGATCTCAGCGCCGGAATCCCGGCAGGACCGATTCCCCTAAATGTCGTTCCCGGCCTGATAAAAACTCATTCTTTCACCTTCGTTCTGGCCCGTCCCATCTTACCGGCAGAGCTTACAGGTTATGTAGACTCGTTCTATCTTGATGCGGTGTTTCCTTCCACGATTTCTCCGGTCTCCGTCTCTTCAGTATCCCTGGAATCACCTTATCGAATCCTTCTCATTTTCTCCGGTTTTTCCGAGCCGGCCGCCGATACGGGGATTGAATACCTGTATCGGCTGGGCCAGAGAGCCGATCGTGAGGGGACGATTAACGATGAGGGATCCTACGTTACCGAAGACTGGAATATCCTTTTTTCTGTAGGAGATGGATCGTGAATCCCCGGAGCTTTATTTCCATTGGAGCAGGCCTGTTGCTGATTCTGTCCTCTTCGTGTCGTTTGCTGAATACCGAGCCTCTTACCATCACGGCCTATGTACCCGCGGCTCAACTGGTGGACTCGGCATCTCTCGACGCGGTTTCCGTAACCTTCTCCAGTCTTCCGGATCGTACGCTTGCCGAAATGGCGTTTTCACTAACGGCCGATGGAATCACGGAAAAGGGTGTTTTTTCATGGCTGGGCTCAACCTTGGAATTTCGCCCTTTTGCCGGCTGGAAAACCGGTACGGATTACGAGCTCAAAGTGGATGGATCGGTTGAAGATAGCGACGGACATTCCCTGGACCGTGATTTTGCCCGTTCGTTTTCAACTCGGACAGAGCGGGATCGGCCGGAAATTACCGGGTCAACACCGCTTGATGGTGAAGCCCTGGCCGCACTCAGGCCGAGTATCACTATCAGCTTTTCCGAGCCCATGAATCCGGGTTCGGTAGCCGATGCTCTACGTCTTTCTCCCGGGGCAGAAGCCTATCTGGACTGGAATGGAACATCCGATGTCTTCAACTATATTCTTTTAGAAGACCTGGATTGGCAGACTCTCTATACTCTGTCGATTTCTATGGATGCTGTTGACCTTCAGAACAATTCGCTGGCCGAGGAATGGGAGAGCAGCTTTTTCACAGGATTCGAGTCGGTGAATCCGTCGTTGATTTCGCTCAGCGATCCCGGCGGGCTGGTTACCGGTTTACCCGATGATTTGGGTGATGCTGTTCTAACCATTACTTCCGGCTGGGAAACCGATCAGGCCCTGGTGCTGAGCTTCTCGGAGCCCATGGACCCCGAGAGTTTGGCAGGGAGTATAAGTATCGAGCCCGATGTCCCTTGGTATGAAGAATGGAACGGCAGCGCCGAACAGCTCACGCTTACTCCGCGTTCCAACCTGGATTGGGGGGAGACTTTTGCGATTCGTATCGGAACAGGGCTTAAGGACCGATACGGTAACTCATTGGATGAGGAGTACCGCTACAACATTCGCGTAGACGGCACAGCCTCCAGGCCGCCGGAACTCCTGGCCGCAGTCCTCTATATTGATCCGGGTAATGCCGGTTCCGCCTTTATTCTCGCGCCCTATGAAGGGACCAGCCTGTCTAATTTTTCTCCTCCTCCTCTCAGCGTTGCCGCGGGCAACACCGTTCTGGATTTCTTCTTCAACATAGCCGACGGGGCTCTTCCCGATATTTATTCCCTGGCCGAAAATCTTCTGGTTACCGTTGGCGGCGTCAACGATTTCATACCTCTTGCGGCGGCTCTGGAAGATGCCGACTTCCATCCGTCCAATATCGCCACGGGACCGTTCGGCCCTGCCGATCCGGGCATACCCTACGATTCCTGGGTTCGATTTATTGTTTATATCGATAACAATGACAGTTTGGATACCGGTATTCTCACCTTGAAAGTCTCAGGTGATTTTACCGACAACGGCGGGCGTTCCATGGGTGAGGACTGGGTAGTGCCTTTTCAGGTGACCGATTGAGGGCCTCATGAACAGGTTTGTATTGACCGTCCTTTCTCGTCCGGTGGCAACGTTCATCGCCTTTCTTGCTCTGGCCGGTGCCGGTATTCTGGCCGCCTTTCGCACGCCCCTGGACTTCCTTCCTCGCATGGAAGTGCCACAGATTACTGTGGCCACGTCTTTTCCCGGCCTTCCGGCGGCGGATATCCGGGAATTGGTGTCGATTCCGCTGGAAGATGCACTTTCGGGTCTTGGAGGCCTCAAACGAATCCGGTCCTATTCCCGCGACGGTTCGTCATTGATTCAGCTTACCCTTGATTGGGGCTCCCCGATGGCTGTTGCCGCACTCCGGGCCCGTGAGATAATCGACGTGGCTTATCTTTCGCTGCCCAGTCAGGCCGAGAAACCTCTGGTTCTGCCTGTTGACCCCGGAGAAGAGCCTGTTCTACTGCTGGGAGTCTTTACCCGGGAAGGCCGAGATCCTTCGCTGGTTCGGGAGCTGGCCGACAGGGAAATCCGTTCGGCACTCCAGCAGGTGAAAGGTGTCGGCTCCCTTCAGGTTTCCGGTGGCCGGCGTGAACTCATAGAAATAAAAGTGGATCAGTCCTGCCTTGGGCGCACCGGACAGTCGCTCTCGGATCTGGCCGACGCCGTGGGAGCGATGAATGCCGAATATCCCTCGGGGAGCCTGGACGACGGCGATACCCGCTACATTATTAAAACCGATGGCCGTCGAGAATCCTGGGAAGAACTGGCCGATATTGTCCTTCCTCCAAATGGCGAGTCCGGTACGGTCCGGATTCGTGATGTGGCAACCGTTGAGAAAGAGCCGGAAGAACGTCGAGCCTTTCTGCTCTCAACGGAGGGTGAAGGAATAGCTCTTTCTGTTCGGCGAAATCGGGGTTTCAGCCCGGTAAGCCTTTCAAAGAATATCCGATCCCGCCTGCCTGCACTCAACGCCGCATACCATCAGGATCTGGAAATCCGAGTACTCTATGATGCTTCGGTAGAAATCTCCACAACAGTTCGACGCATGCTGTATTCCGGCCTTTTGGGTGCAGCAGCCGCATTTTTTATTCTTTGGTTATTTCTTAAACGATTGGTGTACGCCGGAATTACTCTCACGGCTATCCCGTTGTCGATTCTCGGTACCATGGCAGCTTTGAGACTGATGGATATCACCTTGAACATCATGTCCCTTGGAGGGCTCACACTCGGGATCGGTATGCTTGTAGATAATTCTGTGGTTGTACTGGAGAACCTCGTGAGGAAAGCGTCGGGCAGGGACAAGCACGCAATATCCGCGGCTACCTCGGAAATCACAGACTCCACTCTTGGTTCCACTCTTACCAGTGTTGTCGTTTTTCTTCCACTTCTTTTCCTGCCGGGTCTTCTTGGCGAGTTGTTCAGCGATATGGCCTGGGCGATTGTTTTCTCGTTAGCTTTTTCGCTATTGGTGTCGGCGGCGTGGATACCGTTGCTGTTTTCGTTTACACCGCGGGATTGCCGGCCCGCAACGGCCGGTGTGGCCGCACCCTACTTGAGGCGAATGCTGCGTTGGGTTCTTCGTCGTCCGGCGGCAGGTTTTTGCGCTGCCGCCGCCTTGCTTGCCGCTGCCCTTGCCCTCGTTCCCGGTTTCGGATTCCACTGGCTTGAACCAACACGGCAATCCCGTATCGATGTTATCCTGAACTTTCCTTCAGGAACCCGGGTGGAGCATCTTTTTGATACAGCCGAGGATTTGTTAGGCTTTCTCGAGTCCCGGCCGGGGATTCTTTTCGTTACGGTAACCGGGGGCGGTGATACTTCAGACCCTTATTTTCTGGCCGATCCGGAACGCCGAACCGAACGTATGGATGTTATGGTCTTTACGGATTCGGAATCGAAATGGACCCCCGCGACAATGGAGAATCTACTTGAGAATCGAATATCCGAACGCTACGGTGTCTCGCTGGATATTCGCTACCCACCCGATCTTCTTTCCCGTGTTATGAGTCTCAACGAAGGACGCAGCAGGCTGGTTGTTCCGTCGGATGAACCTGCTCTGGCTGTATTGACGGCGAGAGGTTTAATCGAACATGTCGGCGGGGATTCCGACATCCACCTGATACCCGACTCTCGAAAACCTCAACTGCAGTTGATACCTGATCGGCAGGCCCTCTCCCGTTATGGACTCACCCTCTCTCCTCTCTCCTCCCTTGTTGGAACGGCGATGAACGGCAGGGTAGTGAGTGCTTTCGAGGAATCGGGGCGTCGTATCCCCATCAGAGTTCGTATGCGTGAAGAGGATCGCCGGAATCGTTCGGCGCTGATGGGAATAACGGTTCTCAACACAGACGGAGGCCCGGTGGCTCTTGGAGAGCTTACCCAGCTGGTGGAACGGGAAGAT
>JARGFR010000194.1 GCA_029210985.1 Spirochaetaceae bacterium | reverse complement strand
CCGACGGCGAGGTTTATGTTGTTTACGATGTGAATCCCATGCTGACCGGCAAACTCTCTGTCGGCCCTGAGCACCTGGCGAAACTGTCGGTATTCGCGGGTGCAAAACGGGAAATCAGCCTGTCCAATCAGACGGGCACCGTCATCACTTCGTTCAGAATCAGCTCGGTCACCGACGGTACATGGGGTATTGATGTACTTGACGGCCGATATATACGGGACGGAGAAACACGAACAGTGGAGATGTCCGCCATTCCGGGTACGCTCAGTTTTGATATTCGCTTCACCCTTCTGACCGACAACAGGGAGATACCATATGAGAAAAACCAGGTTATTCTCACCGACGGTGCATCTCTGATCCTGAACGCCCGGTAGTTTGATGACCTTGCCGAGGGGAGTCGAATTGGGTAGTTTTCAACAATGGGTCGCACTTTTAAGCTGAAGATTCCCAGGAGTCACTTTTGATTAATCCCGCATCACTTATCGGAGCTGTTCTCGGTTTTGTATTCGGTGTCTTTCTCTTTGGTTCTCCATTCATCGGATTGGTTTTTGCCCTGATCGGCAGTTCCATCGGATCCGGAATCGGTGTTCGTGCTTTCCGTGGACGTGAAAATGAACAGACAGGTTCCGGGTGGTTTTCAGGATGGGGATACGGGAGCGGAACCGACGGCCCGGTTTTCATGGACACCCTGTTTTCCATGCTCGGCAGACTTGCCGCCGCAGACGGCCGGGTGAGCTCCGAAGAAGAAAGGATCTTTCGTAGCGTGGTTACCAATGAACTGAGAATCACAGATCCGGGGAGTGTCGCTTCCGCTTTGGACATATTCCGCAAGGCCGCTTCGGGAGACACTCCGATGGGTGCTTATGCCCGGCGGGCCGCCACTGCGTTTCGAAACAAGCCTCAACTGCTGGAAATGATGCTGATCATCATGGTGAGAGTCGCCGCCGCGGAGGGTGGACTTCATCCGGAAGAAGATCGTCTGATGAGAGAAACAGCGGTAACATTCGGTTTTCGCCCCGGGGCGTATGAGTCTGTCAAACAGCGATACGGGGTGGGAAGCGGCTCGGGTGAAGCCGGAGGCGGACATCCCAGACCGGGAAGCACGGCGGGAGGATTGAAATCGGCCTACCAGACTCTCGGAATCGCCCAGGGCGCATCGGAATCGGAGATCAGACGGGCTTACCGGAAAAAGGCTTCCGAATACCATCCCGATAAGATTGCCGCGAAAGGTCTGCCCGACGAGTTTACCGAGTTTGCCAACGCCAAATTCCAGGAAATCCAGAAAGCTTGGGATGATATAAAAAAAGCGAAGGGGTTCTGATACCGATGAACAGGCTGCGATGGACCCGTCATGCTGCCTACAGCGTTCTGCTGCTTATCCTGGGCTGTGCGGTTATAGCGATAGGAATCTCCGTGTTTCTCGTTCCCAACCGAATAGCGGCAGGCGGCGTTACCGGTCTTGCGACAGTGATTTACTACTGGACGGGTTGGCCTGTCGGTATGATTTCCCTTGTTCTCAATGTTCCTCTGTTTCTCGTAGGCTTTCGCCATATCGGAAGCGGATTTGGAATAAAAACCCTCCTTTCAACCTTGTTCCTTTCGCTCTTCATCGACCTGTTTGCATCGGTGGGTCCGATTACCGACGACCTGCTTCTTGGGGCTCTGGCCGGGGGAGCTTTGATGGGTGTGGGATTGGGATTGGTTTTCCGTCAGGACGCCACCACAGGCGGAACCGACCTGGCCGCCCGAATTATTCATATAAGAGTTCCATTCATCAGCATCGCCCAAGTGCTGCTTCTCATTGATGTCATCGTCGTGATGACCGCAGCCATCTCGTTCAAAAGTTATGAACTCGCCCTTTATGCCGTGGTCACCCTGGTGGTGGCGACCAAGATCATCGACACTGTAACGGTCGGAATCAACTTCAGGAAGGCGGCCTATATAATCTCATCCCGTACCGATCAAGTGGCCTCAAGACTGTTGGTGGAATTGGAGCGTGGTGTCACTGGCTTGAGCGGACGGGGATTGTATACGGGTGACAGGAAGGAAGTTCTTGTATGTGTGCTGACCGCCCGTCAGGTTCCGGTTCTCAAGAGGATCGTCAAGGAAGTGGATTCCAATGCGTTTGTCTATATTACCGACGCCCGAGAAGTCGTCGGTGAGGGATTCCAGCCTCACACATAGAAAATTCAGGACGGTCGTCCCAGGGAAAGAGGCGTCAATGGTACGACGAGACGGATATTTTTCGACCGGATTTCCCGGTTCAACTTCCCCAGGACAGAATCACGGGTGCTTTTATCGGGAAAGCAGAGGAAAAACGCACCGCCCAGGCCTCCGCCGCTGAGTTTTCCTCCGAGAGCTCCGTAATCAACAGACATTCCGAGAATTTCCTCCAGAGACGGTACGGATAAACCCAGGGTGCGCAGGATGTCATGGGCACGATTCACCAGATTTGCCGCATCCCGGGGGAATTCGGTCACTCTCATGTCCGAAAGTGTCTTGAATGATTCGGCGATGCTGCCCAGACGACTCAATCCTTCAATAACCGCCGGATCACCTGCCTCTCTTAAACGTCCCAGACATGCCACGGATTCAGCGGTGGAGCCGGTTCTTGGAAGGGCTCCGTACGCGAGATGCCATTCGGGTATCCGGACAGGACGACGCTGCGGGACATCACCCTTGACGGCCGTCCACTCCGAAGGCCCGGTATCCGATGCCATTCCGGTGTCGATCCCCGAGGGATTCCCATGGAATAGACCCTCCAGACTGTTGGCAAAACGATGCACATCTCTGTCGTATACGTCGGTTGTATAATTCATAAGGACCCGGGTCAGGGCCACGCATAGAGCGGCCGAGGAACCGAATCCACCGGCTCTCGGCACATTGCCGTATCGCCTCCATATTCCCTTGGGATTGATGCCGCTGTCCTTTTTCACAGCTTTATCCAGCAGCTCGATGAACACCTCTCGATCATTTGCCTTTTCGTCCGGCGTCATCAAATTATTCCCGGGCCGCCAAGTCAATTCGGTCCCGCATTCCAAGGAGGTGCCCACTGCCGGAGACCCGTATACCGCGGCATGTTCACCGAACAGAATCAGTTTTCCCCGGCCGCTTCCCCGGCGGATCATACAAGATCATTCCTTAATCCATCGTGTTCAATGACGAGTCTTTCCGCCTTGCCGGCTTGTTCAAGTCCGACCAGGAGCTGCTTCTCCGAATCCCCCAGATTGTTCTTCTCTGTGATAAGGAGGGCGAGTTCATCTCCCGCCCCAAGGCATTTCAGTACCGCCCCGTCTCGACGTCCCGACAGAAGGTCCTTTCCGAGTCCTCCAAAATCATGGGGGCGAGCCTGCACGCCGATCTGATCGCCCAGAGTGATGCCGATATCGGCAAGTTTTTTGAGATGTTCAATCCATGGGACGCAGTCTCCGCCTTCGAAGGACCGCAGTTCTCTGATGACCGAGTCCATTTCGTCCATGAGAATATTATATTGGTGAGTATGATCCCTCTTCCATTGCTGATATTTCACCACGGCCTCCGGGGTACGCACCGGTAAGGGCCCCTTCAGGAGCCAGCTCTCGATATCTTCCGGCCAGAACAGAGATTCCCATATCGGAAACCGTCCGCCGGTGAATAGACCCGCTCCGCCCCGGGCCGAGGTGAGTACGTCATAGCCGCTTCCCCGACCACCTTGGAATTCCCGGTGAGCCTCGATCGCCGACTGAGTCAGAGAATCCGAATCGACATCAGGCGCCATCGCCTTGGCGAACAATAATGCGGCCGCGGCACTTGAGCCGAAGCCTCTTTTCCGCCCGAGTTTGTCGAAAAACGAACCTGTATCCACGAGTACCGAAACGGAGGGAATCGAATATGTCTCATATTTTTCGGAAAGTGTTTCCAGTACGGTCTTTGCCAGGCGTCTGTCGGGTATGTCGGATTCATGGGCACCCGGCCAAGTGCCTCGAAAATCAGGTTTATCTGAGTCTTCAAAAGACATCGTCGCCCGGCCGCCGCAGGCCACCGCCACGCCGATTCCGCCTTCCTCGGTGACACGGTACTCACCCGCGAGGAGAGCGCTGCCTGGTGCCGACCAGCGGAGCATGCTCATCCGTTCCGCAATACCGGCGCTCCGCCCACCGTGCAGATTCGCAGGTTGACCCCCGGTAACGCCATTTGAAGTCGTCGGGAAATGGCCTCCGTATTCTCATCCAGGCAGAAGACCTTCACCTGAGGTCCGGCATCCATGGTCTCCCAGGCTTGAATCCCGTCTCCGCGGATTTTCTCGCACGCGTTGATCAGAGATAAGCTTCCGGGTTTCCAATAGACAATCGGAGGGTCTGAAGCGAACATCGTGGCGAACATTCGCATGTAGCTCTTTCTGATAGCCGGTCCCAAAATACTCAGGTCCCGGGATTCGAGGCCCGCCATGGCTTGTCGGAACAGTATCGAGGAGTCTTCCAGCCAGGCCTTATAGTAGGGCGAGTGAAGCCTGGTCGATTCCATGGCCATCCTCGACGAAAAACTCTTAGGTCCTTTTTCCACTTCCGCGACGATGATTCGCAGGTTGGGCCACCACGATGCGTCCTTCACCGGAGCTGCGCTTTTCGCCCCGGCGTTCAATTGCGTAAAGCCTCCCCAGAGGGACCGGGCGGCGGAAGCCGAACCAACCCGGGCGACCGCCGACAAATCTCGGGTATCCGGTACATCGCCAAGTCCCGACGCTCCGGCACAGGCCAGGACAAGAGCGGCAAAACCGCTGGCTGAACTGGCAAGCCCGGCGGCTGAGGGAAAATTCGATGAGCTCTCCGCCATGAACCACCACCGGGTCAGATCAATTCCATTTTCCGACGCTAATCGTCTGAATGCGTCGAAAAAACCTTTGTAGCGTTGAATCGGTTGGGACACACCGTCGATTTTCACGATATCACTTGGCGAACCGGATGCTTCCGACGGGTATAAGACGACGTGAGTCGTTGTATCCAGGCCGTCCAGAGTCACCGCCAGTGACGGAGTGGCGGGGATGTTTTCCGTCGTATCCTGTTTACCCCAGTACTTGATCATGGCGAGGCTCGGATGAGCGACGGCCGTCGCGGATCCGGATACGGCCTCAGTTGTCATTCACGCCCTCGGACAATTGCCATTGAGCAAACCTGGCGGCCGCACTTTGTCTGCTTCGGATTTCTTCCGAACGTATCAACGCCGCGAAACCCGAAATATCTTCCCCGCGGGCACCGGCATCGTAGGCTAATCGTCGGGCATGCAGGGCCATATGCCCCTGCTGAATTCCCTCGCTGACCAGTGCTCGAAGTGCCGAAAGATTCTGCGCCAGCCCGACTGCCGCAGCGATTCTGCTTAAACCCGGGGCATCGGGGTGCCCCATCAGTTCCAAGCACCATCGGGAAACGGGATGAAAACCCACAGCTCCTCCTGTTACCGCAAAGGGTAGAGGGAGTTCCAGCGATCCGTGAAGCATATCTTTTTCGATCCAGTACTCACTGAGCCCATGATACGGTCCGTAACGCCCGGCATAGGCATGAGCCGCCGCTTCGATCGCTCTTGTATCGTTGCCGGTGGCCAGCGCCAGGGCACTGATTCCGTTCATGATTCCTTTGTTGTGGGTCACGGCCCTGTCGGGATCTTCCCGGGCCACTCTGGCCGCGCGGACAATGCGCCGGGCGGTTTCCGATCCGTCAAAACCGGGCCGAGCCAGGGCTTTCAGAGGAACGCTCAGCCGCGCGGAGGCGGTTCTGTCCCAGGAGCGATTCGAGAGTATGGCCATAAGAACCCGTCCCCCGGTGACTCGTTCCAGGAGCGGACGAATTTCTTCAGCAGCGCTGTTGAGCAAATTCGCCCCCATGGCGTCCCGGACATCAATGCGGAGATTGACGGCCAAGGTTCTGGAGGGAGCGATCCAGCGGGCGTCCATATCCCTCCAGCCCCCGCCGCGCTTCTCCATGGACTTGAGAATAGGTTTCAGAATTTGCCGGATTTCCTTCTGAGATTCCATCACGGCATCCACGCCGGCGACGCCCATATTCCCCATATCCTCGAGAAAAATCTGAGCCACCATGACCGGCTCGCTCGCATGCGTAACGATCCCGCCATGGTTGGAAAGTAAGTGCCCGGCGAAGCTGGCCGCCGCCACCACCGACGGTTCCTCGGTTGCCATGGGAATCATGTACTCTTTACCGTCAATGAGCAGCGGACCGGCAACCCCCAGGGGCAGACCCAGGTAGCCGACGGCCTGCTCCACCATGACTTCCGCGAGGTCCAACAAATCTCCGTCGGCACCGGTGAAGGAAAAATCGTCCCGAACCTGTTTTTCGGATTTGCTTGCCGTACCTGAAGATTCAATTATCTCACGACGTTTTCGAATCGGTCCTTTTCGGAATGCTCTGTGAGACTTGATCATGGTTGATTCCTTTCGGCTGTCCTGTCGGCTAAGGCTTCCTCGGCCAGAGATTCGGCCGCCGACGCCATCGAATCGGGAATTCTCAGATCCAAGGATCTCAGGTTATTTAAATCACCGGCTCCCGTGAGCACGACGGCCGCCCGGATGCCAATCTTCAATTCGTCCAGAT
>JARGFR010000193.1 GCA_029210985.1 Spirochaetaceae bacterium | reverse complement strand
GACTCCGCAAAGAATGATGTCGTACTTCATTTGGCGCTCCTTTTCTTGCGAAGGGTTTCCAGGCATTCTCGAACGGTAATTATAACCGACGGTCCCCGGTAGGCCAGCTCCTTCTCCAATACCGCGACGTTCGCGTCATGGTCTTTGCGCATGGCATCCAGAATGTGGATATGTTCGGCCTCGACGCCCAGTCCTTCCACGACTTGGGGCAGCCGCGCCGATGCCAGCCGGGTCGTCTGACCGCCGGTCATGGCAACGGTGCTGTTGTCCATAATAATGATGGTGACGGCCGCTTGGTCGGCAACGCAGTCCACCAAACCGGTGAGTCCCGAATGGTAGAAGGTGGAGTCTCCGATCACGGCCATCACATTGGGATGTCCCGCCTCGGCGGCGCCTTTGGCCATGGTGATGGAGGCGCCCATGCACACCACGGTTTCGGGTACCTGCAGCGGAGGCAGTACGCCCAGCGCGTAACAGCCGATGTCGGATGTCACCACCGACGGACCGATTTTGGCCGCCGTTTCCTTGATGAATCGATAGGAATCCTCGTGGGGACATCCCTGGCAAAGCTGAGGGGGCCTCATGGGAAGCCGGCCGGGGTCGAATTCCAGGGAAGCACGGGCCGGAAGACCCAGGGCCTCACGGACGTTGTCGGGGTTCAATTCTCCCTGACGGACAACCGTTCCATCGAGTTTCCCTGCGACAGAGGCCGAGTCCCGGCCGATTCCTCGGATGTAGCGTTCCAGGAGCGGCATGCCCTCTTCGAGAATAAGGAGCCGTTCCGAGCCGTCGATGAGGGAGCGGATCTTCTCCTTCGGCCAGGGTGATTGCCCGATATGAAGATGACGGTAATCGGTGTCCAGGTCGACGGCGTTTTCCACGAAATAATTCCTGGCCAGGCCGGTGGTGATAACCCCCAGGGGAACTTTCCCGTCGGAACCCGAAACAGAGTTGTAGGGGGAAGTCTCGCTCAATTCGGCCATCTTTTCCTGCTTCCCTATCAGTTCCGCATAGCGTTTCCTGGCCCAAGCGGGTATCAGGGTCCACCCTGTCCTGTCCTCCGTCTTGTTCAGCGGATTCGGCCGACGGGGTTCGGCGGTCTCGATGGCGGCACGGGAATGGGACAGTCTTGTCACCAATCGGATCATCACCGGGAGAGAGAGTTCCTCGGAAAGATCGAAGGCCCGACGGGTCATATCGTAGGCTTCCTGCTGATCGGTGGGTTCCAGACAGGGAATCATGGCGAAGTCGGCAAAATAACGGCTGTCCTGTTCGTTCTGACTGGAGTGCATCCCCGGATCGTCGGCCACGGCCAGCACAATACCGCCCTTGATATCCAGGAGTGCGGCGTTCATGAAGGGGTCGGCGGCCACATTGAGTCCGACATGCTTCATCGTCACCAGAGCGCGGCGGCCGCAGAACGAGGTGCCCAGTGCCTCTTCGAACGCTGTTTTCTCGTTGGCGCTCCAACGTGCGACAAATCCGCCGTCCGCGCCGTTTGATTCGGCGTCCAGCAGATATTCCATAATTTCGGTCGACGGGGTGCCCGGATAGCCGTATGCGGCACCGATGCCGGCATGCAGGGCGCCGAGGGCGACGGCCTCGTCGCCGAGTAACGCGCGATCATTCACTATGGGTATCTCCTTAGGTGCATTGCGATATTGATAGTTCCGAACCGAAGTACGGACTTCTCCATCATACCCCGTCCGGGCGGATATTGGGAGACGGAATCACCCTTCCCGGACCGCCGGGAAGGGTGAAATTCGGCTTGGTCTTCAGCCAACGCCTTTAAAGGCCTTGGCAGTGACGTCCTGGTTCTCCACTTTGGTCAGCAGAGTGACGCCTATGGTGAAGATGACGGACACCGGCAGCGCGAGAACCATGGGATCAACCACCGGCCATACGCCTCCAAGAAGAACAGTTTTGCCGAATAGGGCTTCGCTGACACCGAATACCCTCGCCTCGCTGGCATGGAGGAAGAGGAATGCGAATGCGGACACCAGAAATCCGGACACAATCCCGGCGATGGCGCCGGCTCGGGTGGTCCGCTTCCAGAAGATGGCGGCAGAATAGGGAGCCAGGAAGCAGGACGCCATCAAGCCGAAGAATATTGCCGTGGCCCGGGCGATGACGCCGCCGCCCATCTTCATAGCCAGCAGTATGGTGACCAGCAGAGACAGCAGAACACCAAGCCTGGAAATCAGAACGACGGTTGTCGTCTTCACATCCCGACCCTTGAGTATGCCCTGCTCAATGATGTCCCGGCTGATGGCCGTACCGATAGCATGAAACTGACTGCTCAAAGTGCTCATAGCCGCCGAAAGTATCACCAGAATGAACACCACCGAGAACCATGCCGGCATGGCGGCGTCCAGATAGACGGGAATCACTCTGTCGGTGTTGCCTTCCGCCATGGCGACGGCAATCTTTCCGGCGTTCTGCTGAAAGTAGACGTTGGAAAGGGCGCCCACCACGAATGCCGTCGCGACGCAGACCAGAATGAACACACCGCCCACGGCGATGCTGCGATTCAGCTCTTTGTCGCTCTTGACGGTCATGAACCGCACCGCCAACTGGGGCTGAGCCAGGACTCCGATACCTACGCCCAGAACGATGGAGGAGTAAATCACCCACCACATGGGCGAGCCGCCGACCGGACTCGCCGTCCAGCTGGTGATGCCGCCTTTGGTCATGGATTCGGGGATGAGGGACGCCATGGCACCCAGGTTCCGGTGAGCCTCGACAACGCCGCCAAGCTTGGCATAGGTGACAATCAGCAGAGTCAGCATCCCCAGGAACATAAGTGTCCCCTGAAGGGCATCGGTGTACATCACACTCTTCAGGCCCCCGAGAATGACATAGGCTCCGACGAGTATGGAGAACACCACCACGGAAATCTCATAGGGGACGTTCAGCAGCACCTCGATGATGCGGGCGGCTCCAATGAGCACCGCCGCCGCGTAAAGAGGCATAAAAACAAATATGACTATCGCCGCAAAAACCTGGATGAATTTTGAATCCATACGGCGTCCAAGAAGCTCCGGGAAGGTGTGGGCATCCAGATTCAGGCCGATTCGCCGGGTCCGCCTTCCGAACAGCGCAAAGGCGATAAAGATACCGACAAAAATATTCAGGAAGCTCAGCCAAAGCAGACTCAGACCGAACAGGGCGGCCAGACCGCCGAATCCCACGATAGCCGAGGTGGATATGAATGTCGCTCCGTAGGACATTGCCATCACATAGGGATGGGCGTTTCGGCCCGCCAGCATATAATCCCCGGCATTCTTCGTCGAACCATAGCCGCGATATCCCAGCCAGGCTATCACCGCAAGGTAAACCAGAACCGTCGTTATCAACCCAAAGCTCATAATTCACCTCCGGCACCGGACAGTTCACTGTCAATCTTCTTTTCTTCCGCTTCCCATCGCGCCTCTTCCGCCGCCTCTTCCGGACTCACATTTCCACCCTTGTTCCAATTCACTATGCCGTAGACGACGCAGAGAATGGCGGAAAGGATGCAGAGCACGTAGGCGGCGAATACTGAGAAATCACCCAAACCCAACATAAAAAAACTCCTATATCAGCCGACTCCCTTGGGAGTCGTCAGGTTCTTTCCAACGGCGGATTCGGCTGTGAGGGAAACTGCTTTCTGACAGTTTTGAACCCCTCGGCGGACCGTTCGATGACGGCGTCGTCCACACAGTATGAGATGCGGAACCAGCCGGGACCGGAGAATCCGCGGCCGGGTACGGTGAGGATGAGTTCTTTCTTGAGAGCATCAACAACGGCCAGTTCATCATCCACCGGGGATTTCACCCAGAAATAGAAGGTGCCCTGGGGTTCGGCGTACTCGAAACCCGCATCATCAAGAATGGCCCGGAGTTTATCCCGTTTGGCCTGATAAACCCCCACATCAACCGAAACGCCCTGAAGCCTGGCAACGGTTCGCTGCATCAGCCCCGGTGCGTTCACATAGCCCAGAATACGATTGCACAGAGTCAGTGCGCCGATGAGCTGCTCGGCATCATCAGCGCCGGGACTCACCGCCAGATATCCGATTCGCTCCCCCGGCACGGACAAATCTTTCGAATAACTTGTGGCGACGAGACTGTGAGGATAAACGGCCATCACCGATGGAACCTCGATTCCGTCATAAGCAATCTTCCTATAAGGTTCGTCGCTGAGCAGATAGATTCGCCGGCCGATACGCCGGCTCGCTTCATCGAGAACCTCGGCAAGTTCAGCCAGGGTTTCCGACGGATAGATCCGGCCGGTAGGATTGTGGGGCGAATTGATAATCACCGCAGCAGTTTTCTCGGTCACAGCCTCGGCGAAGACCTTGGGGTTCAAATCAAAGGTATCGGTGGACGGCACCAGCTTCAGTTCGGCGCCGTAGTTGCCGCAGTAAAACCCGTACTCGACAAAGCACGGGGCGGAAGCCAGTACTTCATCGCCGGGATTGACGATCGCCCTGAGCGCCACATTGAGAGCTCCACCGGCACCGCAGGTCATCAGCAAATTCTGAGCGGTGAGTTCGACACCCTGCTCACTCGAGGCGAAATCCGCGACATTCTTGCGAACATAGGGATAACCGGCGTTCGGCATGTAGCCGTGGATTCGAGGTTCCTGACGACCCGCCTCTTCCATGAGAGCGGCCTGGAATTCCTGCGGCGGAGTCATATCCGGATTACCGATGGAAAAATCGCATACGGCATCCACCCCGTGTAGCATCTTAAGCTTCGAACCTTCTTCGAACATCTTTCGGATGAATGACGAGTTCTGCATCATGGCGGCGATTGACGTTGAAATTGGCATGTTGATCCTTTCCGGGGATTATACGGTAAAGGTATGTTAGCCGAGTCGTCAACATTTTTCTACAGATAGAAACACCCTCAACCCTATCCCCTACATAGATTTAAATTGAACCAAGGTGATTCTGTCACATTGATTTTTAACCGTCTATACGGGAATTCGGGTTTTTAGGGATGGGGTTGTCCGGCTCCGCGGATGGTTTGACGGTCAAATTGGCCTACCGGCGTGTATCAAATCCAAGCGGAATGACAATTAATTCACCAAAAACCGGAAATATCGCTTTTCTTCCCATGAAGGCCCGGCAGCACTTGGCGCCGATTTTTCTCCGCTAACCGATGGAAACTTGCAAATCGCGGCACGAAAGGCTTCAATGTCCCGATATGGTTACCATCCTGGCGGCCCTGTCCGCAATCACCTACGGTTTCGCCGATTTCACGGGAGGTCTGGCGACACGCCGCAGTTCGGTATCCGCCGTGGTCGCCTGGTCCCAGGCGGTGGGAATCATCGTCGCCCTGGCGGCCATACCGCTGTTGGGCCGATCAACCATCACCTGGCAAAGCTGGCTGTGGGGCGCGGCCGCGGGATTGTCGGGCGCGGCGGGATTGGGGTTCTTGTATCAGGGATTGGCCACGGGCCTGGCGGCCGTCGTTTCACCCGCCGCAGCCGTCGCCGGTACCGTGCTGCCCGTAGTTTTCGGATATCTGTTGGGCGAACGGCCCGAACCGCTGATTTGGGCGGGTGTATTTCTGGCGTTTCCGGCAATCCTCTTACTCTCGATGGAACGGGGGGACGGCCGGGGCGAAGCGCTCAAGTCTCTCAGAACAGGTTTGATCGCCGGTTTGGGGTTCGGCGGATTCTTCATCCTGCTCTCCCAGACTAGCCGGGATTCCGGTCTGTGGCCCTTGCTCGCGGCAAGAACAGCCAGCGTTCCCGCATTGCTGCTCGTCACCATGCTGCGCCGAAAGCCTTTGGGGCTCTTAAAAGGAAGCCGGACGGCGGCCCTTGGGGCGGGAATCATGGACATGGGAGCCAATGTGTTCTATCTGCTGGCCGCGAGATCGGGAATGCTGATAGTCGCCGCGGTGGTGACGTCCCTCTATCCGGCTCCCACGGTATTGCTCCAACGAATCGTCTTCAAGGAAAAAGTGGGCCCTGCCAGATTTTTCGGATTGATATTGGCTCTCGCCGGCATCGCCCTCATCTCCGTCGGGTCGAGATAGGAAAACGGGTCTGACTATGCGGGGCGGCTTCCCTCACCCCTGAAAAACCTGTTCAGCTGAGGATCAGTAATGGAAAATCCGGCGTCCATCAGAGCCTGCACGGCCCGCATCCTGTCTGGATAAACGCGAAATCGATAGCTGTCCGAATCGGGTTCGGCCAGCCGATAAAGAAGCAGCCTGTTCAAGGCACCCGGTCCCGTGTAAAAACATCCCGCCCTGCACCCCGCGGAAACAACCCATCGGTTCTGTTTTTTGATGATGTCCTGCACCTTGACGTCGTCCAGGATCCAGTCGGTTGCGTCACCCAGGACGGCCCAGGGTTCCTCGCCGAAACCGGTTGAGAGTTCCCTGCATTCATCACAAAAGACTTGAGCTTTCGCCGAATCCCAAACGCCGTAACCCACAACGAACAGGATGTTGTCCGCAACGACTTTCATACGCCAGCCCGCAATGTCATTGGTCATATTCACCACCGGACATGATTATACAAAGAAATTTTGTCTCGAGGAGGACAATTCGCTCCATGGCGGAAGAATTTCAGCAGCGCCTCGGCGGACGGAGAGGCGCC
>JARGFR010000192.1 GCA_029210985.1 Spirochaetaceae bacterium | reverse complement strand
GGTCCATGGTTGCGGCGGGGTGGGGCTTTCGGCGGTGATGATAGGGAGCGCTCTGGGGGCGAATGTCATCGGAATTGATATCAGTGACGAGAAACTTTCTTTAGCCCGCAGTCTCGGGGCGGTCTACACGGTAAACTCTCGGGATACAGACCCGGTAGCGGCGGTTCGGGATTTCACCAAAGGGGGCGTTCACTTGTCTCTGGATGCCCTGGGGCACCCGGAAACCTGTCGGAACTCGATTGAGAGCTTAAGAAAACGCGGTCGGCATATCCAGGTGGGACTGCTTCTCG
The DNA here is from genome assembly GCA_029210985.1 of Spirochaetaceae bacterium. GTDB lineage: Bacteria > Spirochaetota > Spirochaetia > DSM-2461 > DSM-2461 > UBA2779. The sequence goes on along the minus strand of JARGFR010000192.1, from coordinate 6,312 downwards.
GTGATCAGAAGGCCCCGCCGATACCCATGGACCGAGTTATTGCCGATGAGCTGGAAATCTACGGCAGTCACGGTATCCAGGCCCATCGCTACGATGCCGTTTGGAGTCTGGCGGCATCGGGCAAGGTGGATCCGGCTCTGCTCCTGGGGCGTCGAATCGGGCTCGACGACGCGGCCGGGGCATTGATGGCCATGGACGATTTCCACAGCGTGGGGATGACCATCATCGACCCTGAAGGATAGTCGACAAGGTTGCGGCACGCGCGACACCTTATTGGAGAATCGGAGCGTCATCGGCGGCAGGGCGAAAGAACCCCGCCGCCGTGAATCGATCGGTCTGCCTGCTTCAGGAATCCCCGTCGACTGGGAAAAGACCGCTGATTTTTTCGTAGTCGGCCTGGTCGAGCTCGACACCGGACGCTTTGACGTTGTCTTCCAGCTGTATGACCGATGTGGCGCCCATGATGACGCTGGATATACCGGGATTGTGAAGTATCCAGGCCAGGGAAAGCTGCGCGAGGCTCAGGCCGTATTTCTCGGCGATGGGTTTCATTGAGTCGACTTTGTCCAGCATCTCGACGTTGGCGATGTGCTCTTTCATCCACATGTTCTGATTTTCCATAGACCCCCGACTGCCGTCGGGAACCTTGCCGCCTGAGTACTTGCCGGTGAGAATCCCCTGCTCGAGAGGGGAAAAATTCGCCGTCCCCATACCGTTTTTCACGCAGGCGGGCAGGATATCCTTTTCAATACCCCGGGTCAGCATGTTGTATTTGGGCTGATTGATGATGGGCCTATGCCAGCCCCTTTTATCGCAGACGGCCGCCGCTTCGGATATCTGATTCGCTGTCCACTCGCTGGTTCCCCAATACAGAGTCTTTCCCTGGCGGATGATATCTTCGATGGCTTCCAGTGTTTCTTCCAGCTCGGTGTCGGGGTCGTATCTGTGGCAGTAGAAGATGTCGACATAATCCAGCTTCAGACGTTTCAAGCTTCCGTTGATGGAGTCGACGATGTGCTTTCGGCTGAGTCCCTTATCGGTGGGGTGGCCGGACATAGGCCAGAAGGCTTTGGTGGCCACGACATAATGTGAACGATTGTAGCCGGGCAGAATCTGTCCCAGAAGCACCTCCGCCTTCCCGTTTTCATAGACATCGGCCGAATCGATATAATTGATGCCCAACTCGAAAGCGCGGTGCAGTATATTCTTGGCGTTCTCCAGCTCCACCTGGTTGGCGAAGGTGAGCCATGAGCCGTAGGCAATTTCACTGACGACAAGACCGGATTTGCCGACTCTTCTGTATTTCATTGTTATCTCCTTGAGTTCTTATGGAATAAGGTTATGGCATGTTGCTTTGGTGAACAAGACACGAGTTCCGACCGGTTATTCGGACTTGGGTCTTCTCCCGATGAAAAAAAGCGACGTGATTCCGCCGAACAGGGCCACCGGCCAGAGGCCGTAGGCGTCCGCCGCCAGCCCGAGGAGCGGAGCGAAGATCATGAGATAGAACGATCCGGCCTGGGAGTCAATGGAGAGGATGGTGGCCCCCATCTCCGCATTTGTCACTTCATCGATGCGGCTCATAAGGATGGGGCGCCATGTGTTCAGCAGGATCACCACCACGGCGAAGGCGGCGACGGCGATGCCGGACCAACCCAGCCAGAGAGCTAAACAAGCCGCGGTGAAAAGCAAGGCGTCGGCGGCCCACAGCCATCTCGATGCATTTCCCAGACCGCCGGCACGGTCGGCCATGCGGTGGGACTGTCTTGAGGCCACGCTGGAGACCAGATAGAGAATGAAATACACCAGACCGACCAGAATGGCGGAACGCCTTTCGTCATTCCAGTAAAGGAAAAGAGGCATGGCGATGGCGGCCTGTCTCATCATGGGCTGGAGATACTCTTTGGACAGCATGGCATTGCCCCGAAATACCGCGGATTCCAGGAAAAATTTCCTGAGCGTCTTGTGATGCAGCGATTCGATGAAAGTGGACACGAGACGGCGTGTGATATCGCCAAGGGATATGTCCGTCGGCTTATTGCCGTCCAGCCAGGACGGATAACCCAGGAAGTTCACGATGGCGATAAGGTAGGGTATCACTGAGAACCAGAAAATCGCTGTGTAGTTCCGGGTTATCAGAACCGCGGCGGCGGCCAGGAGGGCCGACAACGCCGATCCGATCTGACTCCAGGACCGGGTATACCCATAGAATCGGGTTTTTTCGTCGGTCCGGCCCTCCGAGGCGAGCCAGTCGAAAATCATGGCCTTGTGGGTGCCGGTACGGAAGGCCTCGCCGACGGCGAAGAAGAACATGGCGAAGAACAAGCTCACCGTCGAGGCGCTGGTGGCGAAAATCACGAAGCTGATGATGTAGGCGATAAAGGATGCGATCATTGAGCGTCGTCGGCCGAAGGTGTCGGCGATGGTGCCGGATGGAATTTCCAGCAAATTCACCCAGACTTGGCGAAACCCGATCAGCAGTCCGATGAGAAAGAATGAGAGACCTTTATCCCTGAGCGCCAGTATGAGGAAGGGTTCGTAGTATTTCTGGTTTTTTAGAAAGCCGTAGAGTGAAAAACGGGCCAGCATCTTCTTCGCCATAAATCCAGCACTATAACAAGATGTCCGGGATGTCTACCCATTGACGCTTTTGCCAGGATTCAATGCCTTTTTCGGCGAGTTGTATCCCCTCGACTCCGGCCATCAAACCCCACTCAAAAAGCCGTTTTTCAGCGGCGGCGCGGAGGAAAAGTTCCCACTGAGCTTTGAACGCGTTTTCATATTTTTGGGTGTCCGGCACTTCCTGCCAGCCGTCAAAATGATTGATGGAGCTGTCGATGTCGGGGTTCCACACATTCATCGGAGTGGCGTTGTAGGGCTGGATGAAGCATTTGCCCAGCGTGGCTACCGCGCTGCCTTTTGTGCCGTCCACCTGTATGGTCAGAAGATCGTCCCGGCGAACCCGAACCGCCCAGGAGGAATTGAATTGGGCGATGATGCCGCCCTCAAGCTCAAAAGTCGCATACGCCGCATCCTCGGCGGTGCATGCATATCTCTCACCTTTTTCATTTACCCGATAGGGGATATGCGTCTTGCCGACGGCTGAGACAGCTTTCACGTTGCCGAACAGGCTGTCGAGGACATAGCGCCAGTGGCAGAACATGTCGTAGATGATGCCTCCGCCGTCTTCCTTGCGGTAGTTCCAGCTGGGCCGTTGAGCCTCAATCGTATCGCCCTCGAAAACCCAGTATCCGAACTCGCCGCGCACCGACAGAATGTCCCCGAAAAATCCGCTGTCCCGGACAGTTTTGAGTTTCACCAATCCGGGCAGCCAGAGTTTATCCTGAACGATTCCGTGGACAACCCCGGCATTCTCGGCGGCGTGATAGAGATTCAGCGCCGTGGCGGAATCCAGTGCACTGGGCTTCTCGCAGTAGATGTGCTTGCCGTATTCCAGCGCCCGAAGCACCGAGGGAGCCCGGCGTTCGGTTGTCTGGGCGTCAAAGTAGATGGAATACTTCTCGTCCTTCAGAACCGAATCCAGGTCTGTGGTGAAATTCTCTACTCCCGATCGGGATGAGAGAGCCCGCAGTTTATCCTCGCTGCGGCCGACGAGGACCGGATCGGGAATTATCCGATCGCCGTTGGAAAGCATGATTCCGCCCTGCTCAATTATGGGGAGGATGGAACGCAGCAGATGCTGGTTGGTTCCCATCCGTCCGGTGACGCCGTTCATGATGACGCCGATTTTCCTGATCCGGCTCATGATTCGCCTCCATCCGGAGCGTCGGTGCATTGACGCGCCGCTCCAGGGGGCAGAGCCGGGACGTCTATACCTTCCTTGGGCAGGGTTCCGGTGAGTTCCTGCTTCCAATGATCCACATCTCCGGCCGGACCATAGCAATACACAAACTTCAGAGGCTTGGACCGGATGTTGGTGATTTGATGGTATACACCGCTGGGAATATACACGGCCTGGCCACCACGGATTTCTCTGATTTCCTCACCCAGGCACATCTCTCCGACACCGTCGAGAACGAAATAAGCCTCTTCCTGCTCCTGGTTGTGCCAGGGGACCTGGCCTCCGTTCGGATCCAGGGTGACGTATCCCATGGAGAACGCCTCGGCTTGAACCGGCGCCGCGCCGCCTACCAGATTCTGGGTTCGCCGTTTTGCAGGATAGCGGCGTCCCGGTATGTTCTTGAGGTCCGATATGGTCACGATTGGTTTCCTCCGACTGTATCGAAACGGAGCTCTCTCCCGCCTTCGGCCAATCGCTGGGTATACAGGACAGCCTCCCGAATGTGATAGTCCCCCCACATACAGGATTCACCGCAGGGGACCGATCGGCCTTCGGGTATGTGATCCCATCCGTTGGGGCGGTGGTAGACGGCATGGAGAAGCAATCCCTGGTGCCCGCTTTCCGTGCTCAGATAGGGTTCGTTCATCAGGGTTCTCAAGGCCGTCAGGCCCGCCTGAAAATAGCGGCTGCCTGAGGTGACATCTCCCCATCGCTGAAGGTAACGCCCCAGGCGCATCAGCCCCTGGGCCGCTATGGCGGCGGCGGAGCTGTCAACCGGTTCATGGGGGTTGTGGGGATCGCTCACCGTCTGTCGATAATCGCCCAGTTTGTGGAGCTCCGGAGCACCGGTGTCCCAGAAGGGTATGCCGTCCGCGGTGGTGTAATCGATGTAGAAATCGCATACCGCACGGGCTGTCCTTTCCAGCATGGCCCGGTAGTCATCGGGTTTAATTCCTTCGGGATAATCTGAGGAAGGAACGATTTCGGCGTATTCCAACTGCTCGGCGGCACCCGAAATAATCCAGGCCAGCCCCCGGGTCCATGTGGTGAATGGGGAAAATCCCTGCTGAGAACTGGGACAGCGGTAGTTGCCGTCGTTGAGATTGAAAATGCTCTCATGGGCGGTGCGGCCCCAGATATCGTACCCGTCGCGTCCTTCGCCGAAGTACACGTTGTACTTCGATGTGGCGTATACGTGATGAACAATGCGGTGGTAGAGGGATATGTGAGTATCGTTTTCACCCAGCAGAGTGTGTCCCAATTTGTGAGCCACCGCCAGGGAACGGAGAGAGCGTATCGTATCGGCGAAGAGGGAATGGGGGCCGTTGAAGGAATAAATATAACCGCCGCCGTCCGGTAGGGCGGTCCACCGGGAGGCCTGGGTGGCCCCGGAGCAACGCAGGGCGGTTTCGTAGTAGGGGCGGGCGGCCGGATCGATTCCTTGGCGTTCCTCGGTGAGGAGACGCAGGAGATTGCCGAAGGTGGATACGACGTTGAAGCCATGGTCGTGAACCCCGGTGTGGGTAAGGTAATCCTTCATCTTCTCGTCGATGGATTTGACTGCCGGATGGAGGAAACTCTCGTCACCTGCGGCGTCGTACTGAAGAAGGGAGGAACCAAAAGCAAAACCAAGAGTCCACTCCGTCCAGCTGCGGCTGGTGTAGCGTCCGTCTACGGTGTATACCGGAGCCCCGGCGGCAAAATCGTAATCCTTTCTGATCAAATCGATTTTTTGAGCCGAGAGTCCCCAGAATGAATGGATATTCGGCAAGAGATCCTCGGGAGTGACGGCGGTATCAATTATCATCCTAAACCTCCTTAGTCAGTATGCCACGTTTTATGATGACATCGAACTCTGCGATCATCCGGCGCCGAATGCCGTTTTATCACTGCAATATTTCTCTAGAATAATATATTTATCATAAAAATACTATCAAGGAATGTGTGAGCCGGCCGGTTTCTCCTCAATGCTGTCAATGACAGGGGGCTGCGGATATGCTCTTATTCATGAACGATCATGTCATTTTATCTGATGTCACCGATGAGAACTGGCGGGACGTCGCCGAATTGGATGTCCGGGATAATCAGAAAGATTTTGTGGCTGAGCCGAGTTACTACTTATGTCTGTGCCATTACGGCGGATTGTGGCGGCCGATGGCGGTGGTGCACCGCAGTCGGGTGATTGGTTTTCTGATGTGGGCCCAGGACGAAAAGGATGGAAGCTGCTGGATCGGTGGTGTGATCATCGATAAAGAGTTCCAGAGAAAAGGATACGGTATCCAGGCCGTTCGCACCGCCGTTGAGATGCCGGCCGAGAAGCACGGATTCAGGCATTTTGCCTTGTCCTACAAACCCGATAATATCGGTGCGAAAAAAACCTACGCGTCCTTGAGATTTCTGGAAACGGGTGAATGGGAAGATGATGAAATCGTTGTTGAATGCCCAAAAGGTTATTGCAGACTCAAGTGAAACCCCAATTTGACGCGTCAATAAAGGTGTCCCAATCCTAA
>JARGFR010000191.1 GCA_029210985.1 Spirochaetaceae bacterium | reverse complement strand
TATGTGGGGTACTTCTTCTAACTGCCGAATCGGCGGATTTGCTTCAAAGTTCCGGCAAGGTTTTGGGCACTCTAGAAGATTTTCGGAAAAACGACCGGATCTCCCGGTCCTACGCCATTTTCTTCAAACCAACCCTGATTCATCTCCAGAGCATATCGAACATGGCGATCCGAAACCGTCGATGCGAGAGAGCCGGGTTCCATGTCTTCGATCTGACGAATCGTTCCGTCCGAGGAGATGAAGGCGATGGAAAGCGGGATGAGCGTGTTCTTCATCCAAAATGATACTTGAGAATCGGTATCAAACACGAAAAGCATTCCGTGATGTTCAGGAAGTGTTTTTCGATTCATTAACCCTGTCGCCCGTTCCTCGGCCGAATCGGCCACTTCGGCGGTAATCTCGTGTCCGCCCACTGTCAATACAACGGTAGGGAGACTTGAAGCCGAACATGCGGCGGTAAAGACAGACAGGATCAAAATAATAGAGACGGTCAGATATCCGCCGCGGCAGACTCTGCCGCGGATTGCGGGAAAAAAAAGCTTAGAACTCATCCAGGAATGTCTCTCGGGCCTGTTCTCGCCAGGCCTTTCTGTCCACATCGGATTCAAGAAAAGCATCGAACACAGCCAGATCCAGGTATTTAACGGTCAGCGGGCGTTCCAGTGCGAGTCGGGTCGATCCGTCTTCCCACCATGCCTTGGAAGGATTCATCTCCACCGGTGTGCCGTATCGTTCCTCCAAAGTCGTATAGACGGTGAACCAGTCCACGGTTTCGGGGTTCAGTTCCAGCATGATGGCGCCTAATGCGTCTTCCTCGAATTGGAAGAGACCTCTGTTGATGAACAGCGACCCTCCGGCATCAATGAGCGAGGATCGGGGACGTTCCAGGAGGCTGACGTCGGCTTCGCCGCGGTAGGCGAACCAGGGATCTTCTGAAAGAAGATTTTTGACTTCGTCCGGGGGCATCCCCAGTCGGATATTCCGATACTCCCTGGGAATGCCGGCCGTGTCTTGAGCGCCGAGTATTCCCGTTGAAATGAGAAGGACTGCCATGATGAGGTAGCCATTGATATTCAACTTACCGCCGTTGGAGGTCATACACATATTCTATCGGCCGAAACTCCTGTGCCATAGAGTTTTTAAGGTTGAAGTGCATACTTGTTGGAGCCATGATGGAGAGATGAGAAGACTCGGCCGCATCCCATTCACTCTCGCTCTGCTGTTCATCATTTTCGTGAAGGCAGGCATTGTAACAGCCCAGGATTCGACACCGACTGTTCTGGAATACCGGTTCAGCGACTACGTCCGCCATCCCCGTATGGAACAGAAAGATCGACTTCGCGGACGAGTGTTCCGGTATGGTCCCGGTCTGGAGATCATCTCCAGCATCGACGATGTGGAGGTGAGTCTTTTCGATGAAAAGATGGGACGAACGCCATGGGAATCCGAAGATTTGGCATCGGGTTCATACCGAATCAGACTGGAAAGAACCGGTTTCGACGCACAGGAGTTCTGGATCACCCTCCGGAACGATACCCGGACGGTTGTCGTGGTGGTGATGGTTCGGTCCACGGGTACTCTTGTCTTGAACGACCTTCCGCCTGATGCGCAAGTCATGATAGACAGGGAAATTGTTAAAGGCCGGGAAATCAAAGTTGCAGCCGGTCAGCGGAATCTGAAAGTGATCGCTTTCGGCTGGGAGCCGGTGCAGACCACTGTTGAGGTAGGTTCCGGGGAAACCACGGAGTGGACTTACCGCAGCAGTCCGGCGGATTTCTCCCTGGATTCTCTCAAAGCTGTTCCCGGGACACTGGCCCCTGACGATCCAAGGGGATTCAGACTTGTGTGGTCCGCCTCCGGGCCGGGAATCGGAAAAATCCTTATCAGCTCGCCGGACGGCGGCCGGATTGATACCCTCGACCTCGATATCGACGCACCAAAAGGCACCATCCCCTGGATTCCTGGTTCCTCGCCGCAGCAACTGCCCGACGGGACGTACCGGATTGCAGGAACGGCGAATGGAAATGACGGGCGAACATCCTCTGCCGAATCATCGCTTCGAATCGACAGCCGATTTAATCGATCACCCAGAATGTCCTACGGACCGATTCCCGGGCTCCTCTATGCATCCGGCAGTTCAATGCTCCCCCCCGGTATATGGCAGATTTCAACCGGAGCGGGTTTCGATGCGGGGCTCGGCGATTCGGATACTACCGGCGGGGCTCCCGTATCACTCAGCTTTCGTTTTTCTCCGGCTGCACGATGGGAAGCCGCGGCGAAGTTAAAAATCCGGGTCAAGGACCCTTTCGAACAGACCGAAGTCGGGGGGGATGTTTCCGCAGCGTGGCGTGGGGCAGCTTATTCGGGTCCCTTCTCGGCGAATATGGCTCTGTCATTCTCCTATATGGGGTATTCGTCCGATTTCTCCCGGATCCCCGCCGACACCGCGGATACCGGCCTCACGGGGTTCAAGTTCTCAATACCGATGGAATACGGATGGGGCAACTGGTCTCTGGTATTAGCGCCGGGAATCCATATTATGTTTCTCGGAGAGTACGCTCCCGTCGGAACGGCCGGCGAAACGGGTGTCGGCTTGTATTTTGAAGAGGATTCGTTCCTCATAGGAGGATCGGCCGCCCTGAGAAGTCCGGACGCGCCTGGAGGCAATTTGGGTTGGACTCTCTGGAGCGGATTGGAGGGCCGAATCAACATGCCCGGAGGCGGATCGTTCTTTTCGGCATACTGCGGAATGAGGATGCTGGACGGCGGTCCTGTATTGAGCACGGGAATCGACTTCGGCATTATCGGCTGAATCCGGAAATCCACTCCGGGCTCTATTTGAGCCAGAAGAAAAGAATCATGGATATCGCCACGATTAACAGGATGCTCAGTATCCAGTATCGCGAAGCCGGCCATTCCTTCCTTCGATAGGGGGTTGTGATTGGATCTATCGCGTCGGAACTATCCAGATACCCGCAGCTTGGGCAGCCGTCCCGAAACTCACGAGAGGTCCCCTCGTGGCCGCATTGCGGACACCGGACGGCAATAAATGATCGGCCGCAGGAAGGACATGAATCGACGTCGGCATTCACCTCGGCGCCGCAGGACTCGCAGTAGAAGGACCCTTTCATCCAGCCCCGGTCCTACAGACGCTCATAGGCCCAAAGGGTCAGATCGTCGTCCTGGGGGTCTTCTCTGAGATGGGAGAAATAGACATAGCCTTCGTCTTCATCCACTGGGTGGGCGTAAAAATCATCATATTCGTCAAAATGTTCTTTAAGGAACGCTGCTATCTTCTTATCCACCCTGACCCGAGTGGTGGTTCCGCCTGAGGCGTCGGGGATGATTCTAAAGACCTTCTCCACCGACGCGAGGGCAAGTATCGTATCCTCGCATGTGCCTTCCAATGTCGAAAAATCAAAGTGAAGGGGCTTGCCGATGGTGACGTCACAGCGCCGTTCGAGAACATAGCCTGTTCTGTTCATGGCCGCTTCGATGATGTGGTTGATTCTGGTGGTGTCGAATTCTTCATTATCCTGACCGGCATTGATCTGTTTGTATTTCGATTTTCCGGCACGAACCCTCAAGTTCTCATTCAGCGCCGCATTAATCTTATCATTCAGTGTAGGAGTCTCGACGATTTCGCCCTCCTCGGAACTCCGCTCCGGAACTGTTTCGTATATCGGATCGATGAACTGCTGATCTTTCCCAATGATTTCCCGGTCGAACTCACGATAGGTGATCACGTCATATTTCTCATTTCTGAGAATGTGATGAGCTTCCTCAATGCCGTCTGTGTAGAGGAACAGAATATCCCCTCGATTCAGACGACCTCTCACGACTTTGTACATGTCCGGTTCCTGAGTATTGTTCATAATCATAAAGGAGTCGATCTGTCCGGCCGCCGGCCCCCCGGGCAGCTTGATTTGCTCCACTTTTCGGGTATCGCCACGGAAAATATTCACCAAGTTGTCACCGGCATTGATCATTTCATATTCGGCCGTACGAACATTGATAACCGACAGGTTGAAGGCTGCAAAGCGTCCTCGGAATCCGACTTCATTGATCAGGTCGTTGATTCCGAATGTAAATCCCCTCAGGTCATAATCCAACTTCCCTGTTTCGGCGGCCTTGTCCCGGACTCTTCGGAAGTAGTCGACATAGAGGGCGGCGACCTGAACCATGATAAGGGACGCGGTAACTCCATGACCGGCGATATCGAGTTTGATCATGACATAGTGGTCCTCATCGAGTTTGCGGAAATCAAAATAGTCTCCTGAAACCGCATCGGCACCTTCGTAGTAGCCAAAGAGGCGGAAAAAGGCATTCCGATCACCGCCTGTGGACAGTTTTTTTCCGGTTGCTTCGTCTTTCTCCAAGGGAAGGAAGGTCTTCTGAATTTCCTGCCCGGCGACCAGTTCCTTCTGCTCAAGGGCGGCTTGAACCAGACCTCGGACCATTGAGTTGATGGTGTCCGCCAGGCTCGCCAATTCATCACCGGTGTCCAGATCGACGGAAAAACCTTCATGCTGAAGCATGTCCGGCTGATCCCGGATGGTGCTTACGCCTTTGACAAGAGCATTGATTGGACGAAGCATCAGGGATGAGATGAACATGGCGACACCGATTCCCATAGCCAGTGCCGCTATTGAAGCGAGAATGGTAATGAGGATGATTCGCCGCTGGACTCTGGCCAGGGACTCACGGATTGCGTCTACGGAAACGGCGACACGAACGGTTCCCCGGAAGAAACTGGTATCCTGGTCGCCGATGCGGTAGAGCAACGGTTTGTAAAAGACAAAGAGGTCCGGACCACCGCTGCGCAGAGCTTCGGCATTGAAGACGGGATAGCTGGCGAACCGGCTGTTGGACACTTCCAGGAGCAGCGTCTCGATTTCCTTCTTCTGAGCGGTAACGGCTTCCTCGGCCTCGACATATGCCGGCTGTTCGAAAGCCGCCGGATCAAATACCGGCGCGCTAAGGATTTGGTTCACGATATCGGCATATTGGTTTTCAAGAATGGTAAGCTCACTGATCATCCGGTCGATGCCGGACTCGCGAACGGCCTCTTCCACTTCCTGCCTCATCAGCTCGATGTCATCTGAGAGAGCATCATCGACGACATAGGATCCCTCACCCACCTGAGACGGCATGATGTTGATCTGGCGCAGAATTTCGGACAGAAGCGCACGATTTTCGCCCACCGCCGTCCGATTCAGATCCGCGCTTCCGTCGTCGTTCAATGGGTATGCCGCGTCGAGAACGGACATTTCATCTTCCGCAGCGGCCAGTGAAGCCTGACGCCGGGCATCGGCATCCAATGTCGCCGGGAGCCGCAGCTTGTCCAGGATGTCCGGGTCGTTTGTCGCCCAGACATATTCGAAACCTTCACCGGTGGCTCGCAGGACGCCGTTTACCGATTCTCCCCTTGGGCCGGTCACTGTCGTCCATCGTGCGTCTTCCAAGGCCCCTATTCTTTCCGGCAGCAGAAGCAGCTCGCCCCTGTTCGCCGACGGGATGCTGCTTCTGGCGCTTGAGGTGAGTGTTTCCACCAGGAGCCGGGATTCGTTTTCCAGGCTTTCGGCCAAGGAATCCCTCTCCATTCGTATCCAGACGAATCCAAGAACAACAGCAATCAACATAATGGTAATAAGCACCAACAAAGTCAGTGCCAGCGTGAATTTACGTCTAAGGCCCATGCCTTTCCTCCTCAACAGCAGAGCGGCTTCTTCTCGAGCTTGGATGGAGAGAGGCCCTCGCTCCAATAGGGCTTTGGCATTCCGACCAAGATTACGTGCGTCCTTGGTGATGGATGCCAATCTGACAAAAGCGATAACCCCGGCGGACAGGCCGAGCAGAACAATCAGGGCCAGGAGGAACTCGTTGCCGCTCAATCGTATGGATAGAGCCGCCGGCTCCCAGAGCGACTCGTAGGCATAGAGCCCGAATGGACCAAATTTCACGTTTCCGGTGGAATCCAGCCTCATTGACCGGTTCCAGAACACGACACCTCGGCTGGGATGGACAACGCCAATGCGGTAGATACCTTCCTCCATATCCTCGATGCCGGTCACTTCGGCGATCCGATCCGAGAAAACGGTCAGCTGACCACTGTCCCGGGAATACCGATAATCCCAAGGTTCCTGTCCGTCCCGGTCGATTATCGCCGAGTTGAGCAGCCCGCCGACCGAGAACCCCCTGCCGGCAATTCTCAGAATGATACGATCCGATTCATCCTTACGGGATGTCACCGAGGTGATGAATGTGACGGGTATATACCGGGAGGTGAGGAGTATCTTTGTATTGGGCAGTCCCTGGTTGCCGGCCGGATCGACGGCCGCGCGGTGCTGACCTTCTGATAGCGGTTCTCCGTGAGCCCGACTCAACGGGCTCACGGAGTTGCGCGCATACGCGCGCCGGCCAGTCGGCCGGCTCCGGATCCCGATGAGTTCCACTCATCGGGATCCGGTATCAGACGCCCCAGACGCGGGCGCGGTCTGCGTAGAGCCGGCCCTCCACCGCCGCGCCATAGGCGGCGCAGTCGCGCACATAGGCGAAATAGGCGTCGTGGATCTTCTCCGAGACCGGATCGCCGGCGGGATACTCC
>JARGFR010000190.1 GCA_029210985.1 Spirochaetaceae bacterium | reverse complement strand
AACCATGGGAGCACACGTCTCGGCCGTACCCAATCATCAGGTGGGACGAATCACATCTCCCGAAACTCGAGCCCTCACCGCGCTGTGCTTCAATTTCGGATATGAGTTGGACATTGCCGCCGAATCCCCGCGAGATAAGGCGGTCTATACCGCCGCATCCGAACTATACAGGGAAAAACGATCATTATTCCGTTCGGGACGATTTCTCCGGCTGCTTCCCGGCCAAGAAGAGATGCGTCGGACCGACAGGCCGGACCGGTTTGCTTGGATGGTGGTATCCCGGGAGCGGGACGAGGCGGTGGTATTCTATTTTCAAACACTGTCGGAACCGAATGATGACGGTATTCACCTCCGCCTTAGAGGCTTGGATAGCGGATGCTCCTACCGAGATGTTGAACGGGACGTCGAATTTGATTCGGCCTTCCTGGAACATAGAGGACTTTGGCTTCCTCCGGCCGCCGGGGATTTTCGAAGTGCTTGTTGGATTCTTGAAAAGTGTAACTTCAGGGCCTGATTTAACGGACGTTCCGAGGGCATAACCTACCGCATACACACCTACCCTCGTTCACAGCCGGCCACCTTCGATGTGGGCCGGATCAGCGGCAGCAAACATCAAATTGCGGCATTTCTTGAAATCGATGTGACCGACGCCAAGCGTCGGGTGCGGGAAATTCTTCGCTCCGGCGGCGAGGCGAGCATTATGGCCTGACTCATCAGAACGGTCGCTGTTTCTGTCGCACGCCGCCCCGAAGTGGCCGCGATGAACACCAGGCGCTGAAAACAGATTATTTTCGATGATGTTGATATCGCGGTTCTGATGGAACGGATTGTCGACGGAGACAAAGTTCCCATCATGACGCTGATACGCAAAGCCGAATCAAAGAGTGTTGAAACTGTTACCGGAGAACTCAGAGAAGCGGCAACACGGCCCATCGCGGGATCGGCAGATTATACTCCGGCTGAGAGGAAGAACCGGCGAATGGAAAGAATCTTCTTCTATATGCCCGGCGCTCTCAGACGTGTGGTGTGGCGAATGCTGATGCGCAATCCGTTTTCAGTCAAGAAGAATATGGGCAGTCTGGTGATAACCAATATCGGGATGTCCGGAAGAACCTCCGGGTGGATACTCCCGAAAAGCATGTACAATCTGAGCATCGTCAAAAAACCTTGCGTGGTGATGGGGGAAGTGGCTGTTCGGGATACCATGAATCTGACGATCGTTTTCGATCACGACGTCATCGACGGCGCCCCGGCCGCCCGATTCGCGGATACCTTAGTGAAGCTCATGGAGAGTGCAGAAGGTCTGTAAGCGTACTGCCGAGTCTTGAATCAGGATTCCCGATGGCATTATTAACGAAAAAACCGGCCTTGATAGGGCCGGTCTTCATTATGATGGGGAATCAGAAGTCGCTTCCGTTTCTTCCGAATCCTGATCTTCATCTTCGTCGGCATCTTCCCCGAAAGGTTCGCCTCGCAGCATGGCCAGATATTCGGCAGCGTCATCTGCAGCGCTGGAATTTTTATCCTGTTTTTTCAGGAACTTTTCTTCCCGCTTCTTCTTCTTCTTGATTTCCTGCTGTCGTTTTTCGTACGAGTAATGGTTGCGGCCCACGATTCACCTCCACTGATACGGTCGAGGGTGACAAGGTCGACCGCAGCCGACCTTGTAGAATCGCGTACTAGTAATCGCGACGGGGGCGATCGTTGCGCTCTCTGGCTTCGCTGACCTTGAGTTCACGGCCACCGTGCTCATTGCCGTTCAGAGCTTGAATAGCGGCATCGGCAGCGGCATCGTCTTCCATTTCTACAAATCCGAAACCCTTGGAGCGGTTGTCGTAGCGGTCGATGATGACCCGAGCGCTCGTCACAGTACCGTGCGCGCTGAAAATGTTCTCGAGTTCCTGGTCGTCGACGGAATAGCTGAGGTTTCCGACATAGATCTTCTTGGGCATGAAAATTCTCCTGAATGCATTAAGTCCCATAAGTGAGATATTGTCCGATGAAAGCTGTTGTTACGGGAATTAAGGGGAAAGGGTACAAGGCCGAATGGTTTAGGCTGCAAATTCTCTATTCTCTCTGTCTTCACGATGCAACGGCCGGTTATTGAACGATACCGGACTTACAGTCTGAAACCACATTAGTGTGAATAGGAACTGTTGTCCAGCCATAGCCGCTGATTTGGCCGGAAAGTGGACAATAATGCTGCTTTTTTACATCAAATTGTCGATAAATCCATTTAGTGACTGGAATTCCGTCGTATTCGATGACACCGCAATCAGAGGGAACTCCGATTGCGCGTAAGAAAAGAATCCAGTTTCCCGGCAAAAACCTGCCTGTCTTTAGGCCCCAGAGGGGGCGGGCCGCCGGTGTCCAAACCGGCGCCCCGAAGGGTATCCATCAGGTTTCTTGTCGCCAGACGATCCCCGACATTCTCCGAATTGGTCAGAGTACCGCGAAAATCGAGGGCGACACAGTCTTTCTCAACAACCTGGGCGGCCAAAGGAATATCGGCGGTTATCACCAAATCACCCGCCTGAACCCGCTTTACGATTTCCGCATCGGCAACATCGAATCCGTCCTTGACATGAATGAATTCGACAAGAGGCGTATCGGGAACCCGTAGAGGAGTATTGGCCACAAGGATAAGCGGAATACCTGTACGCTTTGATGCACGGAAGAGAATGTCCCGTATCACCGTCGGACAGGCATCCGCGTCCACCCAGATCCGCATCGCCGATCAGCCCCTGTCGGAACGACCTCCCTGGGAACGACTGCCCTGAGAACGGCCGCCTGAGGAACCGCTGCCGCTGCGGTATCCGCCTCGACCGCCGCCGCCGGAGCTGCGTCCGCCGCCTCGATATCCGTTTCCGGGATTCCCGCCGCCTTGGAGGCCGCCCCGGGAGGGCCGACCGCTTCGATTGGGCGGTCCCGGGTGATTGTCGGACAGCGGCTCGACCGCCTCGAAGCCGGCAACACTTTTCCTTTCGAGATCCATGCGAATCAGCTTTTCGATATCACGGAGGAGCTTCGATTCTTCGGCGCAAACCAGAGAGAGCGCCTCTCCTTCAGCACCGGCACGGCCGGTTCGGCCGATACGATGGATATAGTCTTCGGAGACGTTGGGCAAATCGAAATTCACCACGTGGGGCAGCTGTTCTATGTCCAATCCCCGAGCGGCGATGTCGGTGGCCACCAGGATGCGCAGCTTGCCGGACTTGAAGTCCGTCAACGCTTTTGTGCGGGCGTTCTGACTTTTGTTGCCGTGAATCGCCAATGACTGAATCCCGCTCTTTTCCAGTTTCTGTGCCAGGCGATTAGCACCATGTTTGGTTCTGGTAAAAACCAGAGCCTGATACCAATTGCCGTCCTTAATCAGATGCGTCAGCAGATCGGTCTTTCTAACTTTATCCACTGTATACACACTTTGGGTGACGCTCTCGACGGTTGTGTTCCTGGGTGAAACCGACATTTCGACGGGATTGTTCATCAAACCCCTGGCCAGTCCCCGGATGTCTTCGGAGAACGTGGCGGAGAACATCAGATTCTGTCGGTTCTTGGGAAGTATGGCCAATATTTTCTTGATGTCATGTATGAAGCCCATATCCAGCATACGATCCGCTTCATCCAGCACCAGAGTGTCCAGAGAATTGAAATCCACCACGCCTTGGGAATAAAGATCGAGCAGTCGACCCGGTGTGGCCACCAGAATATCCACGCCGTGGCGCAGTTTTTCGATTTGGGGATTAATCTTGACACCGCCGAAAACGACGGCGGTTCGAATGGGAAGATGTCCTCCGTAGGTTTTCACGCTGTTTTCCACCTGAGCGGCCAGCTCTCTGGTCGGCGTAACGATGAGGGCTCGGATGGACCGACGGCCGGGTCGGCGGGAATGATGATGCCCGTCATCATGAGTCAGTCGATGGAGAATAGGTAAAGTGAATCCGGCGGTTTTACCGGTTCCGGTTTGTGCGGCGGCCATGACGTCGCGTCCCGCCAATACGGCGGGAATGGCTTCCGCCTGAATAGGCGTGGGCGTTGTGTAGCCCTGACCGGCCACAGCCTTGAGCAGGGGTTCGGAGAGACCGAGATCCGTAAAACGGATCCCGGGTTTCGGGGAGTGAGATTCGTGCATATGTCACCAAGACGCGATGCAGCCGACGGCATGGACGTCCGATTCCTTGTTGTTGTGTTTAAAAGTTTCGCGAGATGTGCCCTGTCGGGATGGTATCAGGCGGTCGGCGGTAAACGATAATGGACTCTATCACGGATGGGCCGAAAGCGGATAGTGGCTGATATTCCTCACGGACATCCTTCAGATTCGCCCGTGGTAGTCTCAGAAATCAGGAGGTTTCTCAATGATCCATGTCACCTGGCTGCTCATCGCAGCAGTGAATCTCGTCATCCAAATCGTCTATTTCAAAAGAGACGATTCCCAAGTGCTTTTCGCTGCCAAGAAAGTCACCACGCCTCTCCTCCTCTTTGGAGGCCTTGGTGTATCCTGGCTAACGGCGGGTTCTTTCCCGGGCATCCCGGGAATTCTCCTGTTGGCCATGGGACTGGGAGAGCTGGGAATCGAAGGATCCGCCGTTGTGGAAGGCACCAAAGGCAAGGATTCCCACTCGCCTTGGCTGGTGACTGCAGCGGGCGTGGTGTTCCTTCTGGTAAATCTCTTTCTCGGCGGCTTATTGCTGACGAGGACGCCGGACTTCTCTAAATGGATTCTCGGTCTTCTTGCCGGGACGGCGTTCACGGCCGGCTTTGATGTTCTGCTCCTCCGCCGTTTCCGACCCTCCGGTTCCGTCCGTTTCCAAACCCTCGCATATTCCCTCGGGTTGGCCATTCTCATATCGGGCGCAGCGGCGGACATTGCCGGGGGCTGGGGATCCTTGGGTCGAGCTGCCGCAATTCTGGCGTTATCTGACTCTCTGGTCCTGGTCCGCATGGCAGCGAATTGGAACAAGGACATCCTTGGTCAGCGGCGAACGCTCTTGGTGTTCCTGGTGACCATCATGCTTCTCTACATTTTTTTCATCGGTCAGCTCATCTCGATTAACGCCCCGTTCCCTTTCCTCTCCTGAAGAAAACGAACAAGCCGAACAGACCGAGGCAGAGAGGTCCGAGAATTCCCAACAGTCCGGCACCGACATACCCGTTCTCCCGGCGGAGAATACTGAAGAGCCAAGGTCCGACGGCACTCCCGGCAACGAGAAATGTCATCACCGAGCCGCCGATTTCTCCGAGGTGTTGCCGCCCGTAAAGGCGAGGCCAGGTGATATTGCTCAAGACCGACCAGGTTCCACCGGCGATTCCCATCCCGGCAATCAGGACCGGCCGCGACCAGTTTGCGGCCGGGTTCAGAATGCCCAAGCCCGTCGCAAGGAAGCCGGCAACAGCGAGGAAGAAGAGCGGAGGCAGGTCCATGGCATCACTGGACCAGCTGACCAGAAAGTTGAACAACACAGAAACGATGGTGATGGGCAGGAATATCGCCACAGCCTCGGCCGTATCCAGTCCCCTGGAGGCAAAGATATCCACAATATGGAATGTGAACGCGGTATTGTAGAGAGACCACCATCCGAGCATCAAGGCATAAGCCCAATAACGCGGATCTCTTCGGGCATGGGCCAAGGTTGCATCGGGGCCGTGATGATCGAACTTATCCTTGTGGATTTTCAGGTGTCTCAGCCCCCCTTCCATTTCCAACCCACACCGTTCGGGCGTATCCCGGAAAAAAACCAACACCATGGGCAGTGCCGTCACCATCAGGGCGCCGGCCAGCCACACCCAGGCGCCCCGCCAGCCCTTGCCGTCAATGAGGGACTGGAGAAAACGGGGGGCATAGGAGAATCCGGCGGAGATGGAGATGCCCAATATGGCGGAGGCACGTCCCCGGCGTTCTTCGAACCATTTCATCACCATGGTGCGGGACACAAGGGTGAGCAATCCCTGGCCGAAGAAACGGATTCCCAGAAACCCCAGGGTAATCAGGATGAATGCCGCGATGCTATAAAACACGGGCCCGCCGCCCATCAGCCCGGAAAAGAAGGCCAAAATGCCGTCCACTCGAGTCATAAGAACAAGGAAAAACGCCAGCAACAAGACGGCCCCCGAGGCGGTACTTCGAGCACCCAACTTGTCGTAAAGCCGTCCCGCCGAGGTCATCATAAGAGCGCTGAGGAGAGTGCCGGTCATATAAGCCGTGGACAGGCGGATTCGAGAGAGATTCAGGATTTCGATAAGATGATCGGTGAAAACCGAGACACCGATGGTTTGGCCTGGAATGCTGAAGAGGATTCCCAGAGCACCGACGGCCAAGACAATCCAACCGTAATAGAAGGGCATTCGGCGAGGATCGAAGGGACGCAAGGCGCGAGGATGAGGTATGTCGATACGAATAACGTGACTCCTTGGGAATATATCATGCCCCGGGACCCATAGTGAAAGTCAACGGCACCTATGCGATGGCGATGCGCCGAGCGAAACATTGGTGTACACTCGTTGAATCATGGCATTAAAGTACAAGGCAATCGGCATCATCCTGATTCTCTTCGCGGTGGTCTGGATAATCGGTCCTGACAAGAGGCGAATAACCGACAGGGTCCGGGCAAGTTCGGGATCGGAGTTCAT
>JARGFR010000018.1 GCA_029210985.1 Spirochaetaceae bacterium | reverse complement strand
ACCAGTTCCAAGGAGGCTCGGAATCAGAAGAATCCGCTCTTCTCGGTCAACTATTTCGACCGGGAGATTCGCAAAGACATGGCCTCCCACGCCCGGGAGACGGTGCAGTTTCCCCGGAACGTGTGCAATGCGATGCTGCGGATGTACCTCTACATGTTCGATCACAATGTGCGCAAACCCTACCGAATCAAGGATCTGGAACTGCGCCGGCTGCGCCATGCCCAGGTGGCCGGGGCGGATCTGGGATACCTGAAGAGTCTGGTGGGGGGATTCTTTCAAAGGCGGATGTTTCAGCCAAGCGATTTGAGACTGAGTGAGTCGGCAAGGATGACGCTCAAACGGGAGTGGAAGACCCCTCTGAAGAACAAGCCGGAGGTGCTCTGGAAGCACCTGACAGCTTGAATTTGGAGGTCGGGGAAGGGGTGTTGAGAAACCGGCAAGGTTTTGGGCACTCTAGAATTTATGCAGATTTTTGGCGTCGGCTCTCTCCTGCTATGCGTATTGACCATGACACTGAGTCTGCTTTCGGACATGGAAAGCAGCTGCTCGGATGAACCGGGAACGCCGGCGTAGTCCGCCGAATATCAATATTTTACCTCTATTGAACCAGCTCACCGTCGGAAAAGGCCCGGGCGGAAAACCAGAAATGCCTTATTCCCGTCACCGGAACAAGGCGTTCCCCCGCATAGTCTCCTTCAAGAGCACGACCACCCGAATCCCAGATACTGCCGGTCTGAATATCGGTAAACCGTCCATCACCCAGCGATTCAAAATCTAAAACTGCATCACCAACCATCGCGAGAAAACCGTTGAGACTCCCCACGTCCCGTCCTTCGGAAATGTCGGCATCATCCAGCGCCGACGCCGTGCCTGCACTCCAGAACAAAATAATGGTATCCCCGGCCATATCGGCACTCAGCACACCCCGTTCCCGAACCGACTCATAAGTAACCACCAACTCTTCACCGCCGTGATGCAGGACAAGAACCCGCTCCATCGCGTCGAGAGCCGGGTCGACTTCTCCGGAGAACAGAAACGGCCGATTCCCCGGAGTGTCATAGTTCGCATAGGGATTCCGTCCGTAAGGCCGGCTGTATCCGGTTTCCCGGGAGACGACATCCGCATCGGGATCGATGGTTCGAACATCACCGAAGGAGAGTGTCAGGGAAGGGTGTATGCTGAGCCGCTCGCCGACCAATTCGCCGATGACGGCATTGCCTGTGGCCTGCTGCCACCATGTTTCGGTCTGTCGATCGTACATAATCAGATTGCTGTTCCTCAGACGTCCGGTGGTACCGAAGTCCAGGATTCTATCATCGACTTGCCGCCGGAAGACGATGCCGGTATTGCACAGCGGGCAGAAAGTGACGGCCAGTGGCGTGCCGTTGATTTCGTCGTTAATGATTTCGTGCCAGGTCAGAATCTGCAAAGGATAAATTCTGGAGGTCTCACCCACGCGAACCAAAATGACAGGCTCCCGGTCGACCAGCCATGATTCGGCATCTTCGATGGACTGATACTGTGGATTGTCGATTGCCGGAATGCCGTCTTTTGGAGGACCTCCGGAGAGTATCTCAGCCGGATCGATGATCATCCGGCTGAAGTCGGTATCGAAACCGGGTGCCGACCAATTGTAGTCCGTGATTTCCGCATCATTACCGACATCTTCGCCGATCTCTTCCCCCACGCAGCCGGCCGCGATGACGACAACCAGGATAACGACAACGAATAATATACTGTTGACCTTCATAGTATATAGTTTAGGTAATATATAAATTGATTTCTGTAAAATTCCAGCGTAGATGCGGTGTGGCCCGGATGAAGAGAAGAATCCGGAATAGGGTTCCACCTCAAAACTCACCGGCCGAGGACCTGCTTCCGTCAAGAAAACAATGTTGATGAGAAATCTAAGATACTTGGCGATTTCCTACCCCTGACGGAACCAGGCAATGTACCAAGAGTGCCCAAAACCTTGCCGGAACTTTTGAGCAAAGCCGCCCAATTGCCCGCACACTCCCGCTCCTCAGGAGAGCGGCGAAGCTTCAAATGAAACAGACCGAAATCCTTGTATCGCACGTTTGTGAAAAGGCCGCTTTTAAAGACGTACTAATTGGACATCCACCAACCGGCACGGTATATTACCAGCATGCCCCCCCAAATATACCCGCTCAGATATATTCAGATGTCTGTGTACGCATTCATTATCCTTTCTCTGGTCGGCTGTTCAAATACGAATCCCTATCAATTAGACATCGACCGCCGATATGCCGTCACAGAAAGCTCGGATACGGACGCTCCTCTCGTCGTTACGGGTATAACCGAGGATGGTCAAGATTTCCTGGTCGATATCAAATCCCTGGAAACCTCAGGACTGCCTGTATATACTTTTCAATGCATCGATCCCTGGCTGAACCGAAAAATCGAGTATACGGGTGTGTCGCTTTTCCAACTGCTGAGCAGCATCGGAATGGATGGAAACACAATGAAAGTGGTTTTGACCGCCGACAATGATTATCAAATTGTTGTGCCGATCGATGATATTAAGAACTATTATTATCAGCTGACCTTCAAAGAGGACGGAAAATATTACCGGAATCTCCCCGACGAACAGAACAAGGGAACTTTTGCGATTTCCATCGATTTCGAAACATTTTCAGATTTGGATGTCACACGGTACAAACTGGATGAAGTCTGGTGGCTAAGAGAAATAGAACTCCGATGATACCCGCTGCCAGAACTCAAGTCAGGCGGTATACCATCCTCTTATTGGCGGTCTGTTCATTGTGCGCCGCAGCCGCCATGGGCCTGTTTGTGAAGATGAAAGATTATCGGGAAGCTGTGGAAGAAGAATACCGGTATATTCAGCACAATCGTGTGGAAAAAGGCTTCTACTTCTCGAAAACACTGATCGAATTTGAGGAATTGGCCCACATGAGCGTGCAAGACACACCCGATTACAGGACAAGGGTACGGGAAAAACTGGCTCGGGCCTATTCCTTCCATACAGTTCATACTTCGGAGCATTTCGACGACGACCCGTTGATGTTCAGTGATACTCCCATTGAATACATCAACATGTGGCAGGCCGCTCAGTCCGAGTATGATACGGCGTTCGACGAACTCTACCGGTTGGTATCCGAACAGCTGGAGAGCAACAGCGGCAATCTCGAATCGTTGACAAAACTTGACGAGGCCGAATTGTACAAAGGGTTCATCACCAAAGCCAAAAGATACAACGATCTTCTCATGCAGCTCTCGGTGATGCAGCTGGGAAGCCTCAGTTCCAGAATCGACAGGATGTCGGCAGTGAATCTGGTGGCGGTGGCGTTCTCAGGAATGATATTTCTTTTCATTTTCGTCATCTATCTCCTCATGGATTCTGTCAGGCGGAATCTGAGCAGAAGGATTGAACAATCCGAAAAAATGTACCGAACCACTTTTCAGTTCATGATGAACGGTTTTGCGCTGCATGAGATCATATTGGACGACCGGAAGAATCCGGCGGATTACCGTTTTCTGGAAGTGAATAAAGCTTTCGAAGAAATGACGGGACTGAAAAATGAGGAAATTAGAGGGAAAAGGGTCAAGGAAGTTTTTCCGGAGACGGAAGAGAAATGGATCGAGCGGTACGGCCAAGTTGCTTTAACTGGTATTCAAGACCATTTCACCAGCTATTCGGAGAAACTCGGGAAGCATTTTGAGGTGGAATGTTACTCTCCTGAAGTCGGCAAATTCGTGACGATTGTCGATGACGTGACGGCCAGAACGAAGATGATTGAGGATCTGAAAACCGCCAAAGATGATGCTGAAGACGCGAACGAAGCCAAGCAAATTTTTCTGGCCAATATGAGTCACGAAATGCGGACACCCATGAACGGGATTCTGGGAATGGCGAACCTTATCTTGGATTCCGGCACCAATCCTCATCAATCACAACTGTTGAGGATGCTGAAAAAATCCACCGAGTCCATGGCGGAAATCGTCAACGGCATCCTGGATTTCAGTATCATAGATTCGGACAAGCTCGAAGTTCATCTCGAATCACTCAACATCCGGGATCTGCTGAATTCCATAGCGGAAAATTTTAAACTGCTGGCCGCCGAGAAGGGTCAGTCATTTCACCACACCATAGAAGGGGAGCATGGTACAATTATAAGCGACCAGGTTATGCTGACCCAGATTATCACCAATGTCTTGCTGAATGCACACAAATTCACCGACTACGGATCGATCAATTTGCATGCCGTTATCAGTGGCTCACTCACCATAACCGTGGAGGATACCGGACCGGGTATTGAAGATGAATACCTGAACCGAATCTATGATACTTTTTATCAGATTGAGAATCCTTATACAAAGACTCATCGGGGACTGGGAATCGGGCTTGCCGTTGTGAAAAATCTGCTGGATCGTCTCAAAGGATCTATAGACTATCGTCGATCCGAAACCGGCGGATCTGTTTTTACAATAAGCATTCCCATCCAGGATTCCCGAAGAAGGCCGGTGTTGATCGTGGAAGACGAAGCGATCAGTCGCATGCATTTCCAGAGATTGCTGGAAAACACAGGGTTGGAGTTCATCGTTGCCGAAGACGGAGAGAAAGCAATAGAAAAATGGTCGGATGATGCGTTCTCCTGCATTTTCATGGACATCGGTCTTCCAAACATCGATGGAATCGAAGCGACGGAAATTATCCGGAAGCAAGCGACTATAGAAGATCTCCCGATCATCGCTGTCACCTCCCATACTCAAGAATCGGAGAAGCTACGGATGCACAAAGCGGGAATCAACGAAATCCTATCAAAGCCTGTGAGCCCGGAACAATTGAATGCGGTGTTATCCAGATGGCTATAGTTCTCAACCGTGTGGGATTGAATAGCATACGATTCTTCATTGCAGCATTAATCCTCGTATCAATGTCGGTATCTCTTTCTGCTCAAGAGGGAACTCTGACAATCGCCTCGGAACCGGACTACCCGCCGTTTTGCATCGTGGATGAGAACGGGAATGCCGCCGGCTTCTCGGTGGATTTATTCCGTGAGGCAGCGGCGGTGATGGGCTACGATGTCGATATCCGTGTTGATGCATGGAACATCATCAAGGAGGAACTGGCTGAGGGAAAAATTGACGCCCTGCCCCTGGTTGGCCGGTCTCCCCAGCGTGAAGACATCTACGATTTCACCTTCCCCTACCACACTATGCACGGTGCTGTTTTCGTCAGAAAGGGGACAGATGAAATCCGATCCCTTTCCGATTTGCAGTCCCACTCCATTATTACCATGAAGGGTGACAACGCCGAAGAATATGTTCGCGATGTTCTGAATCTGAAATCGGTATATACAACCTCAACCTTTCCCGAGGCATTCTCGCTCCTGGCATCCGGAGAACATGACGCGGTAATTGCCCAGCGTCTGTTGGGTATTCAGCTTGTCGACTCCATGGGTATCAATAAAGTCGTTCCGCTGGATATCGAACTCGACGGGTTTGCCCAGGACTTCAGCTTCGCCGTCCGGGAAGGGGATAAAGAACTCCTGGCGAAACTGAACGAGGGCCTCTCCATCGTCATCGCAAACGGTGTATATGACAGACTCCATAAAGAATGGTTTTCGCCGATATTGCTGATGGCGTTGTCGTTTCGAGATAAGATCGGCAGCTTGCTGTGGATCCTCGTGCCGCTGATTCTGTTCATCGCCGCCGCTGCCATCATCTTCTTAAGAATCGAACTTCTGCGGCGAACCAGACGTCTTCTGGAATCAGAGGAAAAATACCGCGTTATCACAGAGGACATCGACACCATTGTCTGGGAGTTCGATGTGCTAAACGACTCCTGGACCTATGTCTCCCCCCAGTCCGAAAGAATACTGGGGTATGCGGCCGCGGAATGGACGAATCTTGAATTCTGGAGAAACCGCATCCACCCTGAGGAGAGAGAGAAAACCTTCAGTTTTTGTATGGTGATGTCCAATCAGGGCCAGGAACATTCATTCGAGTATCGATTCAGGAAAAAGGATGGCGAATATATTTGGCTCAACGATTCGGTCTCTGTCGCCATGAAGGACGGTAAACCCGCCGTCATGCGGGGGTTCATGTCCGACATCACCGAGAGGAAGGTGGCGGAGCTGGAACTCCGGCGCCGAGCGGAAGAGCGGGAGTTGATTCTCAGAGAAATCTACCACCGCATGAAGAACAATTTCGCAAATATCGAAAACCTGATTTCACTTCAGGCTATGGACAGCGGTGATGATAATGTTATCCGCGTACTGAACGACACCATCAGCCGTGTAAAGGGTATGCGTATTCTTTTTGAGAAACTGCTCCAGTCCAAAGATCTTGGATCGGTGTCACCGAAGCAGTATATTGTCTCACTGATTGAAGGACTCGTGCAATTTTTCTCCGGAAGTCAAAACCTGATCGAGCTTCGCATTCACATAGACGAAATCGAAATCTCACAAAAATCATTGTTTCCGCTGGGCATCATCATAAATGAATTGATCACTAATGTGATGAAGTACGCATTTGATCCGGCCGTCGGCGGACTGGTGGAGGTTTCAATTTTTTCCGAAAATGGTCGGTTGAGTATTGTCATCCTGGACACCGGCAACCAACTGCCTCCGGATTTCAGCCTCCAAGAACATACCGGTTTCGGTTTGCAGCTGGTTCAGATTCTCACCCACCAGATGAATTGCACATTCGATATCAAGAGTACCGCAAAGGGAACGTTACAGGAAATTATCTGTGACAAGGCTCTCTAATCCGATTCTCTTTTTGGATGACCTTATTGTAAGACCACTTTATTGCGGCCGGAGTTTTTCCCGCGATACAGCGCCGCATCAGCTTGAACGATGGATGACTCAATTGGGACATCGCCGGTCGTTACTGCGACACCGATGGTAACAGTGACAGAAATTCTGTCCCCATATGCCGGCAGCCGCAGGGATTCAACGGCGGCCCTCACCTTTTCCATCGCGACCGTACCGCCGGTAATGGACGTTTCCGGAAGCATGATCAGAAATTCTTCGCCGCCCCATCGGGCCACCACATCCTGCTTGCGGAGCACCCCTGAGATGGCCCCGGCCACCTTTTGAAGTACCTCATCACCGACATCGTATCCGAAGGAATTGTTGACATTTTTAAAATGGTCGATGTCCGCGATGCAAACGCACATCTCCGCCCTCGTCCGTTTCATCCCGAACACCTCTTGGGCCAGACGCTCAAGGATATAGCGGCGATTCGGGAGCTGTGTGAGCTCGTCGGTCCGGGAAATTGACTCAAGAATGAGATTCTGTCCGATCAGATCATTCTGGGCATCCTGGACGGCTCGCGCGAGATAGTAAGAAGGAGCCCCCAATACCAGGGCTCCCGCCACCAGATTCCCGTAACGGAACAGTTGAATAGACACTCCGTCGACCTTCTGGAAGACCGAATGACCGACCGGCATAGGCAAGAACGACATAGTTCACAATGCAAAGACCGGCAATGAACGTCCGGACTCGAATGGAATAACGATCAAAAGTCATTGCCATGGGCACCAGTGCCAGGGCGTAAATATGGAAACCCGAGCCGTATCCCGGCACAGCCGTCGCAAACCAAGCATGGGCCGACACTTCGATCAGACCGATGAAGAATGCAATGACAAACCGGCCGCGCAGACTCAATATCCGGGCAAGAACAAATATCAGACAGCTTGCAATATTGAAGAGGAAAAGAGGGAGAATCCTCAGGGAAAATGCAGCGACAAGGATGATACCGTGTCCCACAAGGGCAATTGCCGAAAGTGAGCATATCACCCGCTCGGAATGTTGGAGGTTATACCCTGTGTTATGTCGACCGTCAGTTGGAGGTTATACCCTGTGTTATGTCGACCGTCAGCGGAAACCAGGTATAACCTCTGGCAGTAAGCGTCAAAAATTGCGGCGGGCGATATGCTTTGTATGCATCTAAAAGGAAATAAAAAGAGCGTCCGGCTGGCGGACGCTCCCAACTACAAAACGAGGCCGTCTAAGACTTGAGTCACTTTCATGTCGGTTTCATGGTGTTTACCGTCGTTTCTGTCCACAGTCAGGGCCAGATCCAAGTTGGTCAGTCCCTTGACGAACTGATAGGAACGTTCGGTTGCCGGGCAATTGAAAGTCAATTTGAGTCCGTCCATGCCGGCCGATACATTGAAATCTTCCACTTCACCGCGAAAATCGTAGACCAGACGGCCGTCTGTTCTGTAGAGCTGGATGTTGTCCGATGAAAACGACCAAACGGCATCGTAGGTTTCATCAAGCCATTTTCCCACCGGGAAATCTCCCAGATCGATGTCTTCCGCCGCGGCGAAGCCCGCAGTCAGAAGGCATAAAAGTACGACAATCCATCCTTTCTTCATGTGCTTCTCCTGTCTGTTGTCTTTTATTTACCTATCAATTTAGTTCAATTGCCGATAAATTGCCAAAAAAATACCGGTAGATCCTTCGAATCAATCGGACGAACCGCCTACAACTTTGTTCTTTCCGGATTTTTTTGCCTTGTAAAGATTCTCATCCGCACGCTTCAATTGACCATCGAAGGACATGGATCCGGAATTGGATGTATGGAATCCAAAACTGACGGTCACCGAAATAGGAATTTCCTTGAAGGTGAATGATTCCCGAGAGATGGCCGAACGTGTTCGCTCCAGGGAACTGCGGCAGTCGGATTCTTTGGACTCGGGTTGGACAACAACAAACTCCTCTCCCCCCCAGCGCGCCAGGATGTCAGCACCACGAAATTGGGACGAGATGATTTTGGCAATGCGTTTTAACACTTCGTCGCCGCAGTCATGACCAAAACGATCATTCACCTCCTTAAAATCATCGATGTCAAGCATGGCAATGGACATCGCAAGCCTCTTACGCCCGACACGCTGGGATTCGACATCAAATACAGCCTTGAAGCCCCGTCGGTTCAAGAGGCCGGTGAGTTCATCTGTCACCGACATTTTCTTTTCCCGTTGCAGCAATATCTCCTTCTCATGGATGAGCCGGCGAACGATGATGCTGATCAGTGCCAAAGCAATGATGACCTGGGAGAGAAAGAACAGCATCGAAATGAACGACATATTCGTGCCGGCGTCCATGGGATTGGTTCCAATCGGGATGCGAAACCCCAGCCACAATCGAATCAGCTGAATAAGTCCTGAAAAGACGTACAAGAAACGAAGTATTTCGATGTTCTCCAGCCTGCGGAGCATGGTCAGCGTCGAGAGGTACGAAAGTATGGCGGCGGTTGTGATGACAAAAACCCTGAATTGAACAGAAGCGGATGACGCAAAAATCAGAGCTATGAGAATTACAGCAGAAAGGAGACTGTCCGGCCAGATTCTGGGACGCAGCCTGTAGAAAAGTGCCAACCCGCGCTTAATCATCAGCAAACCAAGAACTGTCAGAAAGTGGGGAACGATATTCGTAATCCAAACCGGGATAAAATTCAGAAATATCAAAATACCAAAATTCAGCGAAAAGAGCAGGAATCCGTAAGCCCACCACTGAAGGCCGGAAAGCCGTCGATCCCGTCTGGCTCCGAAGTAAAGAAGAAAAACGGAAATCGCCGCAGAATAGATAAAATTCGCGAAGACAATAGTTCTGACATCAAGAATGATCTTCACAATTTAAGTGTAGGAAATGGAGAACCCATAGGTAAAGAGCGGCTTTCAAATGTATCGATGATAGCCTTCATTCATCGTACAATTGACGGATGATAATCACCAATCCAATTCTTCCGGGTTTCAATCCCGACCCGTCCATTCTCCGGAAAGGTTCAGACTATTACATCGCCACGTCGACATTCGAATGGTTTCCCGGAGTACAGATTCATCACTCCCGAGATCTGGCAAATTGGGAACTCGTCACCAGGCCGCTGACAAATATGAAACAGCTCGAGATGAAGGGCAATCCCGATTCGGGCGGGATTTGGGCCCCGTGCCTCACCTTCGCCGACGATCTGTTCTGGCTCATCTACACCGATGTGAAACACCTCAATGGATCGTTCAAAGTCACCCATAACTATCTGGTGACTGCGTCGGATATTCGTGGCCCATGGAGTGATCCGATTTATTTGAACAGTTCCGGTTTCGATCCGTCGCTGTTTCATGATGATGACGGCCGAAAGTGGCTGGTCAATCAGGACTGGGATTGGCGGCCGGGAAGGAATCATTTTGCCGGGATTCTCCTTCAGGAATTCGATTCCGATGCCGGGTGTTTGGTCGGTCCAATCCGGCGGATATTCACCGGTACGGAAAAAGGCAAAACCGAGGGTCCTCACATCTACAAACACGACGGAAGGTACTATCTGTTGACGGCGGAGGGTGGAACCGGCCATGAACACTGCGTCACCATGGCCCGCTCGTCATCTTTATACGGTCCATATGAAACAGACCCTGAGAATCCCATACTGACATCCTGGGAGTACCCGGAGGCGGAGCTGAAGAAAGCCGGACACGCGGATCTGGTGGAAACCGACGACGGATGGTACATGGTGCACCTCTGCTCGAGACCCATTGCCAAGGGTGTTCGCGGCGGAAGCGAAGGCTGGTCGATTCTCGGGCGGGAAACCTCCATACAGAAAATGACCTGGACCGACGAGGGATGGCTGCGTCTTATGGGCGGCGGCCGAATACCGAAAACCTCCGTTCCAGCTCCCCGAATACCGGGCGCAGATGACGCGGCGACGGAACCGCGGGATTTTCTGGAAGAATTCAATGAATCAACACTCTCGGTTCACTGGCAGACTCTCCGCCGGCCCGTCGCCGACGATATCGCGAGTCTCTCGGCCCGCCCGGGCTTTCTCCGGCTCTATGGGCAGGATCCGCCGGTGTCACGATTCAACCAGGCGTTAATCGCGCGTCGTCAGCAGGCCCGGACCTTCACAGCCGAAACCATTCTGGATTTTCAACCCGAAGACGACAAGCAGATGGCCGGTCTCATTTGTATCTACAGCACGGTCAATCTCCACTATCTGTATGTCACCTGCGGACCTTCCCTGGGGATTCTGACAGTCGCCGGCGGAGAGGAATCATTCCCGCTGGCAGGGTCGGAAATCGAACTCCCCGAGACCGGAGCTCTTCATCTGCGAGCCGCGGTGGACCACGCGGAACTTCGATTTTACTGGTCGGTAGACGGGGTAGACTGGCGGGATGTCGGAATCGTGCTGGACCAAACCATCCTCTCGGATGAAATGGGCCCGGGCTGGGGATTCACCGGTGCGTTCGTCGGTATCTGCTGTCAGGACCTCTCCGGCATGGGCCGACACGCCGATTTTGAGCGTTTTTCCTACCGGGAAATCCGATAAATCGAGTTTATTGACTTGGATGCCGGGTGGCTGCGGCCTATAGTTGACGAATGCGGATTGCCTACGACCATGGAATGGGAGCAAAACTCACCGGCATCGGGAGCCGCAGAGATAATGTCCTGGTGGTGCATATCGGCGAGGGTGCCCGGAATTACCGTTCGGAAAAGGGCATACCGTCCGAAGATAAGTCAAAAGACGGGCTAAAGGGGTCCGTCGAGGGAATCGGGATTCCCGGTACCGACTTAACCCTCACCACCTCGGACGCCGCGAAGGCCCGGGATGCCGAGGTTCGCGGACATGAGAAATCCCATTTGATGTCGGCCGGTTCCGCTGCGGCTTCGGGTATTCATCTCGTCATGCGGCGGGGTCCGGACGGCCGATCCTACGCCGTCGGTGGCTCGGTGAAAGTGGAGATGTCGCCGATTCCCGGGGATCCCGAGGCCACAATCCGCAAAGCCCGAAATATCATGAATGCCTCCAATGCTCCCGGCAATCCCTCGGCAGCCGACATGCGCGTCGCCGCCGAAGCCTATCGGATGGCCGCCGCTGCCCGCCAAGAAATCCGCAGCACCGATATCCTCGTTTAGCCTCGTCCATAATCACAAACCTGACGAATCTGTAATGACTTGGAAAGGTTCCGGCAATCTCCCATGATTAACTTCTTTACGAGGTAAAGAGATGAATACCGTATGGAAGAAAGTGATTTGGATGAGCTCCGCCGCCGTCGCGGTGACGGTACTCGCGTTGGGCGGAGGCGCCTTAGGCGCCAGGTTGTTCCTTGGACGCTCTTCAGCCGAAGCCATGCCGATAGGCCTGACCTACGCACCTGCGCCGCAGGAAATGGCTGAGTCCGTTAATGGAATTCCTGGTGACGAAGTTTCCAAAGCATTTCAGGATCGATTCCGTTCCGTGGCCGCTCGGACACAGCCGGTTGTTGTGGAAATCAACGTAATGAGCACCGTCACCCAGCCCGTCGCGACGTCGCCCTTCGATTTCTTCTTCGGCAACCCCGATCAGAACAAGCCGCGGGAGAGGGAATTCACTCAGCGGGGACTGGGATCCGGCGTCATTGTCGCCAGAGACGGAGAACAATATTTTGTCATCACCAACGATCACGTCGCCGGTGAAGCCGACGAAATCGAAGTCGTGATGAACGATGAGCGGTCCTACCAGGCCGAGCTTGTCGGGTCCGACGGACTTATGGACCTGGCCCTGGTCTCATTCCAGACTAACGACGATATACCCCTGGCGAAACTCGGCGACTCCGATACCTTGGCCGTGGGAGACTGGGTTTTCGCAGTGGGCAACCCTCTGGGATTCCAATCAACCGTCACCGCCGGCATCGTCAGCGCTAAGTCTCGGGACGCTCAACCCGGCTCGGGAACCTCCGGGGTCACTTCATATATCCAAACCGACGCCGCCATCAACCAGGGCAACTCCGGCGGCGCACTAGTCAATATGAATGGTGAGGTTGTCGGCATCAACACCTGGATTGCTTCCCGAAGCGGCGGCAACATCGGATTGGGTTTCGCCATACCCATCAATGCCGTGAAAAGGGCGATTTCGGACTTCATCGAAACAGGATCGGTGTCCTATTCCTGGCTGGGAGTCCAAACCGGGTCCCCGGGATTCGATCTGGCCAAAGACCTGGGTATCTACGATGCCGACGGAGCCTTTGTCTTCGGCGTTTATGCCGATTCTCCGGCCGGAAAGGCAGGGATACTGCCTGGTGATTTGGTGACGAAAGTCGGAGACCGGGAAATTACCGACAGCGGCAACCTGATCCGAATCATCGCCGCCCTTCGGGTGGGTGAAGCCGAGTCGTTGACCGTGCTGCGGGACGGAGAATCCCTTGAACTGACGATAAAAACCGAAAGGCGCGACGAGTCCAGCGGAAGCGATGTTTCGGCGTTCTGGCCGGGCGTCACCATCGTCCCGGTCACCGACGAACTACGAGAGCAACTCTCTCTGGGACGTGGAGACGAAGGCGTCCTCATCGCCGCCGTCAATGACGAGAGCGCCGCGGGAAGCGTCGGCCTCCGGCAGGGAGATCTCAT
The DNA here is from genome assembly GCA_029210985.1 of Spirochaetaceae bacterium. Lineage (GTDB taxonomy): Bacteria > Spirochaetota > Spirochaetia > DSM-2461 > DSM-2461 > UBA2779. Next base: position 17,307 of record JARGFR010000018.1, on the reverse strand, counting down.
CACCGAGGTGAACGGCACCGGAATCCGGACGGCCAGAGATTTCTACCGTGCCATCGGAGAGGAAACAGATGAAATCCGGTTCCGCATCATCCGTGAGGGACGAGGACTCACCTTCGGATTCGACAAGCCCTCGGCCTGATTCAGATGCCCTCGGCCTGAGCCGGGGGCTATACTTTCCCACATACCGACATATTCAACACTCGCATCTTCACAAATGGAATAATCACAGAGCCGGGTTGGGCGGACCGATGCTCTCCCGGGGCTCGAACACCACCGGAATAATTCGGTGTTCGTAAGGTTCGTTGTCTCCTCGGATGCGGCGAACCAGCATTTCCGCCGCCGCTTCACCCATATGTTCCAGATTCTGTACCACCGTCGCCAACCGAGGATTCGTATAAGAAGTAATCTCGTGGCCGTCGAATCCGACAATCGTCAGATCTCCCGGAACCCGGAGATTCGCCGTCCTTGCCGCCTCCAAGGCTCCGATGGCCATCAGATCGGTACCGGCAACCAAGGCCGTCGGCCTGACCGGCATATCCAACAGGATCTGAATGGCCTTGACGCCGGAGTTCTTAGTGAAATCGCCATAGATCAGATTTCCGGCAGGGAGAGAAATATCATGCTCTTTCAGTACGGAGAGGAAGCTCTCCAATCTCTCGGCGGTATTCCGAACCGTTTTCTCGACATGAAGATAGGCGATTCTCCGGTGTCCTTCATCCACCAGATGCTCGGTGAGCTGCCGCATCCCATCCGAGTTGTCCGAATCCACCGAACTGACGCGTCTTCCGGAATCGTGGTCCCCGACAATGACACACGGTATCCGATCCTCTTCAATTCGCCCGTATTGATTCTCATCCGGAACCGCACCGAGAAGAATCAGACCGTCGGCTTTGCGTTCATAGAACGGTTTTAGGAAATCGAAATTGCCCTCGGTATCTCGCTGAGTAGAGAGCAGGATGTCGCAGCCCTGCCGAATACCGCACCGCTCGATGCCGATCAGGAGCCTCCTGTAGTAGGACGTCGATTCGGCCTCAACATTCGGCGGCAGCGGCGCCAGAACCGCGATGGTACCCACTTCGTTACCGGTCAGTCCTCTGCCGAATGAATTGGGATAGTAATTCAGCTGTTTGACGGCCTCGAGAACTCGCTGACGCGTATCTTCCTTGACATTGCCCTTGTTGTTAATGACTCTGGATACGGTGATGAACGAAACACCGGCCAGATTTGCCACGTCTTTTTGTGTCGCCATTCTTATAGACCGCCAATAAAATGTTTACGCAAACATCACCTGCTGATATCCTATCAGTCGCCGGTCCTGTTCGACAACGGCATTATGGAGAATCCCATGAAACACAAACCTGTCATGTTCGGATCCACCCCGGTCTTGGGTCATGACGTGATGCCCAAAGGATCGTTTGAAACGATAGAAGGAAGAACCTGGTACCGGATTTCAGACTTCAACCGAATGCCTCCATTCTTCATGACCATCACAAATCCCGACGATATCTGGATGTTCATCGCCACCACAGGCGGCATCACCGCCGGAAGGAAAGAGAGTGATTCGGCGCTTTTCCCCTACAACACCGTCGATCGAGTGATTGACGATCATACCACCACCGGAGGCTATAGTGCCGTTCTCGTGGATAGGGCCGACTCTTTCAGCCTTTGGGAGCCTCTCAGCTGGAGCACACCTTGCGTCTATGACATCACTAAATCTATCCGAAAAGATGTCTATGGGAACGCCGTTGTCTTTGAGGAACAGAATCGCAGCCTGGGGCTCACTTTCCGTTCCGGATGGGAATCCTGCTCCGAGTTCGGAATCCATCGATTCTCATCAATCACCAACGATTCCGACAAACCATTGAAACTCAGACTGCTGGACGGGATTCGAAACATCATGCCGTCTGGCGCAAGCGAAATCATGCAGAGATCTTTCAGCAATCTTCTCAATGCCTACAAGAGGAACGAAGGCGATCCGCTAACCGGTCTGAGCACATTCTCGCTGAGTGCAACCCTGACCGACCAAGCCGAACCCAGCGAGTGTTTGAGGTCCACAACGGTCTGGTCGTACGGTCTGGACGGCGCAAAACTGATGGTTTCCGATAACCAGCTGGGTGCTTTTCGACACGGCGAAACGCCGCAGGATGAAACCGACATCAAGGGTCAACGAGGCGCGTATTTTCGAATGAAGACCCTCGAATTGGGGCCGGGAGAAACGATGGAATGGGGCCTGGTGGCGGATGTGGAGCAGGATCATGTTTCGGTGAACAACCTGAAAAGGCGATTGGCCGCCGATCGCTCCGGCCTGGTGAGCGATTTACACAGCAGCCTGTTGTCGTCCCGGGATCGGTTGGAGAGGATACTCCGGGACAACGACGCGATGCAGGACGTTGAAAGTCTGGAAAGCCGATATCACCACCTGGCGAACGTGATGTTCAACGTCATGCGAGGCGGCTACTTCGTCTCCGGGTACATGGTTCAGTCTCAAGGATTCATCGACTTCGTCGGTCGATGGAATTCCGAGGTCGGGACGAGATTCTCGGATTGGCTGGAGAAACTGCCCGATGAACTTCCGATATCGAATCTGGTCCGGCAATGCCGCGAAACGGACGATCCTGATCTGTGGAGGCTGTCTCTGGAATATCTGCCGCTGACCTTCAGCCGACGGCATGGAGATCCAAGCCGCCCATGGAACCGGTTCTCCATCGAGACGAGAAATACCAAAGATGAACCGGTTGTCGGTTATCAGGGAAACTGGAGAGACATTTTCCAGAACTGGGAAGCGCTGTGCCTTTCTTTTCCGATGTACTTCCCCTCTATTGCCGTCAAATTTCTCAATGCCACGACAATCGACGGATACAATCCCTACCGTATCTCCCAGGACGGTATCGATTGGGAAGTGCCTGAGCCGGACAACCCGTGGTCGAACATCGGTTACTGGAGCGACCACCAGATTGTTTACCTGACAAAGATTCTGGAACATGTCGACAACATCCTTCCGGGAGAAATCGACAACATGCTGAACTCGGCGATGTTCGTGTATGCAGAGGTTCCCTATAGAATCAAATCCTTCGAGCATCTTCTCAACGACCCCTTTGATTCGATTGAATTTGACGACAAGAGAGACGAAGCACTGCGCCTGCGGAAAAGAGAAATCGGAGCGGACGGACTCCTGCTCAGCGACAATCAGCATCAATTGGTCCGCGGAACAATGGCGGAGAAGCTGCTGATCCTTCTTCTGGCCAAGGCGGCCAACTACGTCCCGGGCGGCGGCATCTGGATGAATACCCAGCGTCCCGAATGGAACGATGCCAACAACGCTCTGGCCGGCTGGGGCCTGTCCGTCGTCACTCTCTCCTATCTTTTGCGCTACTTGAAAGTTCTCGATCGGCTATTCGCCAAAGGCAGCGAGGAGAAGGTGCCGTTCCATGCCGAGGTGGCTATGTGGATGGAAAACAGCATCACCGCATTGTCGAACATCGATCCTGAGACCTCCGCCGACCCTGAAATAAGATACAAGCTCCTGGCCGATCTCGGAAAAGCGGCCGGAACCTATCGCTCAAGCGTCTATGAGGGCGGATTTTCAGGAAAAATGACGACGGTCGACTTTGACCGAATCAGGCAACTGACCAAGTTGTGCGGCACCCACTTCCGTCAGACATTACTGGATACACGATGGGAAGACGGAACCTTTGAATCCTACCAGACACTGCGTATCGATGATGGCCGGGCCGAGGTGAGACGTCTTTACCCCATGCTGGAAGGACAGGTGGCCGGCCTTTCCAGCGGCGTCGTGGACCCCGAGGAAGCTGTCTCCATCCTAGAGTCATTGAGGAACGGACCTCTCTACCGTGCTGATCAGCATTCCTACATGCTCTACCCGAATCGCGATATCCCGGGGTTTCTGGAAAAAAACTCCATTTCGGAAAAAGAGGCAAGGAAACTGACGATCCTCAACCGCGAGAAATCCGATTGGGAAGGACTCCTGAGGCCGGACAGCCAAGGTACGTGGCACTTTGACGGCCGCTTCCGGAACGTCAAAGATCTGCGCACCGCAGCGGCGAGATTACCCGATAAGGAACGGATTGAACTGGAGGAACTCTTTGAACGGACCTTCCACCACGAGACGTTTACCGGCCGTTCGGGCACGTTCTTCGCCTATGAAGGTTTGGGCAGCATCTACTGGCACATGGTGTCCAAACTGCTTCTCGCCGTTCAGGAAATCCTCGTGCAGGCCGCCGAAGGGAATGCCGACGAGCAGGTTCTCCGAAGCCTGAAGGATCGATATAACGACATCCGAAACGGGCTGGGCTTTAATAAGGAACCGCAAGTCTACGGTGCATTTCCCACCGATCCCTACTCCCATACTCCATGGAGCCGGGGTGCGAAGCAGCCGGGTATGACCGGTCAGGTGAAAGAGGAAATTCTTACACGTTTTGCCGAGTTGGGACTCGTGATTCGAAATGGAAAAATCGGATTCCTGCCGGAATTGATTCTGGATGATCAGTGGCATCATGATCGCCGGGAGTTTACATTCATGTTCTGCGGCGTCAATATGACAGTGGCCGAGATGGAGCACCCGTCGTTGGGAATCCGGTTCTCCGACGGATCGCGAACCAACTTCGAATCCGTTGATGCTTCAGCCGAAATTCCAGCCGATGTCTCCGAAGAAATCTTCGCCAGGAGCGGGCGGGTTCAGGCGGTTAAAGTCGGTGTCCGGCGGGTTTTTTACACCCAAATCAATCCTGAGACGTCGAATCAGTCAGAGAGGTAAGATATGAAAAAATCGGCAATCATGGTATTTTTCGCCACACTCGCCATCATACTCCTGGCCGGCTGCGCTCCGGGTATGAACAATATGGTGGATACGCCCGACTCCGATGGTGAAGTGGCGGGATTCTGGATGGGCCTGTGGCACGGCGCGGCATCACCGGTGATGTTCGTCATTTCGCTGTTCAACGACCAGGTGGAAGTCTTTGAGGTTCACAACAACGGCGGATGGTACAGTTTCGGGTTCCTCATGGGCGCCAGTATAATTTTCGGAGGCAGCGCCTGCGGAAAACGACGAAGAAAACGCAGCTGAAGAATAGCTGCAAACCCGTCGTCACCAGAATGCCGAAGTGTTGGAGGACCGATGAGAAAAAGTATAAGAAATCTATTCATCCCGATCGCCGCAGCGGTCTGCGGCATGCTCATCGTTTCCGTCGGTTTGTTGTTACTCTCGATGCGTCCCATCCCGGATGGAAGAGCCGCTCAAGGAGTCTGGACCGTTAAAGACACATTGGTGAATCTTTTCATCATCCAGGGAAACAGCGGTTTGATCGCCGTAGACGCCGGCATGAACCCCGAAAAGGTGATTCAAGGTCTGGAAAAAATGAGTATCGCAGCCTCGGATGTCCATACCGTCCTTCTCACCCACACGGATCCGGATCATTCCGGTGGAATCTCGGCGTTTCCCAATGCCGTTCGGGTTTTATCCAGCCTCGAAGAGCCGATGATCTTGGGTGAGGATGAACGGATTTTCTTCGGTATATCCCGGTCGGAGAGGAATCCCCTGGCCAACGAGCCTTATACACTGGTCGATCCCGGCGACACTCTGGATATCGACGGAAGGACAATTCAGGTCGTATCCACACCGGGACATTCACCGGGCTCCACAACATATATCGTCGATGGGCGGATGGCATTCATCGGCGACGCCGGAGTTCAGAGCCGAGGAACCATCGTTCCGCTGCCGCGGCTGTTCAACAACGACAGTCGGCTGGCGGAGCGGACAATAATGGACTTCTTGAACAGCTATGATGATATGGAGTACATCTTCACGGCCCACGACGGTGTGTGGTCCGACAGCCGGAACTAGGCCGCAGCGCTTCATACCGATCGAAAAACAAACACTTGACAAAAGACACTATGTCTCTTATTTTTTATTCATTAAATGACACTATGTCTCTTAGTTGAGACAAGGAGACCAATAATGGCAAGTATTCAAGGAAAAACCGCGCTGGTGACCGGCGCATCTTCAGGCATCGGAGCATCGGCTGTGGAACTGCTTCTCGCTCAGGGAGCGACGGTATACGCCGCCGCCCGGCGGACCGAAAAAATGCAGGACCTTAAGACAAAAGGGGCGAAAATCATCTCACTGGACATCACTCAGGAGTCATCTATCGTGACTGCCGTCCGGCAAATCGAAGACGAACAGGGATCGGTGGATATCCTCATCAACAATGCCGGATACGGATCCTACGGGGCGATAGAAGATGTCCCGATGGACGAAGCTCGTCGACAGTTCGATGTGAATATCTTCGGGTTGGCCAGATTAACCCAGTTGGTCCTGCCGAAAATGCGCAGCAACCGATACGGCAAAATCGTCAACATTTCCTCGGTGGGCGGGAAGATCTATACGCCATTCGGGGGCTGGTACCACGCCACAAAGCACGCCTTGGAGGGTATGACCGACGCCTTGAGGCTGGAAGTGAAGAAATTCGGCATCGATGCCGTCATTGTGGAACCCGGTGGTATCGCCACCGAATGGGGCGCTATCTCAGCCAAAAACTTGATAAAGACTTCGGGAAGCGGCGCTTATGCGGAACAGGCAAGAAAAACAGCCGAACGAATTGATCAAATGTACGCATCAGGCAAGCTGTCCGATCCGGGAGTGATTGGAAGAATCATAGTCAAGGCGGTCACGGCCTCTCGACCCAGAACCCGCTACGCGGCAGGAGCCATGTCCGGCCTGGTTCTTTTCCTCCGCCGATGGCTGAGCGATCGAGCATTCGACCGTCTTGTCGAATCTATGGCATAATTTAGGCCTGTATGGGTGAGAAGGACTGGATACGGGCGAGAAGCCACAAGCAGATAAAGTTGAGAATCACTCAGATTCTCGACTCGGCGGCCCTACTGTTTCGAGACCTGGATTACGACCAGGTGACGATGCAGAGAATCGCCAGACAGTCCGGCTTCACCAGGTCCAACATCTATCGCTACTTCACCTCCCGAGATGAAATCTTCCTCACCCTATTCATCGATGATATCCGACTCTGGGCGGAAGACATTGATGCGGGCATTACGGACCCGATGCCGAGGGAAGCGTTTATCAGTCAGTGGCTCTCCATCCTGACACGGCACCAAAGACTGGTGGAATTGATTCCGCTTCTCACCACATCCCTGGAGAAGAACGCGTCAAAAGAGGTGTACCGGACGACGAAGATCGCGATGAATGAGCTGATTATCAAGGTGTCGGGCATCGTCAATCGAGCTCTCCCGTCCCTGGACAACGACAGTTTGGGGATATTCATCCAGGTCAATCAGATTCTCATCGCCGGTTCCTGGCCGGTCTCTCGCCGAAGCCCCGATCAGGACAAGGTGCTCGACGAGCTGGAAATGCCGCATATGAAACTTGACTTCCTCGATTTCATGAAGAGGTCCCTCAATGCTGTTCTGAATGGACTGGGTGTGGATTGATATTGAGTTTCAATGCATGCAATAAAGGATGAACGGTTGTACATGTTTTGTTACTTTTTCCATAATTCACAATACTGTTAACAGGCCTCAATACCGGCCGGGAGGAATTGATTATGCGCATTGCCGACGAACTCTCCTTCCTTGATATCTTTAATGCCATTCCAGATGTGATGGGACTCCAGGACACGAAACGCCGGATTCTGATGTACAACGAGGCCGGATACCGATATCCAAAAAGAGTCCGGAAGAGGTTCGAGACCGGTTCTGATATGAACTCATCGGCCGCAGTGGTCCTTGCGATGAATGCGCTAGAGAAAAAGCGGTATCCAGCGGAAAACCGACAAACATTGTCAAATACGTCCCGGAAAACGGAACATGGCTCAATGTACGAGCATATCCGATTCTGAGCGCCGAAGGAAAAGTCTATCGGGTTGTTGAACATTTAAGAGACATCACGGAATCAATGGTCCTTCAGCTTGAACTGGAAAGGCTCAACAAGAACCTTGAAAAGCATGTAACAGCCCGAACTTCCGAACTCCAGAAGACGATAGACGAGCTGACTTACGCCAAAGATCGACTGATCGAATCGGAGAAACTATCGGCTCTTGGGCGAATGGTGGCCGGATTCTCTCATGAACTCAGTACGCCTCCGGGGGTGGCCATCACATCGGCCAGCTTCATCAAAGATATGATTCATGACGATGGTCATGACGATGAATCTCAACATCTGGAGATGGAAGACTTGCCCGAAGACTTCCTGGATGACTTGAGTCAGGCCAGCCGACTTGTCAATGCCAATCTCCAGCGTGCTCATAATCTGATCTCCGGGTTCAAGCACATTGCTGCGGATCAGGCCTCCGAGCGGCAAAGAAGGATCAATCCCGTCGATTATCTGGAAGACCTCGTTCTAAGCATGTATCATGAGTTAAAAGCACGTAAAATGACCATTTCCGTCACAGGCCGTAAGGACCTGGCTATTAACACCTACCCGGGAGCCCTCTCCCAGGTGTTTACCAATCTGGTGATGAACTCCGCCATCCACGCCTTTTCCGAAGGAGAACCCGGGGAGGTCACCATCGACGTCTCGTCCGAATCGGACGGCTCGGCAAGCTGTGGAATAAATTCGGACACCCTGCAGCGGATGTACGAACCCTTCTTCACAACACGTATCGGGGGTGACGGTATCGGACTGGGCATGAATATTGTCTATTCCCTGGTGCTGGGCAAACTCGAAGGCCGGATCGACTGCGTCAGCAGTCCCGGACAGGGAACTCAATTCACCATAATCATTCCTGAACTGACCGAATCTCCGCAGCCTCCGTCATAACAGGGTCGCGGCCGTCAAGGATGTCCTCAATGGTGGGGGAAATCATAATGTCGGGAGACAGGCCCTTTCCTTTGGGATCCACCGGAGCGGGAGTTGAGAAGATCCGGGTCGCATAGTTTAATCTGAGACCCGTATTCGACAGTTCCATATGATGAGTAGCATCGGCACAGGAGGCTCCGCCTCCGGTTACCTCTCCGATCGGAATCCCGCGATTGTGATGCCTGAGCCGTGAGACCAGATGGCCGGTCGTGGAAAAAACCGCGCCGTCGGTCAGGACGATCAGTGTACCGTCAAAACGGTCGGCCCGGAGTCGGATCGTCCTCTTGAGTCCTGCAAAATAGATTGGTGCATTCCGGTCCAGATAAGGTACCGGACGATCAATCAGGTAGGAAAAGAGCAGTACCGAACTCTTCGGCGGCCCTCCCCAGTTGCCTCTCAAATCGAGAATCAGTCGAGATACGTGACGGCGCTTCAATTCACCGAAGAAATTTTCTGTATAGTCTGCAAACTCCTTGTGATTGAGAATAAATGAACCGACCCGCAAATAGGCGTAATCCGACTCAATCCGGCAAAGTCGAAATAGAGATCGATTGACGAGTGGGACTTTCAGGACCCATACAGCTCCGATCCGGATCGACCCGGCAGTGCGGCATGGCGGATAATATTGTCGTTCGGTGGTATATAGGCGACATCGAAGCTGCTCGATCGATCCACCATCAGATGATAATAGTGGGCGAACTGATGATTGATCTTCGCCGTTCGGCCTGATTGGTTTTGACCGTCCGACGTCACTGTGGAATGGAGCTTCTCCAACACGTCCCTGTCGCTTCGACCGTTGATGGAGATGATGCGACTCCCAATGGGGACAGATTGCTCATCGCCATCATCAGTAATAAACAATGAGTTCTCTACCACCGCCACCGTCAACGGAAAGAGAACATCCTGGGACATCATGTATTCGTTATAGGCTTTGCTGGTTTGGAGATTGGAATGCCGCAACCTAAGGAATTGATCACCCGAGTCATGGCATCGAAGAGCTCCATTTCCGTCATACCATCATGAAGCTCGCCATATTGTCGTTGAATCACATCATTGAGTATCGCCGTATTTGAATAGAGGGACGGATGACGTTTCCGGATTGCGTCGGCGGCTTGATGGAAGTCCCGGCGAACCTCATCCAGGGAGTACAGACGCGTCGTCACATCTCCACTGTCCACAACCTCCAGAGTTCCGAGTGGAAAAGCCCGGCTGCCAAGAGTCATCAGTACAAGAAGCAGGACCGTCTTGATTTTGCTGTTTTGTTTCATAGTCTCCTCCTGATGGGGAGAATAGGGAATTCTTCGAATACCCAATATCGGAATTTTGTATGATTCGATATCCATATCGAACAAAGACAATGTGAACGGAGGGGTTACCGCCCTGGGTCATAAGGTCGAAGTTCCGCCTCCGGCATCCTTGTCACACTCATCCATGCCATGGAGAATCAGAAGGCCGATAAAACCTGGCCGCTCTCTGTATCTGCGGCGGCATGGGCACGGCGATCTGCGTGGAAAGGATTAATTAAGTGAAAAAGAAACCGGTCATCGGTGCCGACGAGGCCGTTGAAATGATTAAAGACGGGGATACCCTGATGGTGGGCGGATTCATGGGTGTCGGCACGCCGCCGAAGCTCATGGAAGCTCTCAGGAAATCCGGCAGGAAAGATATGACCCTCATCTGCAGCGACAACGCCATGTACCAGGGCGATGAGACTAAGGCCACGGGTGTGGCTCTTAATGTCCTGGCACGCCAATTTCGCAAATACATTGCCAGCCACATCGGTCTGAACAGGGAAACTCAACGACAGATGATGGAGGGAGAGGCCGAAGTCGAACTGGTGCCCCAGGGAACTCTGGCCGAACGAATTCGTGCCGGCGGCTCAGGTCTGGGCGGCTTCCTCACTCACACCGGAGTGGGAACGGCCGTGGAAAAAAACAAACAGAAAATCACCATCGACGGCAGAGAGTATCTCCTGGAGCTCCCGCTCCGCGCCGATGTGACTCTCATCAAAGCCGCGAAGGCGGATAGGGTGGGAAATCTGACTTATAATGCCGCGGCACGTAATTTCTGCCCCCTGATGGCCACCGCAGGGAATATCGTGATGGCCGAAGTCGACGAAATCGTGGAAAAGGGTGAACTGGATCCCGAATGCGTTGTGACACCCGGAATATTTGTGGATTACCTCATCCACCCGGATGGGGAGAGAGAATAATGAACTACGTACCTGATAAAACCAAGATTGCCAAACGGATCGGCCGTATGTTCGCCGATGGAGATTTGATCAACCTGGGAATTGGACTTCCCACTTTGGTAGGAAACTATATTCCAAAGGGCGTTGACGTCACTCTCCAGTCGGAAAACGGCTTTACAGGGCTGGGGGCCGAACCGGACCCGGAGAACCTGAATCCCAATCTGGTGAACGCCGGCGGAGTGCCGGTGTCCATCGTCCCCGGCGCCGCATTTTTCGACTCGTCGACATCCTTCGGAATCATCCGAGGCGGTCATCTGGACTACACGGTCCTTGGAGTTCTCGAAGCCGACCAGCAAGGCAATCTGGCCAACTATATGATCCCCGGAAAGATGGTTCCCGGTATGGGCGGAGCGATGGATCTCCTCACCGGAGCAAAGACGGTCATCGCGGCGACGGTCCATTTCGACAAACACGGACTGTCCAAGATGGTGAAGGAATGCACACTGCCGCTGACGGCAGCGGGCGAAGTGGACATCATCGTCACCGATCTGGGACTCTTCGAAATCGGTGCCGGCGGCTTCCTGCTGAAGGAATATTTCGCTCCGGCCACCCCGGAGTGGATATCCGAGAAGACCAGGGCCGATATCATCATTTCCGATGAATGTGCGGAGTACCGGTTCTAGATCAGGCTCAACCGAAAAGATACTCCATGCTCAGCCGAACCTGTTCTCTCATCTGGTCCGGTGAGAGTTTCTGTATCTCCGGGGAGAAGGGTTCAAAGGACATGATGCCGGTGAATCCACCGGCGTAGAGGGCTTTTATCTGCCCTTTGTTGTCCATGATATCCTCATCCCCCACCATCAGACGATCGTCATCGGTGATTTCAGCCGACGGCTTCCCGGAATGAACCCCGGAGGCATGGATGAGTCCGGTTTCGGCTGGAAATATCTTCTCCTCACCGCTGAGAAAGTGGTGGAAGGTATCATGGACGATGCGGTATCGATCTGAGAGTCCTGACTCTTTAATGGCCTTTACAGCCTGAGCTTTGGTCCGAACACTGCAGATTTCGAATCCCAGAGGCTCCACCAGACCGATCATGTCGTGCGTCTCAAACAGAGGTCCATAGCGCCGCAGGGCCGCCACCAAATCGTCATGTCGTTCGGCTTCTCCCCTGTGATCATCCGGGTCGTTGACCGGACAAAGAACGATCATCCGGCATCCCGCCTGAGCAGCGGTTTCCATGATGGCATTCAGCTCCTCTTCCTTTTCTGGAAAGAGCTGCGGATCGTTGAAACGCTGCAGGGCATTGACGGTAAGGATTTCCAAATCGTTTTCACGACACACGGAACGAACATAATCCGGGGATTCTCCGCCCAGCAGACTCGGATCCGCCAGATCGTTGCGGATTTCAACACCCGAAGCCTGACAATCCGCGGCCAGTCGAATGAAATCCGACAGGGACAGCGAGGGCTGCATGATTCGGTTGACGGCAAATCGGGGGAATTGACTCATAACGGTCTCCTTTTATCGTGGTGGTACTGCATTATCCGAGGCTTGAACACTCCGCCTGAACGCGGTGCCTTTATCTCATCATCTAAAATAACTTCTCCATCGCCAGGCGCATCGCCGTGGCGACTTCGACATGATCCCGTTCCCAAAGCAGAGGATTCAGGAATTCACCGGAGACAAAACCGTCGAAGCCCGTCGCTTTCACCGCGTCCATCCACTCCTGAACGGGTATATCACCGTCCCCGGGCAGCACGCCCCGCAGTTCAGTTTCATCCACCCAGGGCTCGCCGATACCCGGCCGGTAACCGTCGCTGACGTGGACCCCGTAGATGATTTGGGAATCAAGTTTGGCAATATCCTCAGGCTCGGCGCCGCGGCTCGCCCAGAAGTGCCAGAAATCAATCACCAGCCCGACATTGTCCCGACCTGCGGCATCAATGAGCCGAAGGCAGTCTTCCAGGGTGTGGATCGGCGTCCAAGCGGCGCCCTCAATTTGGAAACGGATACCGCGAGAGCTCCCGATATCGGCGATCTTTTTGAGATTCTCCGCCGTAATCCGAATGTTCTCATCGATGTCAAAGCCGTCCAGATGGCTGAAAGCGTTCACTTGAACCGTCGGGGCTCCGATCACCGATGCCACGTCGCAGAGCGTCTCAGTTTCCTGAAAGAGCGCCCGCTTCTCATCTTTTCCGGTAACTTCGATGCCGCCGATAATATCGATGGCCGCAGCTTGAATCCCGCTGCCGTCCAGTGCCCGGCGCAGCTCTTGTGCGGTCCGTCCGGCATTGAGGTATCGGGTGAGCTTGTCGGTGTGCACCTCGAGAGCCGTGTAACCGGCTTCTTTGGCGATACGAACATCCGAGAGAATATTGGCGTGGAGAGTGACCTGACCGTGAAGTGTGGATATCATAGGTTTTAAGCTCCTCGTAAACGTTTACTAACAGATACGGAGCGTCCCGTCAATCGGTATGTAGTTTACTTTCCAGGAGATGGTCGATATTTCTGATATGTCGGCGAAATGCAGTCGAAGCATTATGAAGGTCACCATCCACGATGGACGCCAGAAGCGCCTCATGATGATCGGGTATTTCGGACAGAGTCGCGATGTCTTGCTGGGCGAATTTAATCTCCATTCTCATGAATTCCCGCATGGTTTCATACAGATTATCAAAGATTCGGTTTTCGCAGACTCGAATCAGATGCCCATGGAAGAAGTAATCCGCATCCAGCCGCATCTCCACCGAGGAGGTGGCAATCGCTCGTCTCATCTTGTCGATCTGATCTTTCAGTGCCCGGAGAGTCTTTTCCCGGAGAGCGTTATCGTTCTTGTGGTAGTCGAGCAGATACCAGAGACCTTGGGTCTCCATCACAAGCCGAAGCTCAATCACTTCGGAAATATCTTTTTCTCCTAGTATCATGGCCCATTCGAGAGACTCTGATGAGATATTGGAACTGTCGCTCAAAAAGGTTCCTTTGGGATTATGAACCTCGACGATGCCGATATATTGGAAGATCTTCATCACTTCCCTTATTGTGGACCGCCCTACTCCGAACATTTCGGCAAGTTTCATTTCACTCGGGAATTTGTCGCTCGGCTTCATGGTCCCGGAAACAATGAGTTTTTTGAGCTGTTCGGCCACCTGGTAGACGACCGTTTTTTGTTTGACGGGTTTAATTTCCATAATTCCCCGATTCCCGTCTGTGCTGAAGACACGGAATAATGAAATAATCCTACACGAAGCGTGCACGGCGCACAACACTGTGCTACTATTTGAATGTCTTATTGTCTGACACGGAGTATGACGGCAGAAGCGATGAAGGATCAGCATTCAAGAACAGATGAAGGCCAGGTCACCATTCTCCCCCGGATATTCCTGGGAACATGGGACATTCGCACCCGGAAAGACGCTGATCGAGCTGTGACATCGGCTGTGAAGACAGGATATCGGGGAATCGACACAGCCGCCTGCTATGAAAATGAAGAATTGATTCGCAGCAGCATTGACGGCTGCGGCATTGATCGGACCGAACTCACCGTCACATCCAAACTCTGGAACAATTCTCATGGATACGACAAAGCACTTCAGGCGTTTGATGAGAGCGAGAAAAAACTCGGATCCATCGATATCTATCTGATTCACTGGCCGGGACCGGTTCCCGGATTCCTCGAGACCTGGACGGCGTTGGAACACCTTTTTGAGCAGGGCCGCGTTAAAACCATCGGAGTCTCCAACTTCATGGTGCCCCAGCTGGAGATTCTTCTCGACAGATGCCGTATCCGCCCGATGATCAATCAGATTGAGTGCCATCTCTGGTACACGGATCATCCACTTCTGGATTATTGCAGGCGTAAGAATATTGCCGTTCAGGCATTCAGTCCCCTATCCGCAGGTTCCGGCCTCATCGAGAATGAGACATTGCGGGATATCGCCAACCGCCTCAATCGCTCCCCGGCACAAGTGGCCCTCCGCTACCTCCTCCAAATCGGCGTCATACCGATACCAAAATCATCGAATCCGTCACGCATCGCCGAGAATTTCCATATCTTCGATTTCAGAATTCCCAATTCTGAAATCGAAGCTCTGTGCGGAATGAACCGACTGGTACGAACGAATAAAGATCCGCTGGGCTGGTTCGGTCAGGATTACCAGTAGCCTAAACCAGGGCGAATAACTCCACTCCCAAAACCTATTCCAGTTTTTTTTGTATCGTCTTCTAATTATCTTGACAAGTCGGCCAAGCATGCTACACTTCGAGTGTCATAGTGTCTGACACTATGTATTTTACAATTACTGGATTCGCAAACGTTTCCAAAACGAATAGGAGAACTGCAATGGAAGTCACTGACAAAAAATGGCTCACCACCGACTATCCTCACATCATTTTTGAGGACAACAAGGTAGGACAGCTCAAGAAACGAATCTTCGATGCTCCCATGAGCGATATTGAGAAGATTCTCGAAGACTACGGCGTCGGAGCCGAATCCGAGCTGGGCAAGGCCGGATGCTACATCCAGAACACGCCGCGCAAAGAGGCCATCGAAAAACGCAAGAAGAACGATGTCGTCTTAGTGCCCATCGGATGCACCGAAAATCACGGAGACCATGCCAATACCGGCCTGGACACCTTTATGGTCACCCAGATCATCGAAGCCGTTCGCCGCAAAACCGCCAAAGAAGGACGGGAAGTCAACTTGGCATTCACGCCCATCAACTACGGCGGCCATCCGTATCATCACATGGGCATGCCGGGAACGATGATTATTCCCCCGGAGACTGTTCGTGAAATGCTTATCTATACAATGCTGGGCCTGTGGAACGACGGCTACAGAAAGATCGTCCTGGTGAACAACCACGGTCATCTGTGGACCCTGGTGGATGCCATTCAGGAATTCATGAAGCGGTTCCAGCTCCCCGCCGTCGTTCAGGTGATTGACTGGCATCGGGCCGTTCGCGAGTTCTTCATGCCTGTCAAACGGGCGGACTCCCTCACCACCAACTTCATCCATGCCGATGAGGCGGAAACCGCCGTCGGACTGCTGATGTTCAAGGACATGATCAATATGGATTACGTCCGGGATGCCCAAGGCGAATCCTTCCTTCCCGAAGGCCATTTCGACTTGTCGGTGGACCCCTATCGTCGGCCCCATCGCTGGTCAGAAGGTGAAGGTCATATCGCCATCGAACGCTTCGCCACCCCAGAAGGCGTTGTCGGAAGCCCCAGCAAAGCCACCGCCGAGAAGGCCAAACGACCCATAGCCGCCATCTGCGAATACCTGAACCTGGTGGTGAACGACATCCTTGACGCCTTCCCTCCCGGAAAACTCCCGGAGAAAGTGTCCCTCCGCAGCGATGAAGAGTTGGCACCCTTCCTGAAAGAACCCTGGAGTGATGGCTGGAAGTCCGTCTACGAGCTGCCCCACATGGGCCCGTTCCATAAGGGATAGTCAATGAAGTTCTGCACCTGTCTTTCCCCCGAGCCGGTTCGTTTCAGTGCCTACCCGTTTAAAGGCGACTTCGCCCAGAACGTGGAGTCCATCCGAAACATCGGTTTCGACGGGATAGAACTGATTGTCCGGGATCCCGGAACCCTGAACCAGGATGCCATCATCAAACTGGTCCATGATGCCGGTATGGACATCCCGGCCATCGGGACCGGACTGGCCTGGGGAGAGGAAGGACTGTCCTTCACGGATCCTGATCCTGAAATCAGGGAGAAGGCGGTTCAACGAATTTTCGCCCATGTCCCCCTGGCCGCCAAGGCGGGTGCAGTCATCGTCGTGGGTCTGCTTCGGGGCATCGTACGCCCGGAAGTGGATCCGAAGACGGCCGACGAATGGATGTTCGAGGGATTCAGCCGATGCTGCCGGCATGCCTCCGATGAGGGCGTACGGATCGCTTTTGAGCCCATCAACCGCTACGAAACCTCCCTGCTCAACGGAGTGGATGAGGGGCTGGAATTCATCGCCGAAGTCGGCGGCGACAACCTCGGTATGCTCCTTGATACATTCCATATGAACATCGAGGAACCGTCCATCGAAAAGAGCATCCAAAAGGCCGGGGATCGAATCTTCCATTTCCATTATGCCGATTCAAATCGCTGGTATCCCGGTGCCGGGCATCTGGATTTCCACTCTATTCTGACCTCGCTGAAGGACACCGGTTACAGTGCCTATCTCTCAGGTGAACACAGACCGGATCCTGAGCCGGCTGAAGCGGCCCGTATGGGCCTGGAAAATATGAAAAAAATCTTAGGAGAACTGCAATGAAAGCAAAAGTCG
>JARGFR010000189.1 GCA_029210985.1 Spirochaetaceae bacterium | reverse complement strand
CTAGTAGATGAGTCGGAAGTCACCGCGGAAACTGCCGGGTATTACCTCGGCGAAGCCGGTACCCGACCGGCTGCCGGGACGCCCGAGAAGGAATATGACGGCATGAAGCTCGGAGAAGCCCGCGACCTGTTTGAAATGAGGCTGATTTCCAGACGCCTCGAGGAAAACGGGTATAATGTCGCCCAGACCGCCCAGGCGTTTGGGGTCTATCCCAGCAACCTGCATGGCAAGATCAAAAAACACGGTATCGAGATCAGGAAGTGAAAGCGCCGACGCGACGACAAACCGAAGTCCTCGATTTCATCAAGTCGTTTTTATTCAATCATAAATATCCTCCCACCATCCGGGAAATCGCCGGTCATTTCGGAATATCCGTCAAAGGCGCCTACGATCATGTCAAAGCACTTGAGAAGAAGGGTCTGATCGCCTGTGACAACAATCGATCACGAGCCATAGAGATAATTGATCCACCCTCCGACGAGGACAGCGATCATGTGAAAGTGCCTCTGCTCGGCCATGTCGCGGCGGGAATGCCGCTGTTTGCCGAAGAGAACTATGAGGGCACTATGACTCTTCCCGCTTCGATGGTTGGCAACGGCCGCGTATTCGCGCTGCGTGTGGAAGGGGAAAGTATGACCGGTGCGGGCATCATGGATGGAGATGTCGCCGTTTTCGCCCAACAGCCCTTTGCGGAGAACGGTCAGATTGTTGTCGCCATGGTGGACGAGGCCGTCACGCTGAAACGTTTTTACAAAGAGAAGAACCGAGTCCGCCTCCAGGCGGAAAATCCGGCCTACCCCCCGATGTATACCGCGGACGTTCGTATTCTCGGCAGGCTCGTCTCGCTGATCAGATCCTACTGACGGAACTGTCATGCCGCGTAAAATATTGCCCGTATATCTCTTTCCAGGTCCGGAAGTGGGCAAAAAACGAGATCGAATCAACACCATTATTGAAGAATTGACAGAAATCGACGGTGAGGCTCCCGAGCGTCACCGATTCTATCCCTACGACACCGAAACTCCTGAAATCATTTCGCTGCTGCAGAACGGCTCTCTCTTCTCATCCAGGCGGCTTGTCACCGTTGCGGATGCACACGCCCTGAAAGCCGTCGACATCAAGATTTTCAAGGAGTACCTTTCGTCTCCCTCTCCGGAAGCTGTCCTGGTATTTACCACGGACGAGGCTCCGGGTTCACGTTCCTATCCCCGCCCTCTGGCCGACGCTCTGCCGAAGAATGCCGTCGAAGTCTTCTGGGAAATGTTTGAACGGGACAAGCGCGGCTGGGTGATGAGATTCTTTCGGGAGAAAGGTTTCCGGGCGGACAATTCGGCTGTTGATCTACTTCTGGATGTCACTGTGGGCACCACCGATGCCTTGAGGGAAGCCTGTGAACTGCTGACCTTCAATGCCGATCCGGGCCGAATCATCTCCGAAGAGGAAGTGGACAAGGTTCTGGAACACGGCAGAGAGGAAACAATCTACAGCATTTTCGATCGATTCTGCCGAAGAGATCTCGGGGGTGTGCTTGAGGCTTACCGGAAGATGATACATTCGGATCCCGGTATTGTGGACCGCATGCTTTCCATGCTTGCCGACCCCCTGGTCAGACTCCGTGACTTCACGGCTCTGGTATCCCGGGGACTGCCGCCGGAAAGCGCCGCGGGTCAGCTGAAACTTCGAGGCGGTAAACGGGCGCTGAGGGCGTACTCCGACGGCTCCAGGCGATTCACCGAGAAAGAACTGTCTAACGCGGTGGGAATGCTGATAGAGCTCGAAGCTTGGCTTCGAACCGCACCCCGGGAATCAAGAGTGCCAAAAACCGAAATTTGGTTCTGTCATGTAATCGGTTCTGCCGGAGCTGCCGCATCAGGATCGTAATACAGAATCCGTATAGTTTCGGTCTGCACCCGGTGGCGAATCTTTATGTAAAGGGTTTCCGCGGCTTCGTCATAATACCATCCGGCATAATACCTCTGGAAATTCGGGTCTCCGTTCCATCGTATTCCATTCATATATAGCACATTGAATCTTTTGATACCCTTGATGGCCAGATGGTGAATAGATCCGGCGGGGAAGTCCATATTCGCAGTCGTTTCCCGAGGTGTGCTTCGAATCGTAAAACGCTGGGCTCCGGTGACCGCCCAGGCTCCGCTGCCCAGTTCCTTGGAAAGGGAAATATGACGGGGATAGGCCGGAGGGGCGGCGATTGTGCTATAGATCCGTTCCGGGGCTATGGCTCCTTCCTGCAGAACATCTCCATCGGTTTCGAAGAACAGTCTTGCCGGCAGCATTCCGTTGTCGCCCGCGTAGGCGAGAATGGATATCACGATCTGGCGTCCAACCGACTGGTACAGACTCTCGTTATTCCATTGAGCTTCATTGATGAGAAGACTTCCTGCGATGACGTTGAGCTCGATATCAATTGAGCCGTCTTCCTCCACGAGCCATAGACCGTCTTTCACCCAGAATATTCTCGGAAGAATGTATCGGTCGAACAGTGCCTTTCTCACTACAGGATCTTCCAGGGCGTCATCCAGGGACAGCCTTTTGGCTTCATGGAGAATACTGATCCGGTCGAGGATTTCCGAATTGGCAGGGTCCTCACCAGGATCTGATCTTGCGGCGTTCAGCATCAATCCGACTTGGCTCGAATTGCCGAAATCCACCAGGGTTGTCAGGCTTCCGTCCATGCTGAAATCCGGAAAACCGGAATCCAAACCTGAAGCGAGCATATCAGCCGATCGTTCCATTTGAGCGGCGTGCCCTCTGACTTGGTTGATGATGTTGCCGAGATATGGGCTGGGCAGCCAGCCGATGGTGGAAGCGGCGCTGTCGGCAATCGAGAAAATAGAGGTGAGTTGGGATGGGAGTGTACCCGTGTCAACCGAATCGGAGAGTAAAGCGGCGGCCAGTTCATCGTCCCATCTGGTGACACCGTCCTCGTCCCTCCAGAGTCCGGCTCGGGAATCCACTCGATTCCTCCATCCCGCTCTGGACTGATTCCGCCATCCCTCCACAATGGAGTCGAAGCTGGCTTGGGATGTCAGGGTGCCCTGTTCGTACCACTCGATGGCGTTCATTCCACCGCCGCGTTCATCGTCGGTGATTTCCAGCATCGGATCGGCTTTGTTCAGCACCACCAGATCCAAACGTCCGGTATCGGCATCCCATTCGGAGTCACTGGGAAGCGAGGCGACATACTCGGCCGTATCGGTGGCGATGGACAAAGTGCCCGGTCTGTCCTGACGAATATTGATGACAGCCCTTGATTCCGGCATGAGCGGCAGTTCCAGAGAGCGTACCGGTGGAATGGTGGTGGGAACAACCGGGATAAGCGAAACACCCGTGCTATGGGGATCTGTTCTCAGAGTCAGTCCGGCTCCCTGGCTCATGGAAATTCTGATGGAATCCCCATCAACCTCCCATTCCTCTACATCTAGGACATGTCGAATCCCGTCATCTGTGATAATGACAGGTTTTTTACCGCGGCTGAAGGCAAGTTCCAAACCGTTCATATTGATTTTTAGTCGACGTATCTGGGGCGGCGAGAGAGCCGTACCGACACTGGAACGGCCCTTGAGTGTAACGCCGCCTACAACGGTGCTGAAGCTCTCCACCCGGGTGAAATGGATGGTGAGAAACCCGATTGCCAGTAGAATATAGGCCGCGGCGAAAAAAGCCCGGCCGGGAAGTGCCCGATTCATCGGGACTATGATACCGATGGGCGGTAAGGCGTACAAGGTTGTGCGGTACAACTAGGGTCGGCTATCATGGCCCATCGAGTTTTAGGAGACCTCATGCTTCTTATCCGAAAAAAATTTATGGCTGTATTCATCCTGCTGACGGCACTATTCTTCACTGCATGTACCACCGACATGGAAACTCCGGGAATTGGCGAAAACGGGGTCAAATCATCTTCGGCGGAGTCCCCATCGGAAATTGAACGTCCGGAAGTTCCGGAAGACGCCGACAATGCGGCTGAGGTGCTCAACGAACTTTACGCGCGTTCAGAGGACTCAGGCGATGCTCTTGCGGCATTGGAGTCCGCCGGTGTCGAAGAGATGGACGACGAATCGCGCTTCGTTTATGCCGTATTGCTCAGAAATGAAGGCCGCCTGGATGATTCCAGGGAACAATTGGAACAGCTTTTGAGTGATGATCCAACCGGTGCCGCTGCCTGGTTCAATCTGGCACTTGTCGAGCATGCCGCCGGTAACGGGCAGGCACGAGATGAGGCGTTGGACGCTGCGATTGAAGCCGACGATACCATGGCCGACGCCTATGCACTCAAAGGCAACCTGGCCATTGCCGCATCAGATTGGAAGAGAGCCGAAGCGAATTTGAAGCGGGCTCTGGAAATTGAACCAGAATCCACCGAATCTCTCGTCGGCCTTGCATGGGTGATGGCCAAGACCGAGAGGCTGGATGGAGCGCTGCCTCTCCTGAATAGAGCAGTAGAAGCAGATCCGGATTTTATCTACGCGCGGGTAGACCGTTCTAGGATTAACGTTGCATTGAATAATTATAATGATGCGGAAGAAGATCTGGACTACGTCATCGAGCTGGAACCGGATATTCCATGGCACTATCTGGATAGAGCCAGAATACGGCTGCGTCACTTTAAGGATTATGACGGAGCCAGAGAAGATCTCGAGACCGTCGAACACCTTGATCCGGACAACTTTTTTGCCCTCGTCTATCTGGCCGGGCTTCATGATGAAGAGCGGCGTTTCGCACTATCTCGCAGCTACTACAATAGGGTGGTGGAAATGCGTTCGGACTATGTGTGGGCTTATATGCCCCTGGGAAAGTTCGCCTGGATGGCCGGTGAGTTCGATAAAGCGGCCACGTGGTTTGCGAAGGCATCCGCGGAAGATCCCGGGGAGTTCAGCCTGACCCTCATGACGGCATTCTCGCTCCTGAGAGCGGGGAATTCCCGTGAGGCGAATAAGATGTTCTCCGAGACATTGCGGAGCTTTGAACAGGGCGAAACAGCCTATGAAGTCGTCCGATTCTGCATGGAGCGAAGTTCTGATTTCTATGCGATCAACGCCTTGAATAAAGAACCTAACGAAACACTGAGGGAGAGATTGTGGTATTACATGGGAGCCATGTACGAAATCGAAGGAAATCAAGCAGGTTCCCGGGCTGTATTCGATCGGATCGCCGAACGGCAAGGTTCGATGGAGTACGATCTTGCCTATGCCTCATTGAACGGGATGGGCGACTGATATGAGCCAATTCACAGTTGAACACATCTCCGATACCCGAACCCGGATATCCACGGGCGAAAGAGAAATCCTGCTTGTGGGTACCGCACATGTGTCATCCGAGAGTCTGGAAGAAGTCAAGTCTTCCATCGCATCCGAATCGCCGGATCATGTCTGTGTCGAGATGGATGAGGGAAGACTGAAGAACATCGAAGAGGGTCGAAAATGGTCGGGTACGGACCTGAAGAATGTTCTTCGCAAAGGGCAAGGGTTCATGATGATGGCCAACCTTGCTCTGGCATCTTTTCAACGCCGGATGGGTGCCGATACCGGCGTCATGCCGGGTCAGGAAATGAAGGCGGCCGTTGATGCGGCCAGAGAAGCGGGCGTTCCTTTCTCATGCAGCGATCGGTCCATACAAGTGACATTGAGCCGGGCATGGAGAATGAGCGGTCCCTGGGCTAAATTAAAGCTGATATCATCACTCATCGCGTCAGTGGTGAGCAACGAGTCGGCATCACCCGATGAAATAGAGGCGCTGAAGAAATCCGATGCCATGCAGGGAATGATGAACGAGCTGGCCGATTATCTTCCCACCGTGAAAACTGTCCTGATTGACGAGAGGGATCATTTCCTCACATCCAAAATCTTTACTTCACCCGGCAGCAAAACCGTCGCCGTAGTGGGTGCGGCTCATGTACCGGGCATTGTTCAACTGATGCGGGAGATGGCCGAGGGCTCAAGGACGGCCGATACCACATCCATCGAAACCGTGCCTCCGCGAAAATGGTTCGGGAAGGCCCTTCCATGGATTGTTCCGGCCATCATCGTCGGCCTGTTTATCACCGGCATTTTGAAATCCGGATTCCAAAAAGGACTGGAGATGAGCGTGGTATGGATACTGGCCAACGGTATTCTTGCTTCCCTTGGAGCACTGCTGGCCCTGGCCCACCCCCTGACCATTCTCATCAGTTTTGTCGGAGCACCCATCACCTCCCTCAACCCAACCATCGGCGTCGGGATGGTGGCCGGTCTTCTGGAATATCTTTTCCGAACTCCCAGGGTGGTCGACATGGAGAACTTGAACACCGATATTTTGTCCTTCAAGGGATGGTATCGGAATCGTGTGACACGCATTCTACTGGTGTTCTTTCTCAGTTCCGTAGGTTCCAGCGTGGGCACATTCCTGGCAATTCCCTGGCTGACCCGTATTGTCGGCAGCTGACTCAGCCAAAGGCGGATCCGCTTGACGAGCCGTGCCCCGGCGCAGCCCAGGTCAATGAGAATCAGAGGATTGAGAATCCCGTGGGCGAGAGAGGGGCGGAGCGGGGTGCGGTGAGGAACCGGAACCGCCAAAGGCGACTCCGCCTGACGAGCCGTGCCCCGGCGCAGCCCAGGTCAATGAGAATCAGAGGATTGAGAATCCCGTGGGCGAGAGAGGGGCGG
>JARGFR010000188.1 GCA_029210985.1 Spirochaetaceae bacterium | reverse complement strand
TGGATGTCCGTCACCGGCCGCCAGATTGACCAGCCGGCCTTCCGCCAGAACGTTCACTTTTCGGTCTCCCAGATCGTATTCGACAATGTTGTTTCTCACGGTGCGGACGGACTTGGCCATCTGCTCAAGATCTTCCATGTTGATTTCGACGTTGAAGTGCCCTGTATTGGCCAAAATGGCTCCGTCTTTTATGACTTGAAGATGCTCTTTACGGATGATGTCCCGGTTTCCGGTGGCTGTCAGGAAAATATCTCCGATCTTCACGGCATCCGCCATCGGCATCACCAGATTACCGTCCATCCTGGCTTCCAGAGCCTTCACCGGATCGATTTCCGTTACGATGACATTGGCTCCGAGGCCTTTGGCTCGAAGCGCCGCACCTTTGCCGCACCATCCATAGCCGCCGATCACGACGTTTTTCCCGGCGATCAGAAGATTCGTCGTCCGCATGATGCCGTCCCAGGACGACTGCCCTGTTCCGTAGCGGTTATCGAACAGGTATTTGGTCATGGCGTCATTCACCGCGATTACAGGCATTTTCAGCGCATTATCACGATCCATCGACTTGAGACGGTGAATTCCCGTCGTGGTTTCTTCACATCCACCCAGCAAGTTTTTCAGCATTTCCGGCCGTTCGGTGTGAATTTTGAATATCAGGTCGGCACCGTCGTCGATGGTAATATCCGGTCCGAAGTCCAGGACCTTGTCTATGGCATCATAGTACTCTTGATTCGTGCAGTTGTATTTCGCGTAGCAGCTGATGTTGTCTCTGGTATCCAATGCCCGGGATACATCGTCCTGAGTGCTCAAGGGATTGCATCCCGTGATGGCCACCTGGGCTCCGGCTGCCGCGAGTGTTTCCACAAGTACCGCCGTTTTCGCCTCGACATGCAGCGCCATGCCGACCTTGCGGCCTTTGAGGGGTTGGTCCCGAATAAATTGTTCTCTTATCGCCGCAAGAACAGGCATATGATTTCGGGCCCAGGTGATTTTCTGATTTCCGGATTCCAGCAATTCGTCGGTACTCATGTTATTTTCCATGAGTACCTATTATCAGTATTTAGCTTTGAAAGTGAAGACCCTTGGCGTGCTCCTCCATACTCCGGAGAATCTGCTCCTCGTCGAGACCGACGATGTTTCCGTTTTCCATGAGGACGGTACCGTTCACGATGGTGGTTCGGACATCCCTTCCTACTGCGGAATACACCAGGTGAGATGGGACGTCGAAAACCGGCGTCAGATGCGCCTGCTTCATATCGATAAGAATGAGATCGGCATTGAACCCGGCTTTCAGGATACCGCTGTTGAGTCCCAATGCTTTTGCTCCGTTTATAGTGCCCATTTCCAACACTTGCCGGGCCGACAGTACGCTCGGGTCTTTCATGCTCACTTTCTGAAGCAGCGCCGCGGTTTTCATTTCTTCGAACATATCCAGATTGTTATTGGAAGCGCATCCGTCGGTTCCCAGGGAGACCCGAACTCCCTCGGCCAGCATTTTGGCCACCGGTGCGATACCTGAGGCGAGTTTCATGTTGCTCACCGGATTATGAGACACATGAACCCCGGAATCCGCCAGTATCCGAATTTCCTCTTCGTTGACCCACACACAGTGGGCTGCAAGAACATCACGATCAAGAAAGCCCAAACGATTGAGATATTTCACCGAACTTTCCCCATGTTCGGCCGTCATCGCATCCCTCTCGCCTTGGGTTTCCAGTATATGAATATGGCAAGCGAGTTCATCTTTCTTGGCCTGGGCCTTCACCTTAAGAAGAAATTCTCGAGAACAGGTGTTCGGCGCATGCGGTCCATACATTGTGGTGATGCGTCCGTCACCTCGCCCGTTCCAGTCCCGGCAGAATCTTATACCTTCCTGCAGCTCGGCATCCGCCTTGGCGGTGTCACCGAAATCGATCATGCCGTAGGACAGGGCGGCTCTCAATCCCGACTCTTCGACAGCCTGAGCTGTCCTGTTCATGTGAAAATACATGTCGGCGAACGCCGTTGTGCCGGACCGAATCATTTCCAGGCATCCTAGAAGACTTCCTCTATATATATCGTCCTCTGTTGTTTGTGATTCAGCCGGCCAGATTCGTTCTTCAAGCCACACTTTCAGGGGCAGATCGTCCGCATATCCCCGGAACAGAGTCATGCCGATATGACAGTGGGTATTCACCAGACCGGGCATGGCGACACATCCATGGCCGTCAATCTCTTTCCGGGCCGTCGCCTCCGTATTCTCGGCGACTTCACGAATCAAACCGTTATCGATGACGATGACACCGTTTTGAATATCTCCCTTCTCGGGATCCATGGTCAGTATGTAGGCATTTCGAATGATGATGTCGGCCAAGTCGGTTCTCCTTGTGGTCCGATTATTATAAAACCTCTGACGCCGGGTTTGACGGATCGCTCTGCGAGTTTCATGGGTTGTTCGGACCATACACAATCTAGAATGAAACCACCACCTTTTCCTCGATTCCCGAACCGGAATGCTCCCGCTGAAAAGAGGCTAGAACGGCAGCAATATCGATCAGGCCGGCTCCTCCGTTGTGAGTCGGAACAATGACGCCGGGACCGGCCTCTACGGGACCGGCCGCTACAGCCCCCATACGGCGATCCCGGCGCAGCAGAGGAGGGCACCGGCGACGATGCGTCCCGACGTGCGCTCTCTCAGCATCAGGCGCCCCCCCAGCTGCACCAGCACCCCGCTTAGGGCCGTCACCGCATAAGCGCTGGACAAGGGTACGGATTCCAGGGCTTTCCAGTAGAGAATCGGCGATCCCAATGCCAGAAACAGCGCCGCCGGTGCCGGTCCCTTGATAAAACTCAAGGCAAATGCGCCGACTCCCTTGTCGGTGACCCAAGCTTTGGCCGCCTTCCTCAGGAGAACTTGTGCGAGTGAAGCCGCGAGTACCACACCACCGAGAAGTGCCCACTCCCTGCCTGTCATTGGTTTCTCTCCACTGAAATCAGGGCGGTGCCCGCGAGAATCAATAGGGTTCCGATCGCCTTGCCGATAGTCAGAGTTTCCCCATGTAGAATGATTCCCGACAGCAGCACCAGGGGGAAGCTTAGAGAGAGCCACGGATAAACCCGGCTGAGCTCATATCGACGGAGCACCACCGACCATAAGATCCCTCGAAGAAGATAGAGAAAGTATGAAAAGACCAGGAAAAAATTGAGGCCCCACAGCCAGGTCTTGGGTGCGACGGCGCCATATTTTGCCAGAACTTGGGCACTGACCATGATGAGGAGAATCACGGTCATTATGGTAAGATCGAAAAGGTTTCGCACGGGCCCAGAATATCCCTCGATGCCCTGGTGGGCAACAAAATTTGAATTGTGAATTAATCGACGACGAATTTTTCTTTGAGCAGATGATACACCCGGACAAGTCTGGAATCGCCGGGACCGCTCAGAGAGGCGTCGATGATGATGTCCCGCCGTTCCCTGTCGAACCAGCGATACATACGGCCCGAGGCATCTCCCGCATCGCCGGTCGCCTGGGCGATCCGTACCAATGCCTTGAGTTCTTCCAGATTCAGAAAGAGCCGGGCATTTCCCATCACAATGTTGAAACTCTTTCCGCTCCCGGCCTGGATAATATCCACGATGTCGGGCGTCGAACCCGGCGTGACTCGTTTCTTCGATTCGGCCAGATTTCTCGCCGCTTCGTTCACCTCATTCACTTTGCGGTTGTACAGCATGGTCTGGGCTTGCGTTACCAGCCATGCCACTTCCTTATCATCCAACTGATCCAACAGCTCGTGAAGCTCTTTTGTTGGTCCTTTTTGGCTTGGATGACCTTTTTTTTTGACAGAAACGGTCCTTTTGACGGTTTTCTTTTGTGTCATGAGGCATCCTCCGATCATTATTATACGGCGGAATTGTGGCAATAGGCGAAATTCGGTTGGCGAATTGTCAAATCTGTCGAAAATAGAGTTAGTTGATCTATCTGAGGTGTGAATCATGAATTTGATGAAGTATCTGGTGATTTCTCTGTCCCTCGCCATCCTTATCGCCAATACCCTTGTGTTCTGACCCGGTATCATTCACTCATGTTTCAGCCGTTTCTTAAAACCGGCGATATAGCCAAGGACATCCCGGATCTGATCCGGGCACAGGCCTCCCTGGCCGATCCGGACATCATCGCCACTCTCTCCAACGCCGCATCCCTTCTCAATTGGTATCTCAACGACGTGAACTGGGTGGGCTTCTATCTATGGAGCGAAGAGAGCGAAGAACTCGTGTTGGGTCCGTTTCAAGGGCTGCCTGCCTGTATCCGCATCAAACCCGGCAGAGGAGTGTGCGGTACGGCTTTCAGCTCCGGGCGCACTCAGAGGGTGGCGGATGTTCATCAATTTCCCGGACATATTGCGTGTGATGCCGACAGTCGATCCGAGTTGGTGATACCCTTGGAACGGGACGGCCGTATTGTCGGTGTTCTGGATATCGACAGTCCCAGCCTTGGACGCTTCAGTGATGCCGAAGAGACGGCTTTAAAACTCTACGTCGATGCTCTTGCCGATTTGATCGAATCCTGAGATTGTCGATTCCTAAACCGCCGCCTCGACGGATGAGTTTCTCAATCCCGAATCAGAATCGACCCACTCTGTTCTCATCCTGCACAGAACCGTTCCGTCGTCATGCCGCCTAAGGGCATGGCCGCGGGTTTCGGCATCAATGCTTTGCAGGATATCGATATCATCGCCGTAGAAGCCCTCGGAAAGAAAATTGATCTCCCATTCCCGGATTTCGTGCTTTTCCGAAAATCCTTTGCCCAGGCCCCCGAGCATCCATGTGAGATAGCGGACGTTGTTCACATGATCATGGACATCAATATCATAAAACCCGGCCTTCACCCGTCCGATTTGTTTGGGTTCGCTCAAAGACGGGAGGGGCTTCAATTCCCCTTCTCTGACTCTCTCCGCGGTTTCCAGATCCAAATCCCGGCCGAACTTTCCCGGTTTTGGACGCCGGGTGACTCTATCCATGATGAACCACAGACTCGTCGCGACGCCGAGAATGTCCCCATTCTCATTGCTGAGCCGGTAATCCCTCGACCAGGTGATGGCCCCTTTTGCCGACGGCCATGTGGTGACGATGACGTTATCCCTCCAGCGGGGATAGCGGTACATTCGAATCCATTGCCGTGAGAGTACCCAATTGAGGTTCCTTTCCTGAAGATTTTCAAATCCCCATCCGAGTGTCTCGGCATGGAGTGTTGCCGTCTCCTGGAGCATGCTGCAGAGATAGGGCACAGAAGTCCGACCGGTGCAGTCCGAACCATCTGTGGTGACGGGCCATGTGCTTGAAAAAACCATGAGCCAATCTTTCACGGGATAATAAGAGTTTGGCAAGTCCCCAGTCGGGTGTGATAATGAGAGATATCGGGGGAACCGGCAATATGGAGAAGATTAAGATCGGAATCAGTTCCTGCCTGCTGGGCAGCCAAGTAAGGTTCGACGGTCAGCATAAACATGACAGGTTCATCACCGGGACTCTGGGAAAATATTGTGAATTCATTCCCATCTGTCCGGAAGTCGAGTGTGGGTTGCCGGTTCCCCGGGAAGCGATGAGATTGGTCGGTACGATTCATGAGCAGCGGTTGGTTACTAACAAAACCGGCGTCGATCATACCGATCGGATGCTCAATTGGGCGTCTGTCAGATTGGAAAAGCTGGAGAAGGAAGAACCGGTGGCTTTCATCTTCAAGTCCAAGAGCCCCTCCAGCGGCCACCGGGCGGTGAAGGTATACAAAGAAGACGGGAACGTCGTTTCCAGGTCGGGTCGGGGTATTTTCGCTCAAGCTTTCACCGAAAGGTTTCCGGACATACCGGTTGAAGACGAGGGGCGTCTGAACGATGCCGTCATCCGTGAGAATTTTATTGAAACCATTTTCACCATGCAGCGGTGGAGAGATGTTGTTCGAGACGGAAGTCCGAAAGAACTGGTCAATTTTCACACCAGGCATAAATATGCGCTCATGGCCCATTCGCCCGAGAAATTGCGTCAGTTGGGAAAGATTGTCTCCGATGCGGGCGGCATCGAACGATTCGGCAAGCAGGATAAGTATCGCGAAATACTCGGGCAAACCCTGGCCATCAAAAAAAATCGTAAGAAGACATATAATGTTTTACTTCATATCGTGGGGTATTTTAAGAAAAATTTGTCCCCGGAAGAAAAGAAGGAACTGATTGCCGCATCGGAGCGTTATCATGAAGAGACGGCGCCGCTGATCGTTCCCCTCACACTCATCAACCACTATGTGATGAAGTACTCCCAAACCTATCTGGAGAAGCAGACCTTTCTCAATCCCCATCCCATCGAAATGGGCTTATTGAATCATGTATAGAAATATCGGTTGATCCTCATTAACGCAGTTGTCGGTGCATGCTATAGTGACAAAAATCACAATAACGTCGGATGGTATCATGAGCGATAAACTGCAGGAATTGACTGATCGACTCTACAGCGAAGGGGTCGACAAGGCCCGGAAGGAAGCCGAACGGATTATCGCCGATGCCGAATCGCGAGGCGATTCGATTGTCAAAGATGCGACAGCCGAAGCGGAACGAATCATCGAACAAAGTCGAAAAGACGCCAAGGATCTCAAGTCCCGGACGGAGCAACGATCGGTAGAATCGTCCAGTCACCATGGAAGGCGTAGTCAGGTTCCAGAAAATTGATGAAGTGTGCGTTGAAGGCACCGATCGTGCCTGTCATAAACGCAGAGACAAAGAGCATCATGGCCTTTAGCCGGGTGCTGTTA
>JARGFR010000187.1 GCA_029210985.1 Spirochaetaceae bacterium | reverse complement strand
ACGGTGCCGCATCCGGCGGATGACATCATTAAAACCCTACAGGGCTGCAATGGTTTCCTTGAACTTGCCGGTTTTCACCGCAGCATTGCACTGTTTGCAGATGGCAAGCTTCTTGTCATCTGCTTCGTATGCATAGAGCAGCTTGAGTCCGGAACGTTTACACAGGGGGCAGCTGCCGCGACCCGCACCGGGATTTTCTTCTTTGAGGGGTCTGCCTCGATGTGCTTTGGACATATATGAATCTCCTATTATCTTTTACGGCGGCGTTGGATATGCAGCCCGAAGGTACCGGCAGACTATATACGCGCCCGGGGTGGAAGGTCAAGCGGTGAGAGAGGGTCAGAGACCGAAGGAAATTCCCGTTGCGAACACGAAATAGCCGCTCTGTTCACGGAACTGACCCATGGGATTCTGACCATAATTCACGCGGGTATAGAAACCGATTTTCCGACCCAGGAATCCTTCGGGATAGCGATACCATCCGGCGGACGCCACCACGGTCCAGATGCGTTTTTCATCCGAGGCCGACAGGTAATCGAACAGAATGCGATTTCTGACTTCCACCCCCCCTTGAAAAATCCACTTGCCGATTGCGGGGAATCCCCGGGGGATGACCAGATTGAGCTCACCGGAATATTCCATCCCCCGACGGCTGGGGTAGAAGTCGCCTTCGTTCCATGTGCTGCCCCGCTCCGAGGGGCCGGGGAGGTTGTAGTATCCGTCGGAGTTCCAGTTGCCTCCGATTCCTAAGCGGAGATTGTAGGCCGGTGAGTCGTCGCGCTCCCATTCATCC
The DNA here is from genome assembly GCA_029210985.1 of Spirochaetaceae bacterium. Classification (GTDB taxonomy): domain Bacteria; phylum Spirochaetota; class Spirochaetia; order DSM-2461; family DSM-2461; genus UBA2779. Next base: position 6,101 of record JARGFR010000187.1, on the reverse strand, counting down.
AGGCTCAGTGTGAACTTCCATGCCTCGTAAGAGACGTTGATGCGATAGAAATCAGGGTCGTTTTCCGCCATGGCCAATGCCACCTCATCACCCAGATGAGTACTTTCGTGATAGACGGGGAGGCTGCTGAAAGCGACATTCCCAGGCCATCCGGTGTTGAGATAATAAATTCCCTCGAGTCTCATGCCGAACCAGAAGTCCGTATTTACGATGGGCGCCGTATCGGTCTGGAAGAAATCGTTGATCACCTCCAGAGAAAAAGGTGATCCTGCATAGATTCTCCATTCATGGTTCCTGATTTCCAGGAATGGGGCCTCAACTCCCAGACGGATGCCTACCGTCACTCTGTCCTCATAGCCTTCGGACCAGGGATAAGCTGTCGGCGGCAGGTTGGAGTTCTGAAACTCCAGGCGGCTGGAAGTGGCATAGGTTTCCCATGGGAATGAAATCAGAGGAGTCTTCGGCGGAAACCATTGAAGAGATATGTTTCCTCTCTCGAATCCGAATAGGCTGAATGCGGACAGCATTGTCAGCCCGAATGCAACGGCGATTTTTTTCATGTCAAATCTTCAGCCTCGAGTCTATTATCAACTCCGGCGCGCAGCGTTTAAAGTCCCAGCCCCATTCAACATTGAGAATAAGGCCGGGCAGTGACGTGATGTAAAGGATGGCGGTTGCACCGGCGCAGTACTCCCATGATGAGGCCCCATGATCCCACTCATCGGAGTAGACGTATCCGAAATCACCAAAGGGTCTGATCTGAAGTTCTCCGATATTCTCGACACTGAATATCCGAAAGGATGTCTGGGCGGTGAAAAATGCACCCCATTTCCCGAATGTCATGAAATCCACGACACCCCTGAGTCTGTCACCGGCGTTCGCCCGCAAGCCTTCTGACGCCGCAAAGCCGCCAAGCCGTCCCGAAAACTCCAGCCATGGAGCCGCCGGATGATAACCGGCGAGATCCGATTCCCAAATGATGCTTCCTCTGTCGTTTTGTAAATACCATGTGTTGTCATTTTCCAGATCGATTTGTATTCCTGATCGGGAATTCTTTTTCCAATTCACGCGATTGTAATGAAATCAGTGGCGCAGTCCTATCCCATAGCCGAGATCGATGTACCTCGAGTCGGGGTATGGGCCGGTGTTGAAGTAGAAGACCTCGCCGTATCGCCAAATCATATGGGGTTCGAAACGATAGGACCAGGAACTCCTTGGGCCTATCGGTAAATCGGAGGCCAGTGCCAGGTAGGAGTGCATGCTTTCATATTCCACGTCGGTGTTTCCCGACGGATCCCCGAATCGTGTGATTCCGTCAAACTGCTCCCAGATGAGGTTCAAATCCACGGGACCCACAGGGATATGTTCCACATCGAATTGCATGCGGGTTTCTCCGGGGCTCCAGTAGGCCTCCAGATTCCAGTCGAAGAGGCTGCCGAAGGCATTGTTGTACTGAAGGCTTCCTCCGAGTTTGAGCCCCCGATCCGTCGAGTATTGGATCAGCGGCCGGGGATAGATGGTAAAGGAGTCGACGATCCGAATATACACATGGACTTCGTCGGGATTCCGGGGTTCCACCCGCCATTCGAAGATCTTGAAAAGCCGTCGTCGCCGCAGTACTTGAGCGCGGTTAACGAGGACTTTCTCCAAGTCTTCCAGGCTGTTGAACTCTTTGCCTTCTTTGATGCGCAGTTCCGTCAGCAGCATCAAACGGCTGGTGTTTCCGATGATTTCCGTTTCGATGCGGCTGATCACAACGGATTGAGCGTCCAGGGATACCAGTGAGACAGCTGTTAACAATGCATGGACTATGAGAATTTGGGTCATGAAACCGTTAATTCGCATTGAGGCTGAGCCGTCCCGGATTGATTTTGAAGGTCAGTATAAACCTCGATTGCATCAATGTGACCCCGGTTCTGTTCTCAGCCTTTGACCTGTGGATGGAAAGGGGATATTGTCCAGTCATGGACATGGATAAGGTGGCCCGGCTCATACGGGAACTGCTGATCGAGATTGGAGAGGACCCGGACAGAGAAGGTCTGAGGAAGACACCCGAGCGGGTGGCCGATTCCTGGTCGTTTCTGACTTCCGGATACCGCAGCAGCTTGGAATCGGTCATCAATGGCGCCGTATTCGAGTCCGAAGCGAACAACATGATTCTCTGCAAGAATATCGAGGTGTACGGTCTGTGCGAGCACCACATGCTGCCTTTCTTCGGCAGCTGCACAATCGGATACATCGCCAAGAAAAAAGTCATCGGAGTGAGTAAGCTCGCCCGTATTGTCGATCATTTCGCCCGTCGTCTCCAGATTCAGGAGCGCCTGACCTCCCAGATTGCCCGGGCCGTGAAAAACGCGGTGGATGCTCAGGGTGTCGGCGTCGTCATCGAAGCCAAGCATATGTGCATGATTATGCGGGGAGTGGAGAAACAGCATTCGTCGATGACGACGAGCTCAGTCCTGGGCTGCTTCCATTCGGATCTTTCCACCCGGACCGAATTCCTCACCCTGGCCGGCCGTTAATCCTTGAAAAGCTTCAACGAACCTGACCTGGGGTTGTCCTCCTGAATCTCTTCAATCAGGCTCACCGCCTGGAACGGAATCATCAAATGATCCGATCCGCCGAATTCTTTTAATACCTCGTCCTCTCCTGGATCGATCACCAGGCGGTTTTCCCGGGTAAAGATGAGGTCCTTGATGGACACGAAATAGGGATGGGTCAAATCCAGGCTGCTTGCCTTGAGAATGATGTTTTTGTTCTTCCATGTGAAATGGACACGGTAGATAGACACGTCAAGGAATATATACGTTTCGGGTCGTCTTTGTGGAGTGGGCGAGGTCCAAAACCCCTCAACAGCGGATCGGAACATCGAAATCTGATTGAATACAACCCCCCTCGGCATTAGATTGATAAGCGTATGATTGAATCGATTGGCCGGGGTGCCCGTCGGAGCATCGGCCGGCTTGCCTATGCTGCGGGATTTCAACTCTTCCTTTTCAAGGAAACAGTGTTCTTCCTCCGGAAAAGACGCATCGGTCTGCGGGTTCTCATCATGCAGATCCTGTTTACCGGCGTGGAAGCCCTGTCGGTGACGTCCCTGCTGTCCCTGGGACTGGGAGCCGTGATTATCATCCAGGGCAGCCAGCTGCCGGACTTCCTTCTGGGCGAACAGCTCTATCGGATTCTCATCATCGTCATCGCCAGAGAGCTCGGCCCCCTGTTAACCGCCTTCGTTGTTATCGCCCGTTCCGGGAGCGCCATCACCACCGAGCTCGGAAATATGGTGGTGTCCCATGAAATGGAGGCCTATCTGTCTGTGGGTATACACCCGGTTTCACAGCTTGGCGTCCCTCGGCTGCTGGGGGTTTCTTTCTCGATGGTGCTCCTGACGGTATATTCGAATGTTTTCGGACTGCTGGGTTCACTCACCGTATCGTCGATTATCACCCGGGTTCGTCTGGCCGATCATCTGGCCGGATTGTTTGCGAATTTCTTTCTGATCGATCTGGTGGCCAGTGTCGTCAAAAGTTTTGTTTTCGGACTCATCATCGCCGCTACGGCGGTCTATTACGGATTCAGCGTCTCCGGAGCGGTGACGGAAGTTCCGGTGAAGACCATCAAATCCATCGGTGTGAGCATTATTCTCTGCATTCTGGCCGATGCGGTGATTATCCTGCTGACCCTCCTGGGGGCCTCATGACGGATACGCCTCTGGTCCTGGAGAATGTCTCCCTTTCCTTCGGTACCCGGCTTGCTCTCGACGAACTGAATCTGGCATTCCGCCGGGGCATCACGACGGTCATCATCGGCACTTCGGGAAGCGGCAAATCCCTGGCATTGAAAACGTCGGCCGGACTGTTGTTCCCCGATGAGGGAGAGGCCTATTTCGAAGGGCGGAAGATCTCCACGATGAACGAAACCGAATATCAGCATATGCAGTCCAGGACGGGTTTCCATTTCCAGGATGCGGCTCTATGGGCCAATAAGTCCCTCAAAGAAAACCTGACCCTTCCGCTCATGGCCGGTGATGTGAATCTCAGCGACAGGGAAATCGACGAGAGAGTGGAAGCGGCTTTCGGTTCGGTGAACCTTGATGTGGATCCGGAATCCAGACCCGCATCCATATCAATGGGACAGCGAAAGATGGTGAGTTTCCTCCGGGCCACCATCACTCGTCCGGAAATCCTATTTCTGGACGAGCCGTCCACATTCTTGGACGCCGGCAGCATCAGACAGCTGGTGTCGAGAATTGAAGTCTATAAGAACGAAGGGAGGACCATCCTGATGGCCACACACGACCGACGTATCGGTGAAAAGCTGGCGGATGAAGTCGTGGTGCTCTTCCATGGCCGGCTTGTCGCTTCCGGACCCTATAAGGAAGTTCTAGCATCACAAGATCCGGCGTTGATGGCGGTCTTGCGTGACCTCACATGATGAACGGATAATGGGATCATACGATTATGAAATTTAAATTTAGGCATGCGGACAAAATCGTCGGACTCTTCGCCCTCCTGGCCATCGTTTTCCTGGTCCTCATTGCTGTTTTTGCCGGTGTGAATAAGAAATGGTTCACCAAGAAAGTGCACTATACAAGCCTTTTTACCTCTGCGGAGGGGTTGAAAGTGGGTATGGGCGTGAATCTTCGGGGTTTTGAAATCGGCAGAGTGAAAAATTTTGAACTCAACGACGACAATCAGGTCGACCTGGATTTTTATATCTATGAGACATACCACAACAGGGTTCGCCCCGATACCGTACTGGCCCTGCCGTCGGGACTCCTCGGCTCGGCGGGTGCACTGGACCTCTACCCGGGTCTGGCCGAGGGTGCTCCCCTTGTTGACGGCACTTACATTCCGTCGACTCAAACCGTCGATGGAAAGCTGTTGGTAAAAACCCGCAAAGTCGATCGGTCCGAGGGCGGGGATCCTATTACCGATATTCTGGCCCAATTGCCGGACATTTTGGATAATCTGAACGATACAGTTGTCGATGCCGGCGATCTGCTGGGTAGTTTGAACACCGGTATCAAGGGTGACGGTGATGATGCTCTGAGCACATCCATGAGACATGTCCAGGGCATCACCTACGGTCTGGAGGTGACGATACAGGATGTGAATTCCATTACGGCATCTTTGGCGGCGCTTTCGGCGGAATTGGAAGATCCCACCGGTTTGGTACCCAAGCTGCTGGATCCCCAAGGATCTTTGGATACCCTCCTGAACGACAATAATGTGCTCTGGGAGAATATTCTCTCTATTCTGGAGGAATTGGACGGTGCCATGGCGGGCATCAGCGACCTCTCATCGTCCTTGGCCGGGGTCAGCCCCCAATTGGCCCTCACTTTGGATGAGGTGATCAGAGCCCTGCAGGACGCACAGAAAGTCATGGAAGGTCTGCAGAATAATCCGCTGCTCAGGAAAGGCATTACTCCCGAGACACCGCCGGTGAATCCCGGAACCGACACCCGGGAGGAGGATTTTTAATGGCAGGAACCCATCAGGACACGACTCACCGGAATCTGTCGATTTTACCGGTCCTTTCCATCATTCTTTTTGGTCTCCTATCGAGCTGTTCCTCTCCGCCCAAGGAACCCGAGCAGGTGTTTACAAGGCGCAATCAAGCCGAATCGATGATGGCCCAAGGGCATACCATGACGGATTCTCTTCAGCTTGCGGGAGCTCGGGCATCATATGAAGGTGCGCTGGATATTTATGCTTCTCTGGACGATCGTTACGGTACTGTTTCGGCACTTCTGGCCCTTGGCCGGAACAGCCGGGCTGCCGGCGATCCGGAATCCGCCCGGGATTTGTACACCCACGCCGAAGCTTTGGCGGTTCAGTCCGGGGATGCGAGGCTGATACGGGACGCCAAGAATCATCTGGCTGATATCGCTTTGCGTTCCGGGGATCCGGTGACGGCCTGGGAATACCTTGATGACACCACACCGGCGGTCACCGAAGGCGGTATACACGCCGCACAGCTGCGGCTGATGGGGTCGGTGAAGTATGAACTCGGCAGCCCGGATGAGGCCAATGACTACCTGTCCCAAGCCGTCAATACAGCCCTGGTTGCGGATGACATGAACGAGGCCGCTCAGGCGT
>JARGFR010000186.1 GCA_029210985.1 Spirochaetaceae bacterium | reverse complement strand
CTGCCGCAATCAACTCATCGGAGCCCCAGGGCTCTTCGGAGACTAAATCGTCCACCAGGAGGGCTGCTCGACGTCCTCGGTGGTGGATTTCCAGGAAGTAGGACTTCATAGTCCCGGGAGCCAGCAGCCCCAGCGGACCCACCATGGGTACCAACCCTCCGGAAATCCGATATCCCTGTCCCGATGCATTGATTTTCGATCGATCCATCACACCGCGCTGACGCACGGCATCCGCCGGGATGGCCCATGTCCGGCCGTCGGAAAGAAAGAGCAGATAGGGCCGACGGACATGCTTTTCCGGCATTGTCCACCGAAGAGAAAAACCTTTTCCGGGACGGTTGTCGAGTTCAACCCCACTGCCGAACTCACTCATCGCCATGTGTCTGATCATCTCGAGTCCCAAGCCTCTACCGCCGTCAAGATCGGCCGCTTCGCTGGTGGAAAATCCAGGTGTACAGAGAATATTCAGGAGGTCGGCATCTTCCTCTCCGACAATCAGATTCTCTTTCGCCGCTCTTTCAAATACCGCATCCTCATCGATACCACGTCCGTCATCGTCAAATTCAAATCGATAGGATGTTCCCAGCCGTTCAATGGAGAGACGAAGAACTCCGGTAGAATCTTTTCCGGCGGACGTTCTCTCCCGTGGCGTTTCTATACCGTGCCGCAGCGAATTACGAACCAGCTGCTTCAGCATTTCCGTCAGCGCTTCATAGGTTGTGGCGTCCAATCCCCCGGAAGCGACAGACCACTCAAATCGAGCCTGCAAACCTCGACGTTCCGCCAACCGTCCCACAGCCCGTCCAATTTCGGACAGCATCGGATCCAGGGCTTTGTAAGCGAGAGCTTCGAGAGTACGAAGAAGTTCGTTAGACAGATTCGACTCCGGCTTCCCCGGGAATCGATCCAGCCTCCAGGAGAGTTCTTCGACAATCTGCATAGCTTCGTTGTACCGGGTTCTGTCCACAATGAGAGTGGCGTCGCTGTCATCAGCGCCGGAGAGCGGCTGAACATCCTCGTCACCGTCAAGGACATCCGAGAATTCCAGCCTTTTCAGCTCTTCGACAGACACAAGATCAACATTGGCTGCAGCGAATATTTCAGATTCGGGCAAATCGGTTGCGAACCAGAAGATGGGTCTCGAGAAATCCGCATCCTCGCTGTTCATCGGCGGATCCGATTTGACTAATGTCATGTCCGTTTCCAGGCGGGAGGCTAAAAGATATGCTCTGGGATACGGAAGAGGTTCCGAAGAGTCAATCGAACAAATGAGCCGGTAAAATGCCTCTTGTCTGCTCCGGGCCTCATCCAGCACGCGTTTCTCAAAATCATTGAACAGAACCGCCCGGCCGATATGAGCACGTCCCGATACCTTGGGGCTGCCGGCCGCACGCCGGGGAGCGATCAGGTTTTCGAGGATATCCGCCGCCTCTGTCCAATTGACAGCTTCATAACTTTCGGCTAACGCATCTTCCAGACCATGAGCCGCGTTCTCCAGGTCATCCCAACCCAGGAAGGCACTGCCGGATTTCAATGAATGGAGCGCCCGTGCGGCGACATCCTTTCCAACACCCATCCTCAGAGACGAAAGGCTTTCATCCGCATCCCGTAGGAATGTCTCGGAAAACTCCGATGCCATGGGGATTCAACGCCTCCTGTCGTGCAGAGTAATCATCAATTCAACTTCACCCCGACTCATGTTCAGTTCGGAGGCTATGGAATCCGCATTCTGTCCTCGCCGGTGAAGAACCAGTGCCTTTTCCCGGACACTTAAGGATTCGAAATCCACCGGTTCCTCCACGACAGCTCTCTCCGGTTCTTCATTCTCATCATCCACCGTCAGATTCAGCGGCCTGGATTTGCCCAATGATGTATAGACCTGATTTGAGAAGTCCTGTTTTTCGCTCTCTCTTTTCAAGACACCCGCGGCTTTGGCCGCTTTTTCCACAAGTTCATTGGTTTGCCGAATCCGGTCTTCCAGAAGTGCAATATTCCTTTCCGTCGTACCGTTCAGCTCCCTCACCATCTGATCGACTTCGGTCCTGAGTTTTCCGATGATGGCGTCGGTTTCCAATTCACGTCGTATGCGGCGTCGCCATAAATGGACATAAAGTGCACTCACACCCAGAGAAATCAGAAGAGGAATAACGATATTCATCCATGCCATACCGATATCAACCGGACAGATCGACGTGTCGTCCGACGTCCGGATCAGTAACGACTTCTTTGCCGCCGGATTCGTCGGATTGTCTTTCTGGTTTGGCCTCTTGCCGACCTTGCTTCTCTTCGCCCGATTCCGACTCGTCTTCTTTTACTGCCTGAACCTCGCTCTCTTCCGGAGTTTGCGTGACACGATGATCTTCCTCAAGTTCCTTGACCACCTGGGCACGAGCCGCTTGGGATTGTTGGAGGGCAGCCTGTTCTTTCACCAGGGATTGCTCTTTGCTCACCTCGGCCATCTTCACGAACAGAGTTTGGAGATCAATGGGTTTGATACTCATATCATCACCTTCGCGTCAGGTCTTCTTCGATATCCTGGAATTTCACCGTTCGGATGTAATCGTCTTCGAGAATGAACGTGACAGGACTTTCATAGGGATCCTTCACGACATATTCAACGTCCCGAATTCTTAGAATGACACCGGCCAGGACTTTCTTCGCCGCTGAGACTTTTCCATGCACAAGCAATGAGTCGAGGTAGTCCTGTTTCTTCTCTATTTCTTCATCGACAGCCTGGAGCTTCTTATGTAGCTCATTGTGCTGAATTCGAAGTTCTTCAAACAGCTGTTCTTTTTCTTTCGAGAGACGCCGCCGTTGCATCCGCACCTGTCTTTTCAGACCCTGAAGATTGCGATCGACGTTGTCCCGTTCCGCTTCAATCGCCTTCCGGCGCTCATTGAGGGCTTCCATCTCTTCCTTGGCTTTCGGGTCGAATCCTACTTCGACGAGTGTTTCGGATCCGCCCGCCGAACCGAGGATGACGGCATTCACTTCTTCCGCGGCCCGAACATGACCACCGACGATCTTCGCCCGTTTTCCTTTACAGAGAACCTTCTTCTGTGCGACGACGTCGGAATTGACGATACCCGCACTGACTATGACGAATTCGCCGGCTTCAGCGGTGGCATTCTGTATAAATGACGACCAGATCGATTTGCCTGCGGTGATATGACCGAATTCATCACCCTCTCCGCCGTTGATTCCCCGGGAGACGATGATATCCCCGCCGGCGTTCAGATTCGCTTTGCCGACGAAACCGGATACTTCGATTTTGCCCTGGGCGGTCACGGAAAATCCGTCCTCAACATTGCCCTTGATGACGACTGAACCCAAGGCGTTGACGTTGCCGGTTTTTGAATCCACGTTCCCGGGTATCGTCAGCACGGTATCGACGGTAATTTTTCCGTTCTTGAGCATCACATGCCCGCTGGCAGTCGCCACGACCGTCGCTCCATTGTCTGATATCGTGACGTTCTTACCCAGGCCGATCTCGAGATCGTTGCCGTCCTTGGCCGGAATGTATCGGCCGTAGACCGTTCGACCGTCCTTCCCCGGTTCCGGAGAAACTTTACGGGCCAGAGGCTGACCTTTCACGACATTCTGAAATTTATTCAGCTCTTTGAAGTCGACACTGCCGTCCTCGCGTTCTTGAATATGAACCTTGTCCGGCTCGGTTTCGAAATTGTAGAGGACCTTCGCATCCGCGCCATGAACGGGTTCTGTTCCCTCGGCCACCAAAAAAGGTACATTATATTCGGGAAAATCCTCAAATTCCTGCAAGGCCTCTTCGAGTATCCCGTACACGATAGTGTTGTTCGATAGAAAACCCCGTATGGCATCGGCGGTTAAATCCGTACCCCCCGGTCCGGGTTCCTGGGCTTTGATATACGCCTTCATGTTCTCATCCGTCACTTCGAGGGACAACAGGGCGTCGTTTGCCGGATTATAATCATATTCAGCGACTTTGACCCACATCATATCGGCTTGCTGTACAATCACCGAAATGATCGATTTATCCGCGTCCAGGACTCCCCGTTCCTGAAGCCGACCGATGACATCTCCCACAGAGACGGGAATCCCTTCTCCAACGGCCGGGAAAACCTTTACCCATACTCCGTCGGACGCCAGGCGAACCGATAAGCGCCCATTGGTATCGGTGGAATGGGGGACTTCTTCCTCTTCGTAGGATTTCAGATCCAGCTCTTCTTCCAGGCTGGTTTCTTCTTTCTCCATTTGCTGGGCAACAGATTCATAAGCGATGATTCGGCATGGAGCATTCTTAATTCCCAGAAGTCCGGGCCGGCCTCGATCCAAAACTTCATACTCCAATACGCGTAAAGGAAGACCGAGTTCCAAAGACGCCTGTCGAAGAGCGTCATCCAGATTCCTTCCGGACACCTGAACACTTTTCATCTGCTTGGTCTTCTCGATTTCGGCCTTCATTCTGTCCCTGAAATCCTCTAGGCCGATCATGACTAGATAATGCCTTTCTTCATATTCGTCAGTTTGGTGCGAAGCCTGCCGATGGCCTTGGTATGAAGCTGAGATATCCGAGACTCCGTCACGTCCAGAACTTTACCGATTTCCTTTAATGTCAAATCTTCATAGTAATAGAGCACCAGAACCTTCTTTTCTTTTTCCGGAAGCTCGTTGATGGCCTCGACGATCACACGTCTCATTTCGCCCTTCTCGGCGATGGTGTCGGGCCGCAGGGAATTGGGTGATTCGATGCTCTCTACAATGGAAATCTTGTCGTTGTCTTCCCCGGTGTACCAAACATCGTTCAGCGACAGAATAGAAGTTCCGCTGACCTTGAGCACCATTTGATTATACTGTTCGATACTCATGCCCATCTCGCCGGCAACCTCATCATCGGTAGCGGACCGACCGAGTTTGGCCTCCAGGTGCTGCACGGTTTCTTCTATTTCTCTTGTTTTTTGTCTGACCGATCTGGGAACCCAGTCGATGGTGCGAAGCTCATCAAAAATCGCACCGCGAATGCGTGTGACGGCATAGGTTTTGAACTTGACATGCTTATCCGGGTCGTACTTTTCAATTGCATCAAAGAGACCGAATATTCCGAAACCGACCAAGTCGTCAAAATCCACATTCTGCGGCATTCCGACCGAGACTTTTCCGGCGACATATTTCACCAGGGGAGCATACTGCTTGACAATCGCATCCCGAATGGACTGATCGCCTGTGCTGCGATATTGTCGCCAGAGTTCTTTTTCGGGTTTACCGGCAATTTGAATTTCGTCGTCGGGCATGGAACCTAACCTTTCTTGTCTCTCTTCATGACTGTCTGTATCGCCTGAGCTATCTCTTGCGGATCATTATCCGCCCCGGGTCCATCGTAAGATTTCACCGAAGAAGCGGATGCCTCATTGTCGTCAACCTGGTCAAAAGTTCCCGAGAACCGATCCAGATCATCCAGATTCTCCGAATCCGACACCGGGAGCAGTTCTTCAGGTTCCCCGGCTTCCGATTCATCGATCACGGTTCCGGCGACCACCTCATCCGGAACCGGAGTATTCTCCGGAACCTCTTCATCCTCGCCCGGACTGATTGGGTCTTCAGCAGGCATAAGGATATTGATTCGGCCGCCAACCTCTTCATCGCCAGCAGAAGCGTCCGATCCGTCAAACTCTCCCGAATCGAGGATTTCAGGAAAGAACCGGACAATCAGCAGATTGACCCCGACGGCCAGAACTGTGAACGCGACACCCCCGGTCAGCGCCCTGAAAATCAGGACACTGAAAGCGATACCGCTCAATCCGCCGCTGATCATTGAGACCGCCATGGCAATGATGGCGACGGACACAACGAATTTCCATCGGATTTCATCAATCACAGTTCGCGATTCCCATAACCAGAATAGGCGACCTCATATACACCGTCAACCGAACCCTTATGACCGTTCGATTTGCTGCCAACGGTTCCTCACCGGAAATAAACACGGATGTCAACCGTTAAACTCCTGTTAATCATACAGTGATTCCCCAGTGTAAATCACTCCCCAATTGTTATTCGTCCATTCTTCCGAACAGTTTCTTGATAAAACGGGAAACTCCACCACCCTCACGATACTCAACCTTTTCCAATCGTCCGACAATATGCTGCATACATTGAGACGCCCGACCTCTCGGATCGTTGATGATAAAAGGCTGCTGTTTGCGTACCGATGCCGGAACAGCCGCATCTTCATAGACAAAACCCAGATAGTCCACTTTGATATTCAAGAATTGTCCGGTGATGTTGATGACTCTCTGAGCAACTTTCTTGGCCTCTGTCACGCTGGAAACCCGATTGACGATGAGTTTCAGGCCCATGTCCAGATCGTCAATTTCTGTGGAAATAATCTTGATGATGCCGTATGCATCCGTAATTGCCGTCGGTTCGGGCGTCGTGACGATGACCGCTTCATCCGCGGCTTCGATAAATGCCAGAACATTGGAGCTCACTCCGGCACTGGTGTCGATGATGATAATATCCGCATCAGCCAACGCCGTGAGTTCGCTGACGAAGTTTTTTCGTTCTTCTTCCGAAAGGTTCGCTATGCGGCTGAAACCGGACGCACCTGCGACAATCTGGATGCCGTATGGGGTATCAAGGATGATGTCTTTCATCTGTTTCTGTTTACGGATGACATGGTACAGATTGAATTTCGGAATGACGCCCATCACGACATTCACGTTCGCCAATCCCAAGTCGGCGTCCAAAACCAGCACTTTCTTGCCCAACCGGGAATACGCAATGGCCATGTTGATGGACATATTCGTCTTTCCCACGCCGCCCTTTCCACTGGCGACGGCAATGATGCGAGTTTTTTTCTGGTCCGATTGGGCTGCGACGATCTCTCTGAGTTTTTCCGCCTGATCTGCCATGCTCATCTCCAGGCCGCCGTCAAATCAGCGGCGGGATAACGTTCTTCGAATTCGGATCGATCGTATTCCAGACCCTTCAACCGCGACAGC
>JARGFR010000185.1 GCA_029210985.1 Spirochaetaceae bacterium | reverse complement strand
AGCCCGTTGTGAAAACTCAAGAAGACGATAATCTGAATGTCGCCGGCGTGCTCAACGACCACGAAGTGCAGGATCTGGTGGATAGGATTCTTCTGCCGGGCTGATTCAATAATCGCTTGACGGCACAGTATCGGTCTTGGTATCGTGCCACCCCATGTCTTTACAGAGCGACGAAACACAGGTGGACCGAATTCTCAAACGTATCGGACTGGAAGGGGCTCCTCGAGATCCGGAGACAATGCGCCTCCTGGCAGCGGCGATTGAACATCCGTCCCAGGTTGCCGATTCCAATTTTTTAGGGGATGAGGATCCCTTGAAAATCGCCGCATTTGAGATTCTGGATCAATTCGAGGGAACAACCAACGGAATGAGAGAGCCCGGAGGATCCGACACCTCGGCTTCGGAAACCGATCCGTTTCTTCCTTGGAGATATCTCATTGACGCGATCAGGGCCTTCTACGACAACGATGTCCCGGGAATGGAGAAGGCGTTCCGTTGTATTCCCGCCGGGACCCCTCCATACGGACTAGTCGATATCTTCGAAGAACTGGCAGGAAAGCCGAAGGCCGTATGCCGCATCGACAATTTCCCGGAGAGCCTGTTGACGAAGAACCAGGTGCTGGTGGACGGCATCGGTGTTCTCGAAGAAGCCGCCGCCTATCCGAAACTCCTTCGCCGTGAAACCGCAGGACTGCTGCAGGAATTGACCAAGGAAAGCGGCGAAAGCGCTCGGCGGCTGGCCTTATGGGCACTTCAGCTGCTGGCCGAAGACGATGTTCTGACGGATGAAGACGAAGCCTCGGTGGCGGCGCTGGGACGGCCGGATGCGGCCAGGCTCTGCGCTCTGGCATCTCTTCCCTACGATCCGGACCGATCATTGACGGCATGGGTCCGTAGTATGAACTACAGGCTTCTGGAAGGCGGCACAACACCAGCCGAAGCGACGGCAAGATTATCGATAGCCGCGGAGATTCTAAAAATGGCCGAAACGGACGGTCGGGCGGGTGTTGAACTCCTAGCCGGCGCAGGAGCCGTATTGGAGGCCTCCTACCCGATGTTGAAATCGCTCCTTCCGACCCTTCCTCCCCGGAATGGAATTTCATCGAATCTGTATGAATGGCTGATTTCGGCATCCAAAGCGCCGATTCATGCGGCTCCGAGCAGAACTCGAACCACCAGACGCAGAAGACAGTCGATAATTGAAGGTGAATTGTCCTTGTTCGACGAGGTGACACCATGAGATGCGAAGAGATAATGGATTTTCCCTACGACCCCTGGATAATACTCGGTGTTGCGAAGGACGGGGATGATGAGGATGTGAAAGCCGCATGGAAAAGAGCGGGATCTCCGGATTCGGGGATTGTTTATGACGCCTATGTCATGCTCAAAGACGAAGTGTCCCGTTGGAGAACCGGACTTTTAGGCCCGGTGGGTTTTACCTCGGCATCTGATGCTCTGAGAACTCTCAAACACCATCCCACTTATGTCGGATCCAAAGCATGGTATAAAGCCATTGCGCGCAGGAAAGCCGAATGAGCTAGAATGGGGGGATGAACGCAACATTGAATGTCAGAATTCATCCCGGAAACACAAAGATCTCGGTGGATCGAGGTAAAAGGATTTCGGATGTCATCCACGTCTCGATGAAAGACGAAGGCGCGACGATTATCGCCGTGAAGGTGAACAATCAATATGCCTCGCTGATGGATACGATCAGTACAGATGCCGTACTGGAAGCCGTGCGTCTGGATACGACCGCCGGTATGCGTATTTACCGGAATTCTCTGATATTCCTGTTCGAAATGGCCGCCAGACGGATATTCCCGGACCGGCGCATGGTGATCGGACACTCTTTGGGACACGGATTCTACCACCGCTTCCGGGACGGCGGACCGGCTCTGCAGGGCGAGGACGCTAAGAAAATGGAGAGTGAGATCCTCGCTCTGGTGGATCGAGATCTGCCCATTCTTCCCGATGTCGTCTCCTGGCATACCGCGGTGACGTATTTTAAAGCCCGCCGTCACCCGTCGACGGCTCTGCTGCTCCAGGAACTCAATGAACCGAATGTCGGCATATGGAGATGCGACGGCTTAATCACACTGCGTCATTCACCTCTGGCACCGAGAACCGGTATGCTCAAAACATTTGCCGTGGAACGGTATGATGAGGGTCTTCTCCTACGGTATCCTTCCTCACGCGCTCCCGAACGTCTTGGAGAAAGAGACGACGAGCCCAAACTCTTTAAGGTCTATGAAGAACACAAGAAATGGGGGGAGATTCTGGAAATCTCCAACGTCGCGCAGCTGAACGCCCTCTCCAGGGATCGAGCCAAGGCGAAGGAATTCATCAGAACGGCCGAAGCTCTTCATGATCGAAAAATAGCCGAATATGCGGGACTTGTTCATTCCCGAAAAACAGATATTAGGGCGGTAATGATCGCAGGGCCTTCATCATCGGGCAAAACCACATTCACAAAAAAACTGGCCCTCACCCTCAAATCCGCCGGTCTCAAGCCGCAGCTGATCAGCTTGGACGATTACTACAAGGAACGAAAGGACATACCCCTGGACGAAGACGGGAAACCGGACTTCGAGGTACTGGAAGCCTTGGATGTCGAGCTGTTCAATCGAAATCTGGAGGACCTCTTTGCCGGCCGGGAAGCAGAAATCCCGATTTTCGATTTCAAGAAAATCGGCGGCCGTCTGGAGGAAGGACGTAAGGTCCACCTTGATGAGGACGGCGTTCTCCTATTCGAAGGTATACATGGATTGAATCCGAACCTGACCTCCGGAATGGACAAATCCAAGGCGTTCCGAATATACATATCCGCGCTCACTCAGTTGAACCTGGATGATCATGACAGGATTCCCACGACGGACAATCGGCTTGTGCGGCGCATCGTCAGAGATCACCAATTTCGAAAATATCCGGCAATCAAGACCCTCAAAATATGGCCGTCTGTGCGGCGCGGCGAGGAGCGCCATATATTCCCTTATCAGGGGTCTGCGGATGTGATGTTTAATTCCGCCCTGGAATATGAACTGGCCATATTGAAGGTGTTTGCCGAACCCCTGCTGAGAACTGTCAGTCCTGAGTTCCCGGAATACGGCGAAGCCAGGCGACTGATGTCTTTTCTGAGGAACTTTTCACCATTCCCGGTGGAAGAAGTTCCGGAATTTTCGATTTTAAGGGAATTTTTGGGACGAAGCGGATTTCGCTACTGATCGCCGTCGATACGGGAGCGGAGTATATCCGCTTCCTCTTCCCTGCCGGCTTCCCGGTAGAGCTTCTCGGCTTTCCTGAGTGATCTGCCACCGATTTCCGTCTCGTCGGGAAATAAATAAGGAACGGCCAGATAGGCTTCGGCTGCTTCATCAATCCGTCCTTCAACGGCAAGGGTTTCGGCAAGACCTTCCTGAGCTTCGGCACCAATTTGGCCGGAAACATCCCGTATCAGGACTTCATAAACCTGCCTGGCCCTGGGGGAATTACCCTGATATCTATACAGATGCGCCCTGAGCAGCAGCGCCTCGGCACGGTCCGGAGCCGGCAAACTCTCATCTTCGGCGATGCGTTCCAGAA
Source organism: Spirochaetaceae bacterium (assembly GCA_029210985.1). Lineage (GTDB taxonomy): Bacteria > Spirochaetota > Spirochaetia > DSM-2461 > DSM-2461 > UBA2779. The sequence goes on along the minus strand of JARGFR010000185.1, from coordinate 3,415 downwards.
TAACCCCCGACTCCGGCGGCACACCGGCAAGTCGGGCCCAGGCCAAAGAGACCGGAGCGATCAGATCCGTCCGATCTTCGGAGAGTTCCTGAAATTCCGTCAGGGCATCCTTGGCGGCTCCGGGATCGCCGACATCTTTGAGTGCGTCGGCCCAGGAATGCGCGGCGGCAGCGGCTCCCGGATCCCCGGGGTGGGCCGTCACCCACAGACCATATCGCCGCGCCGCCTCGGCGGCATCACCGGAGTTACCGGCGGCAAGGGCTCCCCGCAGAGCGGCACGTATCGCGATATCACTCTCCGGGTATCCTGAAATGCACCGATCGTACCATTCCAGGGCGTCGGAGTAACGCTGATCCGCCATAGCGTCCTCGCCCATGCGGAAGGGCAGGTCGGCGGGGAGTGCACTATCCGGGAATTCCCGGGAGAGGATGCCGGCGGTGGCATCCGAATCATCCGGAAGACCAAGGTTCAGTTGAGCCCAGGCCTTTTGATACAGGGCCTCTTCCCTCCAGGCGCCCCGGCCGATATCCAGGGCCTGATCATAAAAATCCAGCGCCTGATTCCAGGCCAATTCCGAGGCCCGGCTCAGGCCGATCCGATAAAGAGATCGGGCGCGGCCTTCCTCATCGGGAGCAATATCCGCCGCCCGTTCAAAAGCCTTGGCGGCATTGTCCCAATCCGACTCACGGAACCAGGTCCAGCCGATGGCGTATGCGGCTTCGAACGCCCAGGAGGAATCGCCATATCCGGCGGCCTTTTCGTATGCCGTTCTGGCTCCCGTATAATCGCCGCTCTCATAGAGTGCTTCACCCAGGTGGTAGGCGGCCTCCACACCCCACGGGCCCGAAGGATTGGTGTCCGTCAGCAATGCAAACAGTTTCGCCGCCTGATCGGAGTCCCCTCCGTTCATATAGGCAACAGCGGCGGAATAGAGGGCCCGCCGACCGGATTCTCCGCCCCCCGCGCCGCCTGCCATATCCGCCGACCGGCTGAAATGTTCGGCCGCACGGATGTGCTCGCCCCTTCCCGCATAAACGAAACCGATTCTGGAATTCGCATCAACAGCCAGGGGTGAATCGGAATGCACCTCGGTGAGCCGGTCGTAATCCATCAGGGCCGATGTGGTATCCCCTCTTTCCAAGGCGATTTCAGCTCGCATGAAAAGGTAAGATGCCGCCTCGCCGCTGCCGGGATAATCCCTGATCAGGGTCGTCAGAATCCCGGTGGATTCATCGCTTCTTTCATGATCTTTAAGAACCTTGACAGCAAGCCTTAGGGCCTCTTCTCTCCTGGAGTCGGTCGGAAATTCTCCGGCGAAATCCGAGAGGACCTCAGAGGCCTTGATGTCGCCTGATGCGGCCATCAATGTTCCGGCCGTGTACATGGCGTCGGAGGCAATCCGCCTCTCCGGTCCGTCGGCGGCCATCAGGAGATATGGAACGGCATTCCCCGAATTGGATGTTCCTATCCAGGTCTGGGCCAGGTTGAAGGCCGCCGCCTGGGAGTCCTGATCATCCTGAGGTTCGGCCAGAATTTTTACATACGCTCTGCGTGCATCTTCCAGGCGTCCGATTCGCAGATAACTTCGAGCTCTGATACGCAGGACGGCCGGAGCTCCCTCATCATTACCGGGCCGCCGATCCTCATCTCTGAGGTCCAGGTATGCCAAGGCCTCATCATCCAATCCGGCTCTCGAGGCCAGCCGCGCAGCCTCCAGAAGCGCATAGGTGCGATATGGGGAATCGTAGACCGTGGCCAGGAAATTCCGGTATCCCTCCAACGCTTCGTCTTCGTTTCCGATCCGCCGATGGCACTCCGCCATCCAATAATCCGAGTCGATAGACAGAGGAGAAGAGGAATAGTCGAAAGCCATTCGACGGAATATTTCCAATGCCTGGGACGGTTTCCCGTTGGTCAGAAGAACCTGGCCGAGACGATAAGTGGCACGGGCACTCACATCATAGGATCCGCTTTCGCCGATCAATTTACGATAAGAGTCCTCCGCTCCATCGAGATTTCCGACCTGCTCCCGGCATGCCCCGATGTAGAGAAGCGATTGCTCCCTATACGCTGTTTCCTGTCGAACAGCCGCCTGGCGCAGGAAGGCCCTCTCGGCCCTGGACCAGTTTCCGGATTCATAATGCGCCAGACCCTCCCAGTAAGCCACACGGCGATTCCAGGCCGAATCGGGATAACGTGCCGGGAAAGCGGAGAGATCCTCAATGCACTTACGGAAATCACCGGAGTTGAATGATGCCACGGCTCCCATATAGGCCGCCGAATCCGCTCGCGGATCATCGGGAAACTCTCTGAGGAAACGGGAGAACTGGGATACGGAAGTCGGCCATAATTCGTCGGTGAAGGCCTGCCGTCCCCCTGCGTAGAGCTGGTCGGCCGATTGTGCCGACACCATCCCGGCAGCAAGGAATAAGAGAGAGGTCAGGATAAGAAGACGACTTTTCACCATGACGGAAAGCATATCACAGAAAGCACCGCCGTCAGTCTTTGTCTTTTGCCGACGGCACCACGTCGGAAAGGACGTGCTCGGGCAGGGCCAGTGTCTTTACTTCCTCGCTGTCCTCATTCTGATCGCTCTCCGGCGTCGGAAGCTCCTTCCGGCGGTTCTTGCGCCGGAAAACGATTTTACCGGAACGCAGCTCGGCGGAAACCGAATCGCCGGATTCAAAACGCCCCTGCAGGATCGCCACCGACAGCGGATCCTCAATTTCTTTCTGGATTGTACGCCGCAGCGGCCTGGCGCCGTAGATAACGTCATATCCTTTCTCCATCAGGAGATTTCGGGCTTTTTTATTGACGTCCAGGGTAATATGCAGCTCATCAAGGCGTTCGGACACCTCATCAAGCATCAGGTCCATTATCTCCATGACATTGTCGTATCCCAGAGCATGGAAGACAACGATTTCATCCACGCGATTGAGAAACTCCGGCCGGAACAGACGCTTAAGTTCGCTCAATGCCGAGGACTTGATATCCTGATGAGCCATAGCGCCGTTCCCGGAACTGAATCCGAAACTGCCCCGATTTATCTCCCGGGCACCGGCGTTGGACGTCATGATGAGTACGGTATTCCGAAACGATACTTTGTGTCCGAAACTGTCCTGAAGTTCTCCTTCCTCCAGCATCTGCAGCAGCAGATTGAACACGTCGGCATGGGCCTTTTCTATCTCATCCAGGAGCACGACGGAGTAGGGTCTTTTACGGATTTTCTCCGTCAGCAGACCGCCCTCTTCGTATCCGACATATCCCGGGGGAGCTCCCACCAGCCGGGAAGCGTTGTGTTTTTCCATAAAGTCGGACATATCCACTCGTATCAGAGCGTCGGGATCGCCGAACAGGTATTCCGCCAGACTCTTTGCCAACAGTGTTTTTCCCACTCCGGTCGGTCCAAGAAAGA
>JARGFR010000184.1 GCA_029210985.1 Spirochaetaceae bacterium | reverse complement strand
CATGTGAGGCGGGCGACCCACCAGAGGAAGAACGTCGGATACATCACCAACATGAGTCGAGTTCCCATGCGCACAACACCTTGGGAAAGATCCGCTTCTTCGGCAAGAACGGCATCGGCAAGAGCCCAGATCACCAGAGCGACCAGCAAAATACCCGACAGTCTGTCGTTCACCCATTCCTGGCCTGTTGTCCAAGCCAGTATCGGTGCAAAGCCGGGGATGAATATTGTCCATCTCTGCATGGGGCGTGAGACTCGAGAGAGCATGGCACGCAATTCGTATCCGCAAAGGACCCCGATAATGGTGAGAAGGGCGATGACACCCACATGACCGTAAGCGGGAACAAAGAGTATAAGGGACGTCAGGGTCGGTATCGCCAGTGTGAAGAGAATGAGGCGCTTAACGGTGTTGGTCATCCGGGGATTCCTCCGAAACGCCTTTGACGTTGTTCGAAATATTTTAAAGCTTCATCAAAATGATCCACATCCCAATCCGGCCAAAAGACATCGGAAAAGAAGAGTTCGGCATATGCCGCCTGCCATATCAGGAAATTACTCAATCGTATTTCCCCTCCGGTCCGTATCATCAGGTCGAGGTCGGGGATTTCCGGATGATCCAGATTCGAGGCCAAAGCATCTTCATCCAGTGAATGAGGATCACCTCCGTCGGCCAGATAGCGTGATGCGGCCCTGACAATCTCATCACGTCCGCCATAGTTGACGAGTATATTGACGGTCATGCCATCGAAGGAACGTGTATCTTCTTCCGCAAGGAGAATCTCGTCTCTGACACCCTGAGGGATACGTTCCAGATCACCGGAGTGGGTGACTCTGATACCGCGCTCCTTGTAGAAATCGTACTGCTTCCTTAAGTGCGTCTTTATCAGACCCATGAGAAAATTCACCTCTTCCTCAGCCCGCCGCCAGTTTTCAGTGGAAAATGCGTAGAGACTCAAGAAAGAAATGCCGACATCCGATGCGTGAGCAACGATGCGTTTGGCCGTTTCAAGGCCCTCTCTATGACCGCTGGTACGGGGCTGGCCGCGCTTCTTGGCCCATCGTCCGTTGCCGTCCATGATGATGCCGACATGTCTGGGAATTATCGATGTCTCGGGGGTCATCAGACCTCCATAATCTCCTGCTCTTTGGACTTCAGAATCTCGCCGATTTTCTCCACATACTTGTCGGTGAGTTTTTGAATGTCGTCGGTGCCTTTTTTCTGTTCATCTTCGGTGAAATCACCATTCTTAATCTGGTCGTTGACATCCCGGCGAATATTGCGGATGGAAACGCGGGCATTTTCCGCCTGGTTTTTTGCCTGTTTGACGAGTTCTTTTCTGCGTTCTTCGTTCAGCGGCGGAATGGCGATTCGAATGACTTTTCCGTCGTTGTTCGGATTCAATCCCAACTCAGACGACTGGATGGCCTTTTCAATTTCACCGATGGCATTTCGATCAAATGGTTGGATGACGATCAGGCGAGCTTCGGGAATGGAAATATTCGCCAATTGGTTCAGCGGGGTCGGCGACCCGTAATATTCCACCCGGATCTTATCGAAAAGGGCTGCTGAAGCACGACCGGTACGTAAAAGGTTAAAGTCATCCTCCAACGCCCCAATACTCTTCTTCATCCGCTCTTCGGCTTTGTTTTTCACCTCTTGCATGACGTGCTCCTTTTCAGCGATATCTGCGGACCAACCCTTGAATCAAAGCAATCGGTCCGCATTATCCATAAACAGTATAAGACGAAACGCCCGCGTTGGCTCGTTCAAAATCCGGTGAAACGCGGGCGGAATATCAGTCCTCCTGGCCGACTGCGATATACGCGTAGTCAACCAGTTCTATGGTGCCTTCAACGGCTTTAGCCGTCTCGGCGACCACTTGTTTCACAGGCTTCTTGTCTTCTTTGACAAAACCCTGATCAACAAAACAAATCTGTGACAAGTGTTTGTTCAATTTACCCTGGACAATGCCCTTGATAACTTTTTCGGGCTTGTCTCCGAGATTGTTGGCCTGAGTTGTGAAAATATCTTCCTGGTCTTTGAGATACTGAGAATCCACAGCATCGCGGTTCAGATAGGCCGGATTGAAAGCCGCCGCATGTAGGGCAAGATCAAAGGCAAGCTCTTCCACCTCTTTCTTCGCGGCGGTTTCTGCACTGTCGCAGGCGAGCTTCACCATGACTCCGATCTGCCCACCATTATGGGCATAGTTGACCACCACCTCGTTGTCGGCGACGTTCCAGCAGACCGCTTTACCCAGGAGCATATTCTCCTTAAGAACGGCGATGGCCTCTTTTACCATTGTTTCGAGAGTTTCCGTTTTCTCAGCCGAACCCTGTTCCGCTACGGCTGATACGATCTTCTCACCGGCGTTTCGGAAGACGTCGTTTTTGGCCACAAAATCAGTTTCACAAGTCAATTCGGCCATGGCGGCCTTGCCGTTGCCGATTTTGGTAAATACCGAACCGTTGTTGGTGGCGCGGCCGACGCGTTTATCGGCGCTGGCAAGACCCTGTTCTTTCAGAATCTTCTCCGCGGCGGCGAAATCTCCGTTGGACTTCACCAGTGCATTCTTGCAGTCCAGCATACCGGCTCCGGTCTTGTCCCGGAGTTTTTTTACCTCTTGGGGAGTCACAGCCATGTTATTTCTCCTCTGCTTCGATTTTGGCATCGTCGGCGGAATCTTCAGCGGCCGGTTCTTCGGCAACAGGCTCCTCGGCTGCTGCCTCTTGCACCGGAGTTTCTACCGCGGGGGCCTCTTCGGCGGGAGCCTCAGCTGCAGGCGCTTCCTTAATAGGAGCTTCTTCAGCAAAGGCTTCCTCGGCTGGAGCCTCGGCTGCGGGAGTTTCCTCAGGGGGAGCTTCATCTGCTGGAGTATCTTCAGAAGGCGCTTCGGCGTCAAACCCTTCTTCTTCGTCTTCATCCTGAAGAGTTTCGATAACCTTCAGACCCTGCTCGTTGTCCGCTTCAATGACGGCATTGGCGATGACCTGAGTAAAGAGGTTAATGGCGCGAATCGCATCGTCATTCCCGGGAATGGGATAGTCGATTCCTTCGGGGTTACAGTTGGTATCGACAACCGCGATGATGGGGATTCCCAGGCGCTGAGCTTCGGCCACGGCAATGGCCTCTTTCCGTGTGTCGATAACGAACATGACGCCGGGAAGGTCATTCATATTCTTGATGCCGCCGAGGTTTTTCTCAAGGCGGCCTTTTTCCTTCATCAGACGTGCCACTTCTTTCTTGGTGAGCTGTTCAAAAGTGCCGTCCACTTCCATCTTCTCAATCTTTTTGAGGCGTACGAGAGACTTCTTGATGGTGGAGAAATTGGTGAGCATACCGCCGGGCCAGCGATTATTGACATAGAACATGTCACAGCGTTCGGCTTCACGCTTGACGGACGCCTGGGCCTGTTTCTTGGTTCCGACGAACAAGACGGATTTGCCGGCCAGGACATTTTTGCGGACCACATCGTAGCCGTCTTTGATGGCGACGATGGTCTTCTGCAGATCGATAATATGGATCCCGTTTCTTTGAGCGAAGATATACTTCTTCATACGGGGATCCCAGCGCCGTGTCTGATGACCGAAATGGACACCCGACTCCAGCAGGTTTTTCATGGTAACAACAGCCATGAAACCTCCTCTTTTTGTCCGCATACCACGTCTAAGGCGTTTTGATGCGGCCCTTCCCTTGATTCTCGGTCCCTCGCCTGAGGGCCGGAAAATTACGACCGGTGCGTAACACGCTCTGGCCGGGCATCTATCCCAATGGGTATGACACCGTTGCCAACATGCCATAAAGGGGGCTGAGTGGCAAGCCCACCACCGTGCTCCAGAGGCCTTCTATATGGTCTACAAAAACGGCGCCCAAGCCCTGAATACGATATGCGCCGGCGGCACCCGTCCATTCGCCCGAAGACAGGTAGAGACGGATTTCCGGCGATTTGAGTTCCCGAAATCGAACCAAGGTTGTGTGGACCGATGTCATCGGGGGATGATCGGAGTCCTCAGCGGGGGCATGCAGCGACACGGCGGTGTGGACCGCATGGAATCTCCCCGAGAGGGATCGGAGCATGGCTTCGGCCTCCTGGGAATCCCGGGGTTTACCCAGAGCAATGCCGTCGACTTCCACCAGCGTATCGGCCGCGAGTCCCCATTCCAGGGAGTTCTCAGGGGAAAGCTTCAGCCCGGCGGCCAATTTCCTCTTTGATATAAAAGAAACAGCATCATCCGCATTCATGTTAGGCGGAAGTGTTTCATCTATATCGACCGGATCGACGATGTATGGAATTCCAATCCGACTCAGAAGCTCACTGCGCCTTGGGGATGCTGAGTAAAGCCGAATTTCAGGGCGATCCATCGACATCAGGCCGAAGCGAACGCGATTATGGCCAATATCACTCCGGTGACGGCCTCGCCGCCCAGCAGGCCGGATGCGACCACCGTTCCCGTTTTGGTTTCGGTATTCTTTTTTACCAGGCGCTGCACCAAGGCAATCAACCCGCCGAGGAATATGGGTGCGGTAATGAACACAGGAAGATAAATACCCAATCCAAGGGTCATGGAGGGCAGCTTCAGCAGAAAGAACAGCATGCCCAGAACAACGCCGACCCAGAAGGCCCAGAGATGGGGGATGCCGCCGGCCATTGCTGCCACAGCCTGGGCTTGGGGAGCGGGGAAGATTTCCGGATTCCCCAGACTTTCGGTTCCGTTGGCTTTCACCAGCACGAAAAGAACAACGACGGACACCACGGCACCCACCAGGGCTCCCACGGTTTCGGCCGTCCTTTGAGCTCGGGGATTCGTACCGAAAAGATAACCAGCTCTGTAGTCGTTCATCATATCCCCGGCCAAACCCGCCGAAACGGCGGTGACGGCGGCGGCGGACACCAGAACAGCCGTCGCACCGGGCGCGAGTATTTTCACCGCCAACATCACCAGAATACCGAGTATTTCCATGGGGTTGATGCCCGTTTGACCCGTCAGCACGGCAGCCATGACGGCGGCCAGGGCGGCGCCCAGAACCGTTATGACAACGGCAATGACGGCAATCGGACCCAATGTCCGGAATTCGGTTCCGATGGGCAGCACCAATATCACCAGCAGCACCGCGATCAGAGGAAACCAGCGACTGGCAAATCCCCGGTTTTCCTGACCGAAAGCGTTCCGGACCAGGGTCTTGATTCTGGGAATGATGCCTCGGGCCAGGACTCCGATACCGGTACCCACCATCAAACCAATGCCCAGACTCTGTCTGAACGCATCAGCGGCGCTGACATCCGAGAACCAGCCGGAGGAGACGCCGACCGGAATTATGATGCCGAAACCGATGACCGCACCCAGAGCCCAAACTCCCGTAAAGAGCGGCCCGATGATATAACCGATACCCACCGCCATGGGGGACATCCAGAAACCGGCAAAGATATTCTTCGAAGCGAGCTTGTCGGCATTCAGAAGGGCCGGGATTTTCCCGAATTGATCCCGGAGAACGGTAAAAACCGCGGAGATGCCCATCGAAGAGAACAACCATGCCGCATGCTTTCCGCCTTCGTCTCCGGCGCTGACGGTCTCGTAAGCGGCGACGCCCATGGGAAAAGTGTAGTCGTGTTCCTTGGATTCGATAAAATACCGTCGTATTACCGCCGTTGCCGCCAGACCAAGAAGTGTTCCGGCGACGGTGAGGATCAGGATATTGATAAACCGAAATTCCGCACCCCGATCCAGAATCCAGAGGGCAGGAATGGTGAATGCCAGGCCGCCGGCCACCATCGCGCCGGCACTCATGGCGGTATGAGTGACATTGATTTCCTTGAGGTTCGTTCCGCCAAGAGTCTTGAGAAGCGCCATACTTAATATGGCGACAAAGATCGTCGGCCACGGCAGCGCACCAAGACGCAGCGCGACGTAAAGCGAACTGGCCGTGATGATAATCGAACCCAGTGTTCCTATGATCAGCCCTCTGATAGTGAGTTCCTTCGACATAAGCTTCCTCGTTTCCGATGAAAAAGTTGAACCACATACGCCGATGCAAATACAATAGATGAAAGACGAACCGTCGATTGCGCACCGGCATGGACATCCTAACCAAATTAGGGCTCCGGGGCAAGTTTATTGACGAATTTGTCAACATTGTCATGAATCATGGAGAAGCTGGATGATTATGTTCATCGCTAAGTTCATCGGAGCCTTGTCCGCCTACGGGCGCCCAGGTCAAATCGCATTCGCCATAGCCGTTGGCATCACTTTGGCCGTCATTCCGGGGGGCACTCTTCTTTGGATATTCATCCTTATCCCGATGATGCTCATCCGTATCAATCAAGCGGCAATGCTGGGAACCATGGGATTGGTCCGATTGGCGGCACCGTTATTCGATCCGCTGACTGAATCCCTCGGTTATCGGATTCTCACAATTCCCGGACTTCGGGAGCCTATGGGCAGATTCCTGAGTATGCCGACTGTCTCATGGTTCAGATTAGATGATTCGTTTATTTTCGGATCTCTGGTCGTCGGTATACTTGGATGGCCGCTATTCTTCGCGGTCGGAATCCTTATTGTGGTGTTTTTTCGCCGCTATCTGGCCGGACGGTTCAAAATGCTGTTCAGGAAAGTCGGTGCGAAAGTCCCTTGGCTGAAAAAACTGGGGCTTGGTATCTCAGCCTCCCGCAGATTGGGAGTATCGCTGTGAAGCGGCGACAATCCCGGCCCGTCTCGCAGAAAAAGTTCAACGCGATGCTGAAGATGCTGCCCGATGAGACAGAGAGGCGTCTGCTGTGGGATGCTTTTCCCGAAGGCCGGAACGGAAACCGAGTTTTTTCCCCTCAACATGATGAAAAAACAAACAAAAAGGTGCGACTGATACTCAAGAAAATTCAGAAAGCCCGGCGAGGGCCAAGAGTTTTCCGCATTCTTATTCTGCTCATTATTGTCGGAGCACCCATGGTTTTCAGTATTGTATTCCTGGATTCTCTTGCCTCACGGTATACCGAGACTGCGTTGGAGAGATTCTCGGGAACCGATGTCT
>JARGFR010000183.1 GCA_029210985.1 Spirochaetaceae bacterium | reverse complement strand
TAGGCATCCCCGCTCTGAATGTCCAAGTCGTCGGCATCGGCATGAAGAGCCGGAATGAATTGGAATACGATCAGAAGAGCGGCGAAAAGGGTCGTCGGGCGGACGATTCGTAGATTCATGACACTGATATTATCGGCGCTCGGCGTGCCGTTTCTAAGTGAGACGATCAAGCGGTATGATCAATCTTATATCGGACTCAGTTTGGAACGCCGCGGTCCGGCGTTTCGGAATTTCACGAGAGTCCGGGATTTCTCGTCCCATAAGTGCAGGAACAAGGACTTTAAACTGGTCTTAAGGGTGATGGGCTTTACCCGCTGAACTTCCGGAACCTCATTATAACAGCGCTTGAGCGCGTAATTGGGAATTCTCGGATTCAAATGGTGGATGTGATGATATCCGATGTTGCCGGAAAACCACCTGAGAACCCCCGGCAGTCGATAGAACGAACTGCCCTCCAGTGCGGCTCGGATTGAGTTCCAGTTTGAGGAATGGGCCCAGTACACATCCTTGTACTGGTGCTGGATGAAGAACAGCCAGACACCGCTGACGCCCGCGACAAAGAGGGTGGGCAGTATCACCCGCAGGTACGTACCGAAACCGACGGTCAGAGAGAACGCGGCGATAATCACGGCCACAGCCAGGTCTGTACACAAGACGCTCTTCAGGCACCGCTTCTTCAAGCTGTTTCGAGGAAACCGGAACACCACCAGGAAGAGTAGAAGTGGGCCGAGACCCAGAAGAAAGAACGGATTCCGATAAATTCTGTAGAGGATTTTCTTTCCTCGGGATGAGGCCTGATATTCCTCGACAGTCATTGTCCAGACGTCACCGGTTCCCCGCTTGTCGAGATCGGAGACTGTGGCATGGTGGATGGCGTGAGCCCGGAGCCAGTCATAATACGGGGTAAACGTGATGACGGCGCAAATCCGCCCTACAATTCTCATCCAGCGGGTTGAGGTCAGATAGGAATTGTGCCCGCAGTCGTGCATGGTGATGAAAATTTTCATATGAAGTCCGCCGGCGGGCAGAGCGGCAATCAAGACCATCCAATAAGGAAGTCCACTGAGAACCATGACAAACATTCCGGCAATAAATGCAAGATAGAGAGACAGCGTGGTGATGAGTTGAAAGACGGCCTTTCGATTGTCTCCGCCCTCATACTCCTTCAGCTTTTTCACCAGTTCCGTCGAATGATTCATGCACGATTCTCCATTTGAAATGTCCAGTATTCGAACTTGCCGTTGTTGAATGCGTCAAAACGTTCGGTTCCCCGGGTGCCGGCGAATTGTGCGAACGACTTCGCCAGGAAACCGGGTATCCGTTCTTGGATAATCTGTTCCCGACGGGCGGAATCCAGCACCAGAGCGGTGACGACGTTCTTGGTAATATTCAACTGCTCCCGAATGTGAAAACCACGGTCCTGAAGAGACTGCCTGATCTTTGATAAATGACCCGGGGGTATCATGTCGGCGAACAGAAAATGACCGCCTGGACGAAGAATCCGTTTGACTTCACTGAAAAACTGATTGATATCCTTATAGCACCGCGCCGACTCTACGTTGACGACGACATCGCAGGAACCGCTCTTCACCGGCAGGTTTTCGGCGCATCCCTTATGGAAAGAGAGTCCTTCCACGTTGTAATACCGGTTGCAGAATGAGATGACATCCGCAGATATATCGAAGGCCCGATAGCTTCTCGGAGAATAGTAGCGCGTGAGGAAGGATGCTCCGCCGCCGCGTCCGGATCCGACTTCAATGACATCCTTGCGCTTCAGGGGCAGACGGCTCGCGACAACATCATAAAGCTGAATGCAGTATCGATCCGGTTCGTCTTCATGTTTCAAATGGAGACGGTCTGAGGTCTCTTCGTCATGATATCCGTAATTCAGAAATACCGCTCGAGTGTCCTTGTCAAACCGTATCAGCAGTTTGTGCCAGAGTCTCCACAGCGGCCGTTTGATTGGCGCCGGCATTTCACAATATTTTTCGACGATTTTTCTCATATCACAGGTCTAGCGCCGCAGAACTGTCCTGTAAACGAGAACTCCGGGAAATGGGTTTTCTGCCGTCTGCAAGGGATAAGGAGCCGTGATTTGGTGTGAACGGCATCCGGCTCACCGCCCGCCGAGCATGTCCTTCACCTTAATCTGATATGCCCGGGAAACCGGTATGGGTTCGGATACGCCTTCAATGATGAGTTGATATCCCCCGGCCGTTTTCGTGAGCCGATTGACATTCCGGGTATTCACAATGAACGCCCGATGGCAGCGAACAATCATATCAAAACGCGAGAGATCGGCGCAGATTTTATTCAATGTGGTCCTGATCAGTTCCGATTTCACACCACCGTTTTGACGGCTGATCACCTCCACATAGTTATCCGCGGATTTCATATACAACAAGTCGGAAGATGGAACCTGTACCGCATCGGTACCGGCACTAGATTGTATTTCAATAGGATCCTGATCCTCATCAGACTCGTGAATCGGAGGTTTCTGTAAATACTCAATGCGGTTTCTCAAGGCTAGGATATGCAAATCGATTCTGATGACCAGCGGAGGCACCAGGCAGATCAAACCAATCCGAACCACCAAGGCCAGCGACATCGGGATGCCCCCGACAAATCGTATGTAGAAAGATAACCCCGCCCCGGTAAACAGCCATATCGCCAGACTCAGCAGATCCGGCGGTCCTTCCTCCCACTCACCCAACATGAACCACTTCGGGAAAATCAACGGAACCGCAATAAGTATGAAGACGATGAGAATGAATACGATCAAACCCATTCCAGCGATAAGAAACATAGTGTCGGGCAGCGGACGATCTTCCACCCAGAACGGCTGGAAGAAGAGTATGAAAAAGAACACACCGATGGCGTTCCAAAACGCCAGCCGCAGTTTCCGGCGCATATCGATACTCGGTTTGAAGGGCTTCCTCAGAAAATCGGCCATATACTCTATTCTATGGGATTTGGATTGCGAATTTCACAATACCTGGTGATGCTGAATTTATCAGAGATGCCGAGAATCAGGAGCTCCAACTTGTCGGATTTAATGATGATTCAACAAAAGCCGCTCCATCCCGTCCAGAATGAAGTTCAGTCCGAAGTCAAAATCATGCACTCCTGAATACAGACCTTCACCAACCATTGTGGCCAACCGGATAAAATGAGGATACAGTTCAGCGGGAATGCCGGGAAGAAACTCCTGAGCGGTGTCCGAATAAGAAGACTCCTCGAAAGGGAAAGTTGATTCCTGCATCGTATAGCCGTATATATAACTGTCCATCGCGTTCCATGCATGGTCGGCCGTCTCGTAGTTGAATCCCACGCCTATCAGACATGCCAATGTCGCCTCGACATAGCTGAGCTTCACCGGTCCGGTACTGGTCCGGGTCATGAGAAGCTGAATGGCCCAGGGGTGTTGCAGCAGCACATCATGGGCCGAATGTGCCCGATTCCTCATCCCCTCTTTCCAGGGATGATTCGGATCGGGAAGCGCCATTTCACCGACGACCCGCTCGACAAGTTCATCAAAAATGTCTTCCTTGTTGGCAACATGGTTGTAAAGCGACATGGCCTGAACACCAAGTTTCCCGGCGATCAATCTCATGGAAATACGGTCGACGCCTATCTCGTCCGCCAATGAAAACGCCTTGTTCACAATTTTTTCTTTGGTTAGATCCCTACGACGCGCGCTCATTTCATACCTTTTTGCTGATGTTACCGACTGACTTACGGGATAAGTTATAACTTACATTGTATGCTTAAACAATGGAATCAACAAATTGCGAATGGAACGTCGGTAAGGCTGTCGTTCCGGAATGCCGCACTTGCCTCAGGCATCAGCCTGATTCTCATGGCCATACCGGCCGGGGCGGCGAATTTCCAGGTGATTGAGACAATCAAAGGAAGCGGTATCACCCTATCAATGGTGCCGGCGATTCGATGGGCGTTTGTCGCCTGGGGTCTGTATGAGATGTTTCGCCGGGAAAATCCGTCTCTGTCACTTCTGACGGCCTGGTTCATAATCATCTACACAGCAGTGCTGATTCTCTCGATCATGTTCCTGTTCACTGCGGCTCGGATTGTCCCGGGGAATGGGCAGTCCGCTGGGGAAAGTTTCAACATATTCAATGACGGTTGGATGCTTGGTCTGGTCTTCTTCGGTATTCATCTGGCACTGTTGGGCCGGCTATGCATCAAATCCCGGTATGTGCACTGGATATTCGGAACTCTCGTGCTGATTGCCGGCATCGGGTACATGGCGGAAGGGATCGGAGCGGTTACCGCCCCCGGCGGCCCGGCGGCGTGGAACAAGCCGGAAATAGCCGACGGGACAAGGCGGTTTGAGCGGAGAGCCCGGTTCCGGCCGCCCGGGCGGCCGGAAACCGCCCAAGGAACACAAAAACCACTCCACCGCCGCTTCCGCGGCGGTGTTCGTTCGCTCGGTCATGCGCCAGCCTTTTGCTGACGCGCGACCCTCGCTTATTCCACCGTGACGCTCTTGGCCAGATTCCGGGGCTGATCCACATCCCGGCCCAGCTCCAGTGCGCAATGGTAGGCGAAGAGCTGAAGGGGAACCACCGACAGGAACGGATGGAAGATTTCCTCGGACTTCGGCACGTACATCACATCGTCGGCGATATCCGTCGCATCCTTGTCACCTTCGACGCAGAGGGCGATCACCGGACCCTTGCGGGCTTTGATTTCCTTCATGTTCGATAGAACCTTGTCTCTCAAATGATCGTCTGGAACGATGAACAGGCTGGGGGTCTCTTCATTAATGAGAGCGATGGGGCCGTGTTTGATTTCGGCGGCGCTGTAGCCTTCGGCATGGATGTAAGCCACTTCCTTAAGCTTCAATGCACCTTCCAGGGCCACCGGGTAGTTCAGTCCGCGGCCGAGGAAGAGGAAACTCTCGGCCTCATGATACTTTTTGGCCAGCGTTTTGATGTGGTCTTCCTGCTCGAATATTCTGGATATTTTCTCGGGTACGGACTGGAGACCTTCGATGAATTTCTTTCCCTCCGGCCATGCCATGTGGCGCATCCGGGCCATTTTCAGGACGAAGAGATAGAGGGCGGTCATCTGACTGGTGAAGGCTTTCGTGGAAGCCACGGCGATTTCCGGGCCTGAATGGATGTAAACCCCGCCATTGGATTCCCGGGCGATGGTGGATCCCACGACGTTGCAGATGCCTAAGACACGGCCGCCCTTGCGCTGTAGTTCCCGGATTGCCATCAGCGTATCCAGGGTTTCACCCGATTGACTCAAGGCGAAGTACAGGGTTCCTTCCTCGACGATGGGATTTCGGTACCGGACTTCCGAGGCCAGTTCCGTTACCGCCGGTATCCGGGCCAGGCTCTCCAGGAGATAGGCCACCACCCGTCCGGCGTAGTAGCTGGTGCCCGCGGCGATGATCATGACTCTTTTCACGCCGAGGAGTTCCATTTCACTCATATTCAGACCGCCGAGAACGGCGGTTGCCTGATCCTCATCAATACGGCCGCTCATGGCCCGGGGAATCGAAACCACCTGCTCGTGGATTTCTTTGAGCATGTAGAAGGGATAATCCCCCTTCTCCATTTCCTCAAGCTCCCAGGAGATGCTGTCCACTTTCTTGTCGACCGGGCGGTTTCGCATGTCGGTGACCGAATAGGCATGACGGTCCAGACGGACCACTTCACCGTCTTCGAAATATACCACCTGCTTGGTATGGGCTATCATGGCGCTGACATCACTGGCGATGAACATTTCACCGTCCCCCAGGCCCAACACCATGGGCGATCCGTTCCGGGCACCGATAATCAGATCCTGATGGTCGCTGTGCATCACCAGGATGCCGTAAGTACCTTTTAGAAGGGATACTGTCGATTTCACCGCCGCTTCCAGATCGCCCTCATAAAAAGTCTCCACCAGATGGGCGATGACTTCCGAATCCGTATCGGATTTGAACGCATGTCCTTCATCGATGAGCTTCTCTTTCAAAGCGATGTAATTTTCAATGATGCCGTTATGGCAAATGGCGATTTTCCCCGTACAGTCGAGGTGGGGATGAGCATTGATGTCGTTGACTCCGCCATGGGTGGCCCAGCGCGTATGGCCGATACCCCATTGGCCGTCGACGCCCTCGGGTACGGCATCTCGAAGGACACGGATCTTTCCCTCTTTCTTGAAAACCTTCAATGAGCTGTTATGGCCGACGCTGATGCCCGCCGAGTCGTAGCCTCGGTATTCCAGCCTTTTCAATCCGTCCAGCAGTACATCCGATGCGGCTCTAGGTCCGCAGTATCCGATTATTCCACACATTAATCTCTATCTCCTGAAGCGATGACAAGTTTTTCCCGGTAATGACACATATGAATACAAAGCATTGTACAAGGAATCGGTCATCTGCTATAGGGCGGCTTCCGGGCATTTATCGGGCTATTATCATGACGACGGCCATCATTCTTGCCGGCTGCGCCGAAACTTCCGACTCCGGCGGTCCCCCATTCTCGGCAGATCTCCTGCCGCCGATGATTCTTTCATCGACGACCCTGGATGAGCGGCGGATTCTGATAGTGTTCGATGAGCCGGTCCATGCACCGATTCTCGAAACCGCCGTCGAACCGGTCCTGCCCATTGCGGAAATCACCCCTGACGGGAGTGAACTCATCGTGACCTTCTCAGAAGACCAGTCCATCGGTGTCGACTACATACTGCGAATGAGCGTGTCGGATGCGTCGGACAATTCCCTGTCCTTCCTCTATAGTTTCTCGGGGTGGAACCCGAGGGTGCCCGATGTTCTGATAAACGAACTGAATCCCCGGGGATCGTCCAGTACGCCGGACTGCATCGAACTTCTGGCAAAGTCTCCGGGCAACCTCGGCGGACTCCGTCTCCTGATCGGTACCGGCGAGAACTATTCGGCTGAGTTGATCTTTCCGGCCGTAGAGCTGGCCGAAGGGGAATTCATCGTTGTTCATGCAAAGCCGGAAGGGCTGCCCGAGGAAGTGGATGAACTGGAAAGTCCGGATGAATCCGGCGGCCGGCTGGCCCTGGATATCG
>JARGFR010000182.1 GCA_029210985.1 Spirochaetaceae bacterium | reverse complement strand
CCGGGATACTTCCACATCCTCATCACTGTCGGTCTTGATGGAAATCGCCACCGTTCCGGACAGAACGATATACATATGACGCCCCACATCTCCTTCCCGGAAGAGCACCCACCCCGACGGTACTTCATGATGTTTCATCAACAGCCGAACACGGGCCATCTCTTCATGCGTCAGTGAGGAGAAAATTTCCAAATGATTCAGGATTTCCTGGGTCATTCAGCCTCCGCATCCTCAGGAAAGAGGCGGCGATTTCCGCCTCTTCGCCGTCCTTCCAGCGTCAAGGGATGGGCCGCTTCAACAAGGGCGGCGGCATCCGAGCCGTGGTCCGGTGAGAGAGCCAGACCGAAACTGACCGACAGGGAAAAATCCCGGTTCCCGAGAATTGGAGAGAGATCCAAATCCCGCAAAAAATCCCCGATCTCTTGGGCCCGCCGAACCAGATCAGCTCTATCCGCTCCAGGGAGGATCAAGGCATTTTCATTCCCCATGTATCGAAACAACATATCCCGATCGGGCACAAAATCACTCAAGACGTCGCTGATGAACCGTAAAACCTTGTCTCCGGCTTCATGACCGGCCGTGTCGTTAATCTCTTTAAAATTATCCGGCTTATACATCAGAAGCCCGATATGTTCATGTGAACCATCGAGACATCGAGCCAAAGTTTCTTCAAAACATGTCTTGTTGAACAATCCGGTGAGCTTATCCACATAGACCTGGCGCTTAAGCTCCCTCACCAGAGGCGAGTTCTCTTTCACCAGTGCGTTGATACCGCGAATTCGTGCGGAAATTTGTATCAGAAATGAATGGAACAGCCGTGCGCTGGCGGCCGGGGTCAGCTCGGATAACTCACTGAAACGACGACCGTCTCCGGGGAAACATAACAAGGAAGTCTCACTCGATGCCGTCGCCCGGGCATTCCGGATCTGACCGGTGAACATATCCAGTTCACCGAAATAGTCTCCCGGAAGGAATCGGGCGATGTCGACGCCAGAACCTTCTCCGTCATCCTTCCGAATCACAACTTCTCCGCTGCGAACCAGATACAGCCGCTCGGCCGCATCTCCGGCATCAAACACCGTCTCACCATTCTTCATCTTGATTTCACCACTCAACGCGGCAATTTCGTTCAAGTCTTCATCCGGACACGAAGAAAATAGAGGGGTTGATTTTAAGAGGCGTTTGGTCTCGGAAACCATGGCACAATCATTATGGATTTAGAGAACGAAGACAAGCGATTAAAAAACGTGAAACCGCTTCATCCATTATTTCGATGGCCGGGAAGAGAGTCCAGCATCCCGACGATGATGTCTTCACCAGGCGGCGAGTCATCATAAGACCACCTTCGGTCCGCTGAATGATATCCGTACCGGCTGTAAGGCTGATCAGGGCCGCTCCGGACGAAAATATTGATCCAAGGCTTCCCGTCCGTCATTCCGACGGCGAATATTTCTCCATCAGGTCCCGGGGCAAACCATATCCGATCGTAAGGACCGTGAGGGGATTTGAAGATGACTCGGGTCAGCTCATCTCCGAAGGCATCGGTGTCCAAAGACAGAACCTCGTCCCGAAGATGCTTGCAGCTCCTCCCAAGGTCGCCGGGTGGTCTGTCCGCCCGGCGTTGGACGAAATCGGGACAGGTACAAGTGTAAGAATACAGGTTGACCGTATACCGACCGCTTCCGGTTCGGCTCTCCACTTGAATGTCCCGGTCGAAGCTTCGATCGAAGGGTTTGAGACGCAGCAGGGCGGGTTTCCAGGAAATCATAAAAGGATATTAACCCGACGAGCCCTCATCGCGCGAGACGGGAAGACCGGCGGCCCGTTCTTTTGCCCGGCGGGAAAATTTGAAGAGGGGTGCCATATGGGCGTCTTTCGCCGGAATGGTGACCTCCTCGCCGGTGGCAGGATTGCGTCCGACCCTGGCTTTCCGCGGCGGTTTGAGGCTGAGACCGATTTTTCCGATCTGACCAAGAGGAACGCTCTTTCCCATCAGCATTCCCGTTTCGAGAAGGACCGAATAATCGTCGAGAAGGCTTTTCACCGTTTTCTGAGTCAGTCCGTGTGCATCAGAGAGATATCGGACCATGGATTTCTTATCAAATCCTCCGGGGACATCCGGTCCGGGTGAAGTGAAATGACGATTGAGATGAACAAAGGAATTGGTCAGAAATACCATGGCTTCCCGAACACGCTGTTCCTGCTCTTCCAACGGGACGTCGGCAGGCACCACGGCAATCCGATAGACCGCGGATGTATGCTTCACCGGACAGTTTGCGAAAGACGCCTTATCGCCCACGGCCACACCGTCTGAGAGGCTCGCATTCTCACCGCGAACAATATTCGGGACATCGCTGCGCACCTTGATACTCGCATATTCGAAGTGCCTCGAGGAACCGGGGCCCAAGGCCATAAGTGACCCCGAATAGGTCGTGAGAATCATTCCCCGCTCGTCATCGGCATCGACGGATTCAACAAAATCCATACCAAGAAGCCTTATCTGTTCTTCGAAGATTCTGATCTTTTCCATCCACAGAGATTCCAAGCGTCTCAATGCGTCCTCATCGCCTGATACAAGTTCCTTCAGATGGGCGGCGATGGCCTCCGGCAGTTGTTTTTCCATGACTTCACCCTCTTTTACAGGAGTATACATCGGATCACCCGAAAAACGCGCTTGTTACTGACATAATTGCAAGGCTATCATCCCATCAAGGAAAACCCGAATGGAAAAAAGACGCATCGAACGACACCTACTTGAAGAGCACGTCCATATCGACGGTGGTGCGAATCTCATACCGGGCCGCACAATCGATGTCAGTCGAAACGGCATGCGTGTGGTGGTGAACCGTCCGGACGGCTTCGATACGCTCCATCGGGTTTCGGTAAATATCCCGGGGGCTGTGGGAGAAGGCATACCTTGCAGGGTGAAAAGAAGCGAGCGCGAAGCCGGCCATTGGGTTATCGGACTGGAATTCGACGGCAACACGGATGCCCGGATGCTCTTGGTCGAACGTTGGCTCGAGAGCCTGGAGAATAGACCGAACGGCACGGAGTCGGCGCCCACTGAATCCCGGCAGGTACCGCGGACACGATGCCGGATCAGGGATATCCGCTGCACCACCGGAGGGCTTGAAGTCGTCTCTGTTGACGATATTTCTCTGGAGGGAATGCTCATCCGAGCCTATGGCCAAACCGAAAGCGGCAAACGGGTCGGTTTTACCATGATATTACCGGGAGAAAACAGGGAAATTTCCTTTGATGCGATTGTTGCCTACACCATCGACAATGGACCGGATCAGCCGATAGATGTCGGATTGTCCATGGATACGATGAAGGAAACCGATCGCAACCGGTTGAGAGCCTATATCGTCGATATCGCCTCCGGTGCTGCGATGAAGGAATACCATAGGTACCTGAAACAGGAGGAACCCTCCGAAGAGTTCAGGATTTCCGGTGATAAAGTCTTTCTGTTCATCAGCCAGATGGCCGAGGACAAAAGGACTGTGAATATCCTCGATGACATTGCGTTCCGCATCCTGGAATCGCACATTGAAGATTCGGATGATTCAACCTTCCGTGTTCCGATTCCCCATTGGGACTCCGATACGGCCTTTTTTTCCTTTACCAGCAACGGCGCCTCTTTTTCATTTTCTACTGAACGGATCGATTGGATTGACGGATTCGGTCTTTTTCAAATTCCTGACATCATCTACCGCGGCGAGAAAAGGGCGGGAAGGCGGCGGAATACCGACGGAATGGTGAAAATCGACTTTTCCGCACCGGCCGGCCCGGTAACGGGGAAGATTCTCGACTCCAGCCGTCGGGGCGTTCTGTGTGAAATCCCTAAGGAAGCTTTCACAGCCGGTATTCCCAAGGAAGGAGAAGCTCTCGATCTTTCCATGGACGGCAGGACAACACCCGGTGAGATACGCCATATCGTGGAAGTCGCCGATTCGCTGGGCCGTAAGATGTACCGCATCGGAGTGGAAACGGGAATCAGCCGAATTCCCGCACACCGTATCGTGTATAAATCAGACCAGTGGAGGGAAATCTGGAACGGACCGTCCAATGCTCTTGGGGAGATGGCTCTGGTTCGTCCTCGTGTGGTGGAATATACGGAAAGGTCCGGAAGGAAGATTACAGGACTTCTCCACCTGAACGGAACAGATAAGCCGTGTACCGCGGTCGTCATTCCACCGGCCTTTGGGAAGAAGAAAGAAGCCTTGGCTCCCCTGGCCCTGACTCTTATGTCGCATTTCACCGCGGCCGGAGAAAATGTCGCGATTCTCCGCTACGACGGTGTGGACAAACCCGGTGAAAGCGAGAATACCAACAGTCATGCGCGCCGCGGTTATGAGATGCTCGGGTACCGCATCGAGCAGGGCTATGCCGATCTCGAAGCCAGCATGCAATGGGTGAAAAAAAATACTGAATTTCAGGCCGATCAAATCGTACTCATATCGTTCAGCATGGCCGCATTGGATGCTCGACGTCTTCAATCCACTCTCAGCGCGCCGAGAGCCGACTACTGGATCAGCGTCATGGGAGTCAGTTCGGCTCAAGGTGCCCTGAGAAACATATTGGGAGGCCTTGATGTGGTGGCCAATCATCGGATGGGACTGCCTGTGGGGACCATGGGGATGCTCGGTCAGCTCATTGATATGGATCGAATGGCCGCCGACATGATTCGTCTCGGATATGCCACCGTGGCCGATGCCAGAGAAGCCATGTCGCGGGTGGAGTCTCCGGTCACTTGGATATACGGCGTTCATGATAAATGGATGATTCCCGAGGAAATCCGGGACATCATGAGCATCGCCGCTCCCGGAAAGAGAGAACTGATTGAAATACCCACAGCCCACAATCTTCGGACCAGCGATGACGCAATCGCCAGTTTCCAGCTCATCAGCGATGCCATACTCAGGCAAATCAGATCCAAAGTGGTTCCCCCTGTTTCCCCGGATAAGGAGGAGCTCCTGGATCTGCTGACCCGGGAAAGAGAACGAGTCATTGAGGGGGAGACACTCGATCCCAAACGCTATTGGAAAGGCTATTTGGTGGGAGAAACACAAGGCGAGGAGGGTTATGACTTCTATCTCCGACTTGCCGAATTCCGTGAATTCCTTTCGATGGAAGCCACATTGGTGGATCCCAAACCCGGAGAATCCATAGCGGATATGGGCTGTGGAACAGGACTGGTGAGCGAGGCGATTCTCTCACGTCTGGCGGAGGGGGATAAGAACCTGACCGGATCACGGTTCACCGCCGTCGATCTCGTGGATGAGGCGTTGGCCAAAGCAGCGACAAAATTCCGGCGTCTTAAGCGCTCCCACCCCAACTTGGAGTTGGTGGACGATGCCTGGGTCGCCATGGATCTTGAACCCGATCCCCTGGCCGCGATACGCCAGACCACCTCCAGGCCGAAATCAGGAATCGAATTTCTCCGAGATCGGGTGAAAGGTCTGCGATCCGACATCATCGATCGATTAGCTCTCATTTCTCCTGAAATTATCACACGGGTTCTATCCGGAGAACGGCTTTCACTTGAAAAATATGATTCCATATCACCGGCGGATATCCTGGTTCTGGAAGATTTGAATCGAGCGGCCCGTTTTATTCTCGGAGACTTGGAGGAGGAAGACCTCAAGCCGAATCGCAGAATTGGTACCGGACCGGTCGGTCCCGAAAGAACTCGAAATTTGCGCACCTCCGATCTCATCACCGCAATGCTTGATCTCGGGGACTGGGACAACAGCGGCAGACTTCCCCTGCCCGACGAGGAGTTCGACGCCGTCTGCGCCAGCTTGTTTCTATCCTACCTGTTCGCTCCGGAGGAGGCAGTTAAGGAGTTCGCCCGAATGCTCAAACCCGGCGGGCGGCTGCTCATATCATCGATGAAGCCCGACAGCGATATCTCCGGAATTTTTACCAGATATATCGCTGAACAGACGACGATGAATCGTTCCTCGTCTCAGGATGAAGAACGGGAGAAAAATCTCAGGGAAGCCCGAGCGATGCTGAATGAAGCGGCTTCGCTGTTTTCCCTGGAAGAAGATGGTTGGTTTCGCTTCTTCGATGCCAACGAACTCATTTCCATGATGCGGATAGCCGGATTTAGCCGGATCAAGGTTTATGAAAGCCTTGGAGAACCGGCTCAAGCCGTCATCGTAACCGGAATCAAGAAAAAGGTTTGACCATACGGCCTTCATAGCGTAGCATGGCTTCGGCGATAAAGAATTAAAGCCTTTATAGGTAATCAATTATTCATTTATCGACCAAATGGTGATACTTATGCCTCTTGTCGATCATATTATTCAGTCTCTGGAGAGCTGGGGGCCGAATCCGGTGATGATTCAGCGTGATTCGAGCGGAACGGAGACCGTCGTCGACTCCGGGTTGTTCCTGGCGAGAATCGAGACATATGTCGGCTCACTCTCCGAAGCCGGTATCAGAGACGGAATGCTCGTTCCTCTGTTCGTGGAAAACTGTTGGGAGTTCCCGGCACTTTTCTTTGCCCTCAATCGTCTGGGAGCCGTACCGGTGATGGTGAAGAACGCCTTTCGGCGAATGGAAATCGAAGCGATTTTCAGCGGGTGCCGGCCTGATGCTCTGATCTGTGATCCCGAAATGCGGGAATACATCGGAACCTTGGCCGACGGTATACTCATCCTGGAGAAACACGAGGAACGACTCCTCCCCGTCTCCGGTAAAATTCGCCCTCGGCCCGCTTCCGCACCGATGCCGGCATCGGGGACAATCAGTGTAAATTACACATATCGCGGTATCGGCAGACCCCTGGGCGCCATGGTTGGCGAAAAAGGATATATCGATGCCGCGGATCGGTACCAGCGCTATGTGCAATTTACTCCGGGAGACACAGCGTTGGCCCTCCTCCCGATGAACCACATTTTCACGATGATCAGCTCAGTCATGCTCCCTTTGATGAACTCCTTGACAACCTACATCCTCCAGTCGGTGAATCCGAAAGCGATACTGGACGTGCTTCAAAACCGTAACATTCACTGTCTGTCATCCATTCCGGAAATTTTGGTGATGC
>JARGFR010000181.1 GCA_029210985.1 Spirochaetaceae bacterium | reverse complement strand
GGGCGCCTCGCGATGGTAGAAAAGGTCGCCATCGGCGTGAAACAGGCCATGGAGAACGCCGGCATTACCGATCCGAAAGACGTCCATTACGTCCAGACCAAGACGCCGCTGTTGACGGTGGACGCGGTTCAGGATGCCGAAAGACGCGGTCAGACCGTCGCCTGCGATGTCCACGAATCCATGGGCGTCTCGAACGGTACCACCGGACTCGGAATTGCCGTTGCTCTGGGCGAAGTCGTCGATCCGAAACAGGAAGATGTCTGCCGCAACCTGAATTTGTATTCCTCTGTGGCTTCCTGCTCGTCCGGTGTTGAGCTTGATCGGGCCCAGATTGTCCTCCTGGGCAATGCCGACGGTGCCGGCGGACGATATCGCATCGGTCACAGCGTCATGGATGATGCGCTCGATATAGACGGAATCTATCAATCGATTGCCGATGCCGGACTGGAACTCCCGGAGAGACCCCGGGCATCGGACCTTGACGGCAAGGTGGTGAACTGCTTCATGAAGTGCGAGGCCGACCGCCGGGCCGTACTGCGGGGACGACGGCAGATTATGCTCGACGACTCCGATGTTTCCTGGCACCGCCACATCAAGGCCGCTGTCGGGGGAATCGCCGCAATGGCCATCGGCGACCCCGCCGTTTTTGTCTCGGTGGATGCGATGCACCAGGGCCCCCAAGGCGGCGGTCCGGTGATTGCCGTCGTGGATCTCGGCGAATAGATCCGAATCCCAATTGTCGGAGATGCCCCCTGCTCCGGGAGGCATCTCCGGAAAGGGCGGCGCGGGTATATCGGCGAGTCGGGGCGTCGGTGCCAAGGCCGTCAGGCTGTATTCACCATCCATTTTGAAAAACGTTCCAGAAAAGCCTTGAAGGCAGGCAGGTGCTCGGGAGGGAATCCGTAGTCATTTTCGGCGTTTTCCAAAGCCGCGTAGAAGCAATCCCGCCAGACGACGCGGGAGGCCTCGTCGATTTCGAAGGGAAAATGCCGGCGGCGCATCATGGGGTTGCCGTATCGCTCGTTGTACATTTGCGGACCGCCCAGAAGCTGAACGTAGAACGCGGCACTTCTCTGGCTCGCTTCCTGCATGTCCTCTCCGAACATCCCTCTGATGCTCGATGCCTCCAGACGACAGTAAACTTCGGAGAGCATACGGAAAACGCCCTCTTCTCCCATGGAGGCATAGATTGCCGGATCGAGTGAAGGCATATCCGAAGGGTCCATGTTCGGGACATGGATGGGTTTTGTACGGGCCATGGTGGGTAGATTAGGGGACCCGGATCAGTGATGCAAGCCCGGCAGACATTTCCGGGTAAAGAAAAAGGGCCGCTCCGAAGAGCGGCCCTGAAACGGCATTTCCGGTTTAGCCCTGGAAGGCGCCGGGTTTAATCTGGTCGCCGTACTTGTCCTTGGCGGCACTGATATCGGCGATGGCCTTGTCCCAGGCTTCCACGATGTGGGCGGGGATATTGGCGTCCATCTTTGCAAAGAATGCTTTGGTGCGCTCCAGCTTCTCAACCCACTTGGTGCATCGGAAAGTGAACAGATACTCATAATCGGCTTCGGAGAATTCCTCGTTCAGGAGTTCCTTGAAAAGCTTTTTCAGGTCGGCGTATAAAGGAATGGTTCCGGTAGGGGTCTGAAGACCTTCATACTCACCGTGGACCCGGCCTTCGGCCCAGTGCAGCCAGACTTTTTTGGCCAGCTTACCGGTCATGAACTTGCCTTCGGGGTTCAGCATGAAGTAATTGGTGCTGAAGACCTTGGGCTCTTTCTTCATCCCTTTGGTGAACTTCAGGTTGTTGTCGGTGTACTCACCCAATGGATAGGATACAAAGTCCATATTGGCCATGGGACTGGCGGTCCGAACACCCTCTGCGCCCAGAGTTGCGGCGGTGGTTTCGGATTCCAGAGTAGCGGCCTTCAGCAGGATACCATTGGCGTAGGAGGGGGATTCCTCCACGGGAACGGTGGTGTCCGAGTCCCGGCCTCCGTAGAGCAGACCGTCAATCTTGACACCCTGCTTGGCTTCGAAGCCTTCCTTGTCAAAATTGGCCAAGTAGTCCAGACGCATGGTATAGCGGCTGTTGGCGTGGGAAATGGTGACTTCCTTGCCGTTGGCATCTTTGTCTCCGAGCTTCCATACACCGTGGTGGTTGTTGCCTTCGGTGGGAGTTTCTACGCCCATACCGCTCCAGTAGGGGTTGTTGTCTGGACCCTGGAGGACATTGGAGAAGATCAGCTCTTGAGGAATCTTCAGATTTTCAAAAATGACTGGATCATCATCGGCGTTGACATCCTTGATGATGCCGAAGATGCCCTGCTCAACGTTGACAGCCCGGAACTCGCCGTCGATATTGCGGAAGTAGGCGATGTCGTCACCCACAACCTTCTCGCCGGGAACCATGGCGGTAGAGGTTTTTCCGCAGGCCGAGGGGTACGCACCGGCGAAGTAAGTCTGTCGCTTAGACGAGGGTTCGACGACGGCCATGACGAACATGTGTTCGCAGAGCCAGCCTTCTTCGCCGCCCTTGTTGATGGCCAGGCGCATGGAGTGCTTCTTCAGACCGACCGAGTTGCCGGCGTATTGAGCATTCATGGAGTACACCATGTTGTTCTGCAGGTCCATGTAGATACGTCGTTTGTCCAGATTCACCACACAGCCGCGCTCATCACATTCGCCGGCGGAATGGATGAAACGGAAGAAGTCGTCCTTCTCGTCCTCTTTCATGTTCAGGAAGTGGTCGTAAGCCGGGCGGTAAAGGATGGCTTCGGAATGGGCAACATACCAGGAGTCGGTAAACTGGACACAGGGAATAGTGAAGGGGCTGTTGGTGGGGCCTTCAGCGAAGAACTTGACGATGGCGTCCTTGCCCTTCATGTTGCCCTTGGCGATGTCCATGATTTCCTTGTGGCCTTCATCGAAGGGGATGGCATTGAGGGATTTCATGCGCTCCATGTTCTCTGGCTTCACGATGTACCGAGTATTGACCTTGTCCCGGGCTTGGTCGCCGTAACCGTCCCAGTGGATGGTCTGGCCGTCTTTGGCAAGCTTGTGCTCTTCACCCTTAGCCAGAGCCTGATCGCGGACGTACTGTTCCGATTCAGCGCTGTCATCGGCCACATAGATGGTAGCGGGATCGCAGTGCTCGGCGAACAGACCCACAAAGTCATAGACTTTTTGATTTTTGAGAGCTGCGAGTCGATCGTAGCTGTCTTTGGACATTTTGTCCTTGAGCAGGGCGTCGTATTTGGGATTCATGCATTCTCCTTGGCTGTAGATTCCCCGGCGCGTCAGGATTGTACAGCGATAGGATATTTATTGGGGGTTATCGCGCCGAATAAGGCCCTATTCTATGAAATATGACACGTTTACTTCTACCCCCCTATGGGCAATTTGGGCAATTTGGGCAATTTGGGCAATTTGGGCAATTTGGGCAATTAAGATTCCTCGACTTAAGGAGTACTTATACTCAGAGGCGGTATATCCAAATTCCTTCTATATATTAAAGATAGGAATGCAGCCGAACAGTCAGAGTAACCCGATCCAGTCCTTCAGACGATTTTCCCAATCATCCTGCAGCGGACCCTTGAGGTCTTTGACTGATATGGATAGGGACTCGGCTGCCGAGACGGCGCCGTTGCCCTCCATAATGGAGGCGACTTTCTCGGGCACGTCGGATTCGGCTTCTGCATGGGTAAAGAACACGGCGTAGCGGCTTCCTTCCGGAGGGTTGAGACGTTTTAAAAAGCGGCTGGCTTTAAGGGGTAGAGTGCCGATCTGTGTTGGTGCACCGACGATGTAGAGTTCGGCTTCCGGGATAGCGGAAGGTTTGGAATCCGACATCTGATGCATCGATACGACATCGCCGCGTTCGAGGAGAAGCTCATTCAACTTTTCCGCAAGCGCCGCATTGTTGCCGAATCGGGTATGGTAGATAATGCAAGTCTTCATTGTTCTAATCCTTTAATAGAGATTCCACCAGATCATCGATATCTTCCTGACCCATGTCAGCTTTTCGTTCATATGCCAGTTCCTGATTCGTTTCCCGGAGCTTCCTGAGAAGGCCGTATATAATTATCATCAACACCTTAATGCCGGCCGTGGGATCTTTCTTGATGAACTGCAGGAGATCGGATCTGTCGAGTTCGAGGATTCGGCTCTTTCCCAAACTTAAGACATTGGCGGTTCGCGCGGTTCTGAGGAAAATACCGGCCTCACCGAATATCTCACCTTCTCCGATTGTGCACAGATAGACTGTTTCGCCGCTGCCGTCTTCTACGGTCACACTGACTTCCCCGTTTAGTACCAGATAGATTGAAGTACTCTCCTCGCCTTCCTTGATAATTTCTTCACTTTCTCCATATTCGGTCACTTTTGCATGGGAAAGGATTTCCCCCATACGGCTCTCGTCGATGTACCGAAAAATGAGGGCCTTGCTCAGTCTTTTTCGAATATCATTGTTCACACGTCTATATTGATGCATTCCGTCCTGGTCTGCCAGTATTTATTTGTTGAGACCGGAGGTGCGCATCGTTCAAGATGACTTGCAAACAATCCCCCACATCGCCATTGTTAAATCATGCCCGTATATGTCAACAGACTCTTGAATTTCAAGAGAATCAAAGTCGTCGGTTTCGACATGGACTACACTATTGTAGGATACAACATCAGTGAATTCGAAGGACTGACCCACTCTCTGGCTGCCGATCGGCTCGTGAAACACTATGACTATCCCGGCAACGTCGCATCACTGGAGTTCGATCGCTCGAGAGCTATTGTTGGTCTTGTCGTGGACAAGCGGAACGGCAATCTTTTGAAACTCAGCCGGTTCGGAAAGGTGAAACTGGCCTATCACGGCTTGGAGGAAATTGATTACCGGGAGCGTGCCCGTCTCTATCGGGAACGGGTCATCGATCTGCGTGACCCCGACTTCCAAAGTCTGGATACGGCATTCGCCATCTCCAACGGCGTCCTATTTGCCCAGCTCGTTCAACTGAAAAAAGAGGGAACGTCCCTGCCGGACTACCGTCACCTTGCCGGGGATGTGAACCATTGTATTGACTCGCTCCACAAGGACGGCACACTCAAAAGCATTCTAAAATCCGATTTCGGTCGATATGTCGTCCGGGACCCCAAAACTGCCGCCATGCTCGAAAGACTCAAAGCTTACGGCAAGAAATTAATGATTATCACGAATTCGGACTATTCCTATACCAAAGCTCTTCTTGATTATGCTCTAGATCCTTACTGGAAAAATTTTAAGCGCTGGCGGGACGTGTTCGACCTGGTGATTACATTTGCAGACAAACCCCGATTCTTTGAAGGAAAACATCGATTTCTCAAGATTGATCCAAAAACGGGATGTATGAGCAATCACGAAGGACCGGTATCCGAAGGGCTCTGGCAGGGTGGATGGTTCGAAGACATTCAAAATGGTTTGGACATTCCTGGAGACGAATTCCTCTATCTGGGAGACCATATCTACGGAGATGTTGTCTCCATTAAAAAGCGCTGCGACTGGCGGACGGCTCTGGTGCTCGGCGGATTGGAGGGTGAACTGAAAGCTATTGAGGCCACCAAAGATATACAGGCGGAAATCGATCGGCTGATGACCAGAAAGAACTATTTGGAAAAGAAATCCGATGAGGCCGAGATGGATCGACATTTCGGCGGCAATACTCGACTGACAGAAGAACAAATTGCGGAATTGGACAGACTGAACAACGGTATCTCGGAATTACTGGATGAACTCAAGCCCCATTTTAATCCTTACTGGGGAGAAATCCTTCGTGCCGGAAGCGAAGAAAGCCGTTATGCGGAACAGGTTGAGAAGTACGCATGTATTTATATGACCCGGGTTTCGGATCTTTACGATCACTCCCCGCGGACCTATTTCCGGCCCCCCAGGCGTATGCTCGCCCACGAACTCCCGGAGTAAAGATTGGGTCAATCCACCGGCTTCGGATTGACTGCCGCTTGACGCTTTTCGGGCAGCGTGCGGCATCCGCCTTCCTTAGTGATGGTCTCCACCATAATACGATGCACATGTTCGGACATCCCGTGAACCATTTCCCGCCGGGAAACTCCCGACTTTCGGAAATCCGCCGGGAAGACCGGTTTCCCGATAACGAATATGGTTTTAGGCGGCCACCATGGAAAAATCCGTCGGATGGATCTGTTCCGGAGGACTTCGGTGAGGGGGAAAACAGGGACATCGTTCAGGAAAGAAAAGAAAAAGACGCCTTCCAGAAACGGCCCGGGATCCTGGGATCGCCAGCTAAGGACCCCTTCGGGATAGAAATGGACCAGCCAACCATTCTCCAGTCCTTTCTTGACAAATCCTGCGATGGACATCGGTGAATCATCAGGTATGCCGAAAGCCCTGAGCAGTCTTGTCAGCCAGCCCACATCTCGGCGGGTGACATTATTCTCCTCCGCACTGAAAAGAACCTTCCGGGGCCAGAGAATTATTCCGCTGAAGCCAGGTTCGACAAACTGGCAGTGATTGGCGGCAACCAGCCCGCTGGGGTATCCGCGGAGATTTCGCCGGCCTTTCACCCGTATGCCGTAGGCAATCTTGCCAATGAGGAACGTCGCCGGTACGGCGACGAAATTGTACATAATAAAACTGGCGATCCGGAAAACCAGGCTGCCGTCCAAAGAGTAATTGAGCTTCTTCACAGGACTGTTCGATCCTTCCAGTTGTAGCCGGTCCCCGTGACATCATCGATAAGACTCTTCCAGGCCAGCATCAGCGTAAAAGCGAATTGAAATGGATAGAAGAAGGGCACATACCAGGGCATGCGGCGATCATATAAGGTAACCGTCCAGCCCAGCAAAATGCCCAGGTTGCCGGCAAGAATCCAGGGTGTCGTCTCCCAGTTCCCCACCAGAGCAAAAGGAATCAGAAACGCCGGGAGAATGAGGCTGATGAAGACGAAAAAGGTCAATATCACAAGAGGATACACTTTCTTATCAAAATACTCGTAGATAGCTCGTTTGAGTCCCGATACAGTATGATCCCAGGAATCGTACATGTAGCCTTTCAGAACCTTTCGAGCGTCGAGAAAAACGTGGCGATATCCGGCGTTCT
>JARGFR010000180.1 GCA_029210985.1 Spirochaetaceae bacterium | reverse complement strand
AGTGCATAGCCTTTTCCTTGGAGTTCTTTGACGGCAGCCTGAATCTGAGGTATCGATGCACTGATATTCGGAAGTTTGATAATGTTGGCCTCGGGTTTCTTCACCAGTTCGCCGAGCTCGGCCAGGGCGTCGGTAACTCGCTGGTTTTCTTTCAGATAGTCGGGGAACGCGGCCAGGATTCGGCCGGCCAGAGAAATATCCCATGTTTCGGAAATCACTCCGGCCGCTTTTCCGAAAGCCTGTATCACCGGCAGGAATGAGTGTGTCGCGAGCATCGGCGCCTCGTCGGTGTAGGTGTAGATGATTTTGGGTTCCATTGAGATCTCCTGGATTATGATCAAAGTTTGGGTTACCTAATTATACTAACGGAGAGGCCGCCTTCCTTGCAATCACGGCCGCACTCTCGCCTGTTTCCCCGAATCGAATTAATGTTTAGTTTAGATATATCGGTGATGGATCGGGAGGATGTAATGGAGTATCGAATCGAAGAGCTGATTTCCAAGGACGACATTGAGAAAAGGGTCGCCGATATGGCGGCCGAGATTGAACAGGATTATCGAGGCAAGGAAGACATCGTATTGGTGGGTCTTCTCAGGGGATCATTGGTTTTTCTTTCCGACCTGGCCCGGAAGATCAATCTGGAAGCCAAAATGGACTTCATGGTTGTCAGCAGCTATGGGAACAGCACCGAGTCCTCCCGAGATGTCCGTATCGACAAGGATCTGGCGGAAGACATCCGGGGACTGAATGTCATCATAGTTGAAGACATCATCGACACCGGTCATACCCTTGCCAAGGTCCGTGAAATGCTTCTTCTCCGTGAGCCGGCATCCCTGCGGATCTGTACGCTGCTGGACAAACCTGACAGGAGGGAGACCGAAGTTCCCGTCGACTATGTCGGATTCAAGATTCCCGACGTATTCGTCATCGGATACGGCATCGACTATGCCCAGAAGCACCGGAACCTGCCCTACGTCGGTAAAGTCATTCCCCTGGACTGACGCCGTCGGTGCAGGTCAAAGAATCATATTCTCTTCGAGCCATTCCATCATGCCGGGCATGATGTGCGGAAAACGTGCGGCGTCCAGAGGAAACTTGTCAAAACAGCGGCGCTCGGCAATTTCAAATTCGGACGGAATGTCGTTGAAGGCGGTTATCTCCGCTCCGTACAGGCCTCCCCAGCTGATGCGCTCCGGTCGTTCTGTTCCGTCTGTTCCCCGGCGGCGATGATCGACGCCGTAGACACCCAGAGGCCACAGGTGGTATTCGCTCGCGCCGGTTTCTTCAAAGAGTTCCCGCCGGGCGTTCTCCTCCATCGTTTCGCCTTCCTCCCGGCCCCCGCCGGGGAAGCACCAATCGCTGCGTCCCTTGAGGCGGACACACACCCATTTGCCCTCATGCCGCGCGGCCACAACCGAGTACTCAAGTTTCTCGTCGGGGATGCTGACGAAGGGAACGATGTCGCGGAAGCGGAGGATTTCCATAAGAGTATTGTACAGGAAAGGCACTGATTCCGGTTGGCTTGACCTCGAATGATTGACTCCAGGTGATTGACTCCAGGTGATTAGCATCGGGCGGTTGATTCCGGATTACCGACTCCGTCGATCAAGCTGTTCCAATCTGGCGCGTGCTTCCTCTATGGTGAATGCCGGAAGGGAGCAAAACCCTTCCCGACACACCAGCAACTGGGGCTTCTCCAGGCCGATCCGGCCTTCCAGTTCCGCCCAAGACGCAGTGACATCTGCCAGGTCGGCGGCCGCCGAATCGGCGGCGACAACCAACAGATCCGGACCGGCCGTCCGTCGGGTTTCGGCCAGAAGAGCATGAGTTTTTGGATGGTCGGAGGGACCGGCAACCACCAGAGTATCGGGATTCTCCCGTATGGAGGCGAGGCGGATCAGGCTCGCCGTTCCGCTCGGAGCGGCTTGGGCCGTCGGCCCCCGGGCCTCCAGAAGCGCATCGACTTTGGCTTTCCACTCCGAATTGCCGGTGATGGTGTAGAGTCTGGCAAACGCGATTCCCAGAGCATGCTGACCCGCCGGCGAGGCACCGTCGAAGTCCTCGACGGATCGTTTGAAGAGGTCATCAAATCCCGACTCATCAGCAGGTATCGGCGTACCATAGTAGGCGCCGTCCCCCGTCGCCAGTCTGCCAACCGCTTCCCGGGCCGCTTTTTCGGCGGCTACGACGTAGAGGGGGTTCCCCGAAAGACCGTAGACGCCGGTGAGGGCCATAGCCAGATATCCGTAGTCGGTGATGTAGGCTTCTATGCCATCGGTCCGGTAAATCCCGGCGGCCGGCCCGACCGACCCGGCAGTCTCGGCCAGCCCGAAGCGATCCACCATCAGATCGGCGAGTTCTAATGCGGCTCGGCGATAGGTGTCCCCGCCGCCGTAGCGCGCCAGGCGGGATAAGCCTTCAAGCACCAGGGCGTTCTGATCGGTAAGAATTTTATCGTCCCGGACCGGGGAGGGACGATTCCGGCGGGCCGCCAGAAGTCGGGAGGCAATTTTCGCTTCTCTCTCCGCATCCCGGCGGCCCGATTCCGATGATTCGGCTGGGCGATAAGACTCAGGATAACCCCCAGCACCCCGGGGATGGGGTATCCAGGAAGCCACGGGTTCGAATTCACCGGAGTGGGGGTGGGCCGGATCGGCGGATCCGGCGTCCGGCAGACCTCCGTCTCCGGAGATATTCCAGCGTTGGGCGATCCACCGGGCATCGTTTTCACCCAATACGGAAAAGAGCTCCGACGGCGGCCAGGCGTAGTAGGAGCCTTCGCCCAGCGGATCGTCGGCATCGACGGCGGTGGCATATCCCCGGAATACGCCGTTATCGTCGGTGATTCGCATTTCCCGCAGAAACCAGTCTGCCGTTGAGACTGCGGCCGCCAGGAGGTCATTTCCCAACATCCCCGGACCCGTCAATAAGGCGGCCCGGGCATAGACGCCCATCAGCTGAGCGTTGTCGTAGGTCATCTTCTCAAAATGGGGTACCCGCCATCGCTCATCCACGCTGTAGCGATGGAATCCTCCCCCGATCCGATCGTGGAGTCCCGAATCCATCATAGCCGTCAGGATATCCAAGGCCATCTCACGCCCTTCATCGCCGCCATGTTCCAGCAGCCAATCGATGGTCTGACTGGGCGGGAACTTCATGGGTGAATTTCCCATGGCGAAGCCGGGATTCTTGGAGTCAAAATGGGAGCGGGACGTTTCCAGCAGTTTTTCCGGCGCCACGCGGACAGAGGAAGCTTCGCCAAAATTTTGTTTTTCGAGATGAGAGGCAAGGGCGGCGGCCGCATCGGCAATCCTCGTCTCCTCATCTCTCCATAGGCGGTTTATTTCGCGAATCAGGCCCACCCATCGTTCTTTGGGAAGATAAGTGACCACCAGGAACGGCCGTCCATCGTGGTCGATAAAGACGTTTAAGGGCCACCCGCCCGAGCCGTTGAGGGCCTGAGCCGCTTCCATATAGACCGCATCTACGCCGGGGTGCTGCTCCCGATCCACTTTGACGTTCACTTGAACCGAGTTCATCACATCGGCCGTCGAGGCGTCCTCGAAGCATTCCCTGGCCATGACGTGGCACCAATGACAAGTCGAGTAGCCGATGGACACCAATATCGGCAGATTGCGTTCTTTGGCTTCTTTGAATGCGTCCGGTCCCCAGGGGTGCCAATGAACCGGGTTGTGCGCGTGCTGTTCCAGATAAGGGCTTCCGGTGTCGGCCAGACGGTTTCTCGGCTGCAGCCCGTCCATTGATTTCATCAGTTCCTCCCTTGGGTGGGTGGTTTATATATTACTGAAAAACCAGGGAATACCCAAATCCCTTTATACCGGGAAAGAAAAGATCATCCGCCCCGGTATAGGGGGCGGCGAGATAGTTGATCAGTCCCGGTATTTCGTCTCTAAGGTGTTTCAAATGATGGTATCCAATAGCATCATATGCAACAATGAGCCGACGAGGTGCGGATCGTGAGTGTGCAGTCATTGGACAGGGCCTTCGATATTCTGGAACTTCTCTCCCGGGAGCGGCAGGGCATGATGCTCACCGATATAGGAAAAAAGCTCGATCTTCACAAGAGTACGGTATTCCGGCTTCTCTCTTCCCTCAAGGAACGCGGATATATCGAAAAGAATTCGGATACCGGACTCTATCGACTCGGATTAGGTTTCATCGCACTTACAAGTCAGTATTTAAACAATCTCGAAATCAAGACGGAAGCGGAACCATACCTCAGACGGCTGTCGGAACGTCTGGGTGAAACGGTGTTCCTGGCCACTCTCAGGGACGGTGAAGTGGTTTATCTGGACAAAGTGGAGCGGTATGACGGGCTGCGTCGATATTCCATCATCGGTCGGAGAGCGCCCGTTCATTGCACATCCTTGGGGAAATCCCTGGTGATGGATTTAAAACAGAACGAAATTCGGGAGCTGTTTGCGCAGAAGACGCTGAAGAAAGTGACGCCGAATACCATTACCGACGTTGATATCCTTTTGGAGCGGCTGAAAGAGTTCAATCATAGAGGCTGGTCCAAGGACGTAGAAGAGTATGAGTCCGGGGTGTCCTGTGTGGGAGCTCCGATCAAGGACTACCGCGGCGCTACCATCGCCGCCATCAGTTCGGCGTGGGAGGGGACGCGAGAGGAAAGAGATATTATCGCCACCGGAGAAGCCCTGAAAGCCACCGCCGACGAAATTTCGCGACACCTCGGGTTTTTCTCAGATCAAACCGGTGAAGTTTCATAATACGGCACAAGGTTTCAATATTGTGTTGACACAATCACCTGAGTTCAAGACCATGAGAACATAAGTTCTGGAGAGCTTATGGAGGTGATCTATGATACTGAATGATTTTCAATTGACGGGAAAAGTCGCGATGGTAACCGGATGTTCAACGGGGCTGGGGCAAGGTATGGCCCTGGGACTCGCCGAAGCCGGAGCGGATATCGTCGGCGTTGATTATGTTGACGCACCCGAAACCAAAGAGGCTGTAGAGAAACTCGGTCGACGATTCCTGGGGCTTAAAGCCAACCTCACCACTATTGAACCGGTGGAAGGTCTTGTGAAGAGTTCCGTCAATGAATTCGGCCATCTGGACATCCTTGTGAACAATGCCGGAATCATTCGACGGGAAGATGCCATCAAGTTTTCCGAGAAAGACTGGGATGATGTGATGAACATCAACATCAAGACCGTGTTCTTTCTCAGTCAGGCGGCAGCCAGACAATTCATCGCCCAGGGTCAGGGTGGAAAGATTATCAATGTTGCCTCGATGCTCTCTTTTCAAGGCGGAATCAGGGTTCCCAGCTACACCGCCAGCAAGAGCGGCGTGATGGGCATCACCCGTCTCATGGCCAACGAATGGGCCGCCGATCATATCAACGTCAATGCTGTTGCCCCGGGCTACATGGCAACAAACAATACGGCACCCCTTCGTGCCGATAAGAAACGGAGCGCCGAATTGCTTGAAAGAATCCCCGCCGGACGCTGGGGACTGCCTGATGATTTGAAAGGACCGGTGGTGTTCCTGGCTTCATCCGCATCCGACTATGTCACCGGCTATACCATCGCGGTCGACGGCGGCTGGCTGGCCAGATAACTTGGAGACTGATATGTCTGGCTTGAAAATTAGACCGGCATCCGAATGCCGCTGGGATATCCTTTCCCTGGGGGAAGTGATGCTGCGCCTGGATCCCGGTGACGGCCGGGTCCGCAACTCGAGAAATTTCGACGTATGGGAAGGCGGTGGTGAATACAACGTGGCCCGGGGTCTGCGCCGCTGCTTCGGTCAGCGGGCCACAGTGGTGACTGCGGTTCCGGAGAACGAGCTGGGACGCCTGCTGGAAGATCTCATGCTCCAAGGTGGTGTGGATCTCTCCCATTTGATCTGGCGTCCCTATGACGGCATCGGCCGACAGTCCCGGCAAGGACTGAATTTCACCGAACGGGGATTCGGTCTTCGAGGCGCCAAGGGCGTCTCGGACAGGGCCCACACCGCCGCTTCGGAACTCAAGACCGGAGAGGTGGACTGGGACAAAATCTTCGGCGAGGAAGGTGTCCGGTGGTTTCATACCGGCGGAATCTTCGCCGCCCTCTCGGAAACGACAGCCGAGACGGTCATCGAGGCCATGGAAGCGGCCCGGCGTCACGGCACGATTGTCAGCTACGATCTGAATTACCGTCCGTCATTGTGGAAAGCCATCGGCGGTCCGGTGAAGGCTCGGGAGGTCAATAAGAGGATCGCATCCCTCGTGGATGTGATGATAGGCAACGAAGAGGACTTCACGGCCTGCCTCGGTTTCGAAGTGGAAGGTTTGGGTGACGATATCACAGGCATCAAGATCGACAGTTTCAAATTGATGATTGAAAACGTGGTGAAGACCCATCCGAATTTCCAGGTTGTGGCCACCACCCTGCGAGATGTCGTCAGCGCGACGGTGAATCACTGGAGCGCCGTCGTCTGGCGTGCCGGAGTTTTCCATAAGGCCGCTCAGCGGGACAATCTGGAAATCTTCGATAGAGTCGGCGGCGGGGACAGTTTCGCGTCGGGTCTGATTTACGGATTCCTGACCGACAAGGGCGCAGCGGCAGCCGTGGAATACGGGGCGGCCCATGGGGCCTTGGCTATGACCACCCCGGGGGATACGACAATGGCTTCTTTGGATGAAGTGGAAAAACTGGTGGGCGGCGGAAGCGCCCGAGTCGATCGATAGGCAGGGAGAAAACTGTGTTTGATGAATTCATAAAAAGCGTTGCCAATTTCAAAGTCGTGCCTGTTATCGCCCTGGATGATCCGGCTAAGGCTGATGATTTGGCCGGAGCCCTGGCTGCCGGCGGATTGCCGGTAGCCGAAGTGACATTCCGGACCGCCGGTGCCCCGCAGACTATTGCCGCCATGGCCAAGCGCGGCGATGTCACTGTCGGCGCCGGTACCGTCCGGAATCTCGACCAGGCGAAGGCGGCCCGGGATGCCGGTGCGACCTTCCTGGTGAGCCCGGGATTCAACGCCGCCGTTGTGGACTGGGCGATCAACCAAGGTATGCCCATACTGCCCGGGGTTGATTCCACTCTGGGACTGGAGATGGCTCTGGAACGCGGT
>JARGFR010000017.1 GCA_029210985.1 Spirochaetaceae bacterium | reverse complement strand
GTTCCAAACCCATCTCCGCCGCGTATTCCACCTGCCTTGGAGTTCCTCCCAGAAGTTCCGCTGCCGCAGCGGCGGCCATGGCGCAGGCCGTGCCGACTTCGGCCTGGCAGCCGCCTGCCGCACCAGAAATCGTTGATCGGGTTTTCACAATATTTCCGAAGATACCGGCGGTGGCCAGAGCTCGGACGATATCCGAGGATCCCAGACCCAACAATTCTTCCAAGTATAGAAGGACAGAAGGAAGAACTCCGGCTGATCCGCAGGTGGGTGCCGTTGCCACCTTGCCGCACGACGCGTTCTCTTCGGAAACGGCCAGAGCATATGAGTACAGAAGGCCGGACCGACGGAATACCGGATCGCTTCGCCGGCTCTTCTGATAGAAACCATAAGCCCGGCGTCCCAGATTCAGCCCACCGGGGAGAGCACGCTGCATCTTGAGCCCTCTCTGAACCGCATCTTTCATGACATCCCATACTTCGGTCAGATAGGCGGGCATATCCGCGTCTTCCTTATCCAGAACAAATTCCCACAAATGACGCCCGTTTCTTCGGCACCAATCCAGCAGGCTGGTCATGCCCAGATTCGGATAGACGTCTTTCGTCTCCTCCACGAATCCTTCCTCTTGGATTGCACCTCCTCCGATGCTGTAAAAGAGAGTTTCCTTAATCTTGTCTCCTTTCGTGTCATGAGCTGTAATTCGAAGTGCGTTGGCATGGTAGGGAAGAAACTCGGAAGGGCGCCACTCGAAGACGGTGGATTTTGGAGCCAACGCGGTGGCGATGGCTTTGTCGGTCATGTGACCTTTTCCGGTTGCGGCGAGACTGCCGTACAAAATTATGCTGTATGAAACAGCCTCAGGTGTCTGAGACTTAAACCGCTCCGCCGCCGAACTCGGCGCCATGGTGTGACTGGAAGATGGTCCGTAGCCGATTCGGTAGAGTTCGCGAAGGGATTTCATATCCGGTATTACTCCTTTGGGAATGCTTCAGACGGCAATGAGGCGACATCTCGTCTTGTTCAGCAGTGTTAGATTCTCGTCGGTGACCTATTCTGCGTCAATGATTTGTCACGCATCCGGGGAATGGGAGATGTTATTGGCCTTGAGGATTCTACGGACTTTTTGGATTCGTTGGCAGTTGGGCGACCCTCAGTCCATAGGAAAGGGTCCCGATTTGGGACCCTTTCGTTCGCTCGGAAATGTCCGAGCTAATCACTCGGCCATTTCATTCGTTCATTACGCAAAAGGCGAGCATGGCGGCTCACCCTATGCTTCATTCACTCATAAGAAGCGTCCAATCCTAATCGGACGCTTCTCTCGCTTCACTCAGTCGTAAAGCAGGGGAGCGATGTCGGCTTCGTCCATGTTTTCGGCGGTGTAGTACTTCGCGCCGGTATCGACGTCGGAGACAGGTTCGCCTTTCCATGCTTTGTAAGCCAGCTCGACGGCCTTGTAGCCGATGGAGTAGGGGTCCTGGGTGATGGAACCGGCGAAGAGGCCTTGGCGGACGGCGTTCTTCTGACCGGCGCCTGCATCGTAGCCGATTACGACGATATCATACTTGCTTTCCAGGTCGGCACCATCGTTGGTAGCGGCCAGAAGGCCCTTGACGGTGGCTTCATTGGAGCAGAAAACGCCGAGGATGTTGTCATCTTCCACCTTGTTCAGCATGGCTGAAGCCGAAGCGGCGGCGTCGGTGTTGGCGGCGGAAGCGGGAACGATCATTTCGATGAAGACCTTGTTTCCCGAAGTGGGGCTGTCGCCGGCAATGTAAGCCGGGTTGCCCACAACCGCGATATCGGATTTGGAAAGTGCTGTCTGCTCATCAATCAGCATCACCATATTGTCCCGGAAACCCTTACCACGGCTCAGGAGGGATTCACCGGATGCATCCTGGTTCAGGACGACAATTTTCACCGGATTGGCGGCGGTGGCCGCTTCGATGTCGGATTTGATAATCTCGAACATTTTCTGAGCGGCCAGGCCGGCGGCGGCGTAGTTGTCGGTTGATGCGTTGGCAACGATAGAACCTGCGGGAGCTTCGGGTACACCGGAGTCAAAACCGACGACCGGAATCCCTTTGCTTTGGAGTTCGGTCAGCTGGTCAATAACCGAAGTGGTATTCAATGCGGCCAGTGCGATGGCGACCGGAGCTTTAGCCATGGCGTTGTTGAGCATTTCCACCTGGATCTGAACGTCGCTTTCCGAAGGGGGACCTTCGAAGGTGACATCGGCACCGAAGTCATCGGCGGCGGTCATGGCGCCTCGTTTGACTTGCTGCCAGAAGTCGTGCTGTTCACCTTTGGAAACGACGGCGATATAGGGCTTACCGCCGGTACTTGAGTCGGATCCGCCATTGGCGAATGCAGTGGCGGCCACGATTGTGAGTGCGAGAAGTATGAGAAGTGCTTTCTTCATACGTTCCTCCTTTTTTTAGTTCCTCCGGCCAACGGCCGGTTTTTTTCTTTTTCAGTTCGGATAACGGTCCAATAATAATTGGTTATTCGACCGCTTGACCGCTCAGGACCGGTGATGGCCGTCCTTGAGTTCTTTGTGGAAGGCTCTTTCCGCCGCTTTTTCTTCGGCCAGAATTCTTTTCCTCTCCGCCTTTTCCTCTTTTCTCATCCGCTTGTAAGTTGCGTTCATTTCGGAACGCAACCTGGATATCTCGGCGCGTTTGCCGGCGGCTTCAGGGCCTTCCATTCCGACCATTTCGTCTTTCATCCTGGCGATTTTTGCCATTTGAGTATTCCGGTAACTGTCCGCCGGGGTGAGAATCCTGACTTCCGACGCCTTCTTATTGCGGTAGAGGTCCAGGAGCACGGCACCGATTACAACGACTCCGGTAAAGAAGGTCTGGAAGTGAGCCTGGAGGTCCATCGACGGGAGACCGACTCGCAGAGTGCTCATGATGTAGACACCGATGAGAGTACCGAATACCGATCCAACTCCGCCGGAAAGGGATGTTCCGCCGATGACGGCTCCTGCGATGGCATAGAGTTCGAATCCTTGACCCTGGGCAGGCATGACTGTGGTGTATACCGCGGCAAAAGCCACACCACCGATACCTGCCGTGACGCCGCTGACCACATAGGCCATCATTTCCCACTTCCTGACATTCACTCCCGATAGGCGGGCAGCCTCCTTGTTGGAGCCCACGGCAAAGATGTAACGGCCCATTTTTGTCTTGGTCAGGATCAGATAGGCGATAGTTGCGGTAATCAGGAGAACGATAAATCCGGTGGGTACGGTGGAACCGTCGTCGCCCAGATACTTGAAAATGCTTTTAAACCATCCATCGGCCTCAGATCGGGTTGGAAAGGTGGCGCTCCGGACATTGGACACAATGGAACCGACGCCCATGGAGATCATCATCGTACCTAATGTCGCGATGAAAGGGGGAAGCTTGAGGCGTGATACCATGATACCGTTGAAGAAACCGAAACCGATCGCGATAGCCATGATGGTCACCAAAGTCAGCCACATGGGCCATCCCCAGCTCTTATATGCCGTACCGCCGATAATGGCGGCACACATCATGACGGTTCCGACCGAAAGATCGATTCCCCCGGTGATGATGACGAATGTCACACCGATGGCGAGAAAACCGATGTAATACGATGCATCGAGTATGTTGACCAACGACGTGTAGGAGAAAAAATTCCGTCCGAATACTCCGAAGAAGATATAGAGGATGACCAATGCCGCGGGAGCCAGGAATTTTTGCATCCCGATCTCTTTGACTTTCTCACCTGTACTTTTCTGGCTGCCGATATCACTCATTGTTTTGATTTCTCCTATGCCGTTTCACGTATGGTTGCGAATTCCATGATTTTTTCCTGTGTTGCACCTTCGATGCTGAGTTCCCCGGTGACCCGGCCTTCGCACATGACGACGATGCGGTCGCTCATCCGGAGTACTTCCGGAAGCTCGGATGAAATCATGATGATGGATTTACCTTGGGCGGTCAGTTCGTTCATCAGTGTGTAGATTTCGCTTTTGGCGCCGACGTCGATTCCCCGTGTCGGTTCATCGAAGATGAGAATCTCCGCATCGTTGATGAGCCATTTCGCGATAACGACTTTCTGCTGGTTGCCGCCGGACAAATTCTTCAACAGCTGATCGATGGAAGGTGTTTTTATGCTTAGCTTTTCGACATATTCGTTGGTGATTTTTCGTACATTGGCGGCATGGATGAATAATCCGGTTTCGTACCGATCGTATGAAGCCATCAGAGAATTCTCAATCACACTCAATCCGGTGGCCAGTCCGTAGCGCTTGCGGTCTTCCGAGAGATAGCCTATTCCGTGAGCGACAGCACTCATGGGGTCGGT
Source organism: Spirochaetaceae bacterium (assembly GCA_029210985.1). Taxonomy (GTDB): domain Bacteria; phylum Spirochaetota; class Spirochaetia; order DSM-2461; family DSM-2461; genus UBA2779. Next base: position 27,529 of record JARGFR010000017.1, on the reverse strand, counting down.
GATCTGCACCGGCCGGCCTTTGACTTTTATCACTCCGCTTTGAATCTCATCGGCACCGAATATGGCCCTGGCAGTCTCGGTTCTTCCGGCACCCATGAGTCCCGCGAAACCGAGAATCTCGCCGCGTCGGAGGCGAAAGCTGACATCTTTCACCAGTTTGCCCGCATTGAGACCGGAGACTTCCAGGACAACTTCCGCGTCATCCGGTACATTGCTTTTTTCTTTAGGTTTTTCGTAGATAACCCGGCCGACCATCATATTGATGATGTCTTCCTTAGTAATTTTCTCCGTATCATTGGTGCCGACGTATTCGCCGTCCCGCATAACTGTCACCCGATCGGTAATTTTCCCGATTTCATCCATACGGTGGGAAATATAGATCATCGCGACACCTTTGGATGCGAGATCCCTCATGATGGCGAAGAGTTCGTCTATTTCAGTTTCCGTCAGCGCGGCGGTCGGTTCATCCAGAATGAGGACTTTAAGGTCGTGTGAGACGGCTTTGGCAATTTCCACCATCTGCTGCTTGCCGACTGTGAGTCGACCGAGGGTTTCTGCCGGTTCAATGTCCATCTTCAGGTGCTTCAGCAGTTCTTCAGCTCTCTTATTCTGTGTTTTTTCATCCAGAAAGAGCCCGCCTTTCATGGATTCCCGACCGATGAAAATATTCTGGGCCACCGTCAGGTGCTCCATCATGTTCAGCTCTTGATGTATGATGCCGATGCCTGCCGTCAATGCCTGTTTGGGGCCACGGGGATGAAAGAGCTTGCCCTGGTAATGTATTTCGCCGGAATCTCTTTCATATATGCCTGTGAGAACTTTCATCAGAGTTGATTTTCCCGCACCGTTCTCACCAACCAGCGCATGGATTTCTCCGGTTTTGAGTTCGAACTCCACTCCTTTAAGGGCATGAACACCCATAAAGCGTTTGTGGATACTCTTCATAGAAAGTACTACATCATTCAATACAGACTCCTTTAGCAGCTATTATTATCACTCCGGTATTCATGGGCGCGAAATCGACAATTTTCCGGAGAATGTCGGAATATCTCCGATTCATGTCATGCTGAAGCTCAATCAGCGTAAGCAATTTAGGAACTGAACCGGTTGTAGGTGTAAAGTTGTAATAAGGGGAGGCCCCCATGGATCATTACAAGAACGTCGAAGATTCATCACAATTTCTATACTGATTGCCATTATTCTATTCTCATTCGGCTGCGAGAATCCGACGCTGAATACTCCGGGCGTAGAATTAGACATGGGTGCGGATGGTCGACTGACCGTCAACATTCTCTCCGTACCGGATATGGATCAGATAGAGGCATATGACATCGTTCTGAGCGGTGTTCAAAGCATGGGACCGATTTCCACTGTCGATACGGAAATCCAGTTGGAGAACCTTCCTCTGGGTGATTACACGGTTTCCGTTTCCGCTCTGGACGCGGACGGACAGACCCTGGCTGCGGGAAGTACCGCCGGTGTCACAGTCTTCGGGGAGGGAGAGGATCGAGTTGACGTCTCTCTCATGCCCGTAATGGGGGGCACAGGGACTCTCTCCCTGGAATACAATTGGCTCGAATCCGGAGTAAATTCGGGGTTTGTAACCAATGCCCTCGCCGTTATTCAGCCCACCGGAGGAGCGTCAAAGAACATCAATGTGATGATTTCGCCGGAAGGGCTCACCTATGATGGTACTTTGCCGACTGGGGAGTACTCCCTATCTGTTGATTTATACAGTGATGGTGTTCTGGTCGGATCAATTATCGACAAGATTCAAATCTTTGACAATTTCCAATCCGAAAAACGTAAGGATTTCGGGCCTGAGCTATTCTATACGATTCCCGAATCCCCGGCGCCCGAACCGCCGATTCAACATGGACTATCGGTGAAACTGCGGTGGGAAGACAACTCGGACACGGAAACCGGGTATCGGGTGGAACGCTCTGAGAACGGCGGCGAGTTTGCTGTCGTCGCTCGAGATCTTCCCCCCAGCAGTGTTTCCTGGACTGACGCACCGGTTGAACCCGATATGGATTACACATATCGAATCGTCGCGATCAATAGTTTCGGTATTTCCGAGTCACAAGAACTTCTTATCAAGATAAAACCGCTGGTGACATCTCCTGAGAGGTCTGATGACGAACCCATCGACATCACCCTCGGCGGCGGTGAAGCTGTTATCCCTCTGAGTCGACTCCTGGAGGGTTTTGAAAACAATTGGAATCGACGCCCCTTTGAGGTGTTCTCGGTTTCTTTACCCGAAGGCGCCGAAATTCGTATCGAGGGTGATTTTGTTAAGGTGGACACCTCCAACATTCCTCGGGATCTGGATGGAACAGAATCGGTTTTACAATACTCGGTGCATATTCCGGGAGAACCGATGAATTCCCCCTATACGGCCTCCGGCGCGATACCGGTGAAATTTGAGGTATCGGAATCCGAGGAAGTTCGGGAAGAGGATCTTCTGGAGCCGCTTCAGGCGTATGTCTACGACAGTAAGAGCGAAATGCAGAGTAAAATGAGGGAGTATGAGCCCGCCGATCCCCGGGATATCTTTGACAACTGGGGCAGGCTCAGCAATCAGGACTATTTTGGAAATAAGAGCGACGCTCAAGAACGAAACAAAAAAGAAGCTGATGAAGCCGATCTGGCGACATGGTGGCGTTTGGATTTCGATGATGACGATTATTTGAGATATGCAAAGAACTCGGTTTACGCGGGTTTGGTTTGTCCCGACGGCCGAGAGATTGATCGCTTTACTCTGGAAGCGACTCTCTCATCCGGAGATGACGATGATGATTCAATAGGGCTCATTGTCGCTTTTGTCCGGGAGAATGGGGAGAATTATGTCCTGGAGGCGGCACGTTCTTTCGGCGCCAAGTCCGGAGATGTCGGGATAGAGCCGTCACTGGGCTGGGGGCTGGTGGTTCGACGCCTCTATGGTGAAGCGCAGAATCGTGAAATCGGTGAGGTTCTTTGGAGTCGTCAAATCGACATGGATGAGTCGAGCGACGGAGGCTGGGATGGGGCTCAGACCCGTGTTAAGGTGGAACGGAACGGCGATCGTGTGTCGATATCGGCTTCGTTGTGGAATGAACCGGACTCCTATTCCTCTGAATCTGCTATAGATATTCAAATCGATTCGATTCCTGAACTCAGGCGGTTTTCAGGTCCGCAAAAATTCGGTTATTTCACCGCCAGCCAGCAGGATGCGGCTTTTCAGGATATTGTATTCAACAGCGATGTCATTCAGGACAAAGTGTTCTTCCTTGATCCACGAACCAAACGATCTGAAGTCTGGTGGTTTGATCCCACTTCGAAGCGGTGGATACGTATGTCCGGGGCCACCATACAGAGTGTGGTTGGACATCCCAGGGAGCTGACAAATCCGGATACGGGTCAGGTGTTCCTGATTGCCCGGAACAGCTACCATCCGGGCCGCTGGGAGGATTGGCGGGATACCTGGAACCGCAAGAACAGCAAGAACAAACGGGATGAAGCCGGGACTGATTTAGAAGCCGACGGTCAGAACCTGAAATTCAGTTTTCATTGACCGGGAAAAGGAGCTCCTGGTACTCCCTTTTGAACATATTCTCCGCCGTAATCAGTACGGAGCCGGTATCGATGAAAGGTTCGACTTCGCTGCCTTTCAGGTATTCCACCGCAGTTCTAACGGACATGTAACCCATGTTATATGGACGCTGAACCACCGTGGCCTTGAGTACACCACGCTCGAGATAGGCCAATTCCTCAGGAGCATTATCGAATCCCACGACTCTGATTCGATCAGCTGAATCTGTCTCTTCGATCGCTTTGGCGACGCCCAGGGTGACAATTTCATTAAGAGCTACAATGCCTTTGATGGATGGATCCTTCAGAATCTCCATCGTGTTCTCATAGGCAATCTTTTCGTCGTTTTCGCAGAACCATGTGCCGGTGATGTTCCAGCCGTCCAACGCTTGTCTGACACCGGCCTCGCGTTCAATTGCCGTCGCCGTTTCACGATAGTGGCTGACAATGGCAATCGAGTGGTTCGGGTGTTCGGGAAGGAGGCGGGCTATCTCGTTGCCGGCTTTGTTGCCGGCTTCGACGTTATTGGTGGCGATAAAGGACACGGGATAGTTGGAATTGACCCCCGAGTCCACCGTGATGATGGGAATCCCCTTTCCTGCGGCGACCTTTACCGGTTCGGCCAGCAGATAATAGTCTGACGCCGCCAGAATGATGAGCGCCGGATCTTCACTTATCACGCGGTTGAAGATATTTACCTGTCGGTCGATTTGCGTCTCATGATCAGCTCCGGTTATGATAACCTCGACGCCGAATTCCCTGGCGGCTTCGTTGATGCCCTGTTGAACCACGCTCCAGAAATTCATGGGTTGGCCGGCCATTGTGGCCTTCACGATGACGACGATTGGTTTGTCCAGATGGAGTTCGTCGGTTTTACCAGGTTCGAAGGAAAATGTTAAAATCAGGAACAGCATCAGGGCGACAGCCAGACTTCCGATGAAGAATATGAGGTATTTCAATCCGCATCCCTCCTTTGGGCCGGAATTCTGATGGAGATGGTGGTACCAACCCCATTTCGGCTTTCATAGTCCAGGCCGTACTCTGGGCCGAAATACAGGCGAATCCGCTCATGGACGTTCCGAACACCGGTACCCGAATTGCCCTTTTCCTGGACTTCCTCGTCATCAATTTTGTCCAATAGAGAGGCGAGCTGTTCAACATCCATACCTTCACCGTTGTCTTTCACAGTCATGATGAGATCGCCGCCCTCGGATCGTCCGGCAATCTCAATCAAGCCCACATAGTCCACGCTGCGAATACCGTGATAGATGGCGTTCTCCACCAGGGGCTGGAGAGTGATTTTCAGAACGGTAAAATCCATCAGCTCTTCAGGTATGTCGATCAGATAGCGGAATTTATCTTTATACCTCATTTCCTGTATCGTCAGATAAGAGCGAACATGCTCGAGTTCATCCCTCAGGGGTATGAGTTCTCGACCCTTGCTGATGCTGATTCGAAAGAGCCGGGATAGGGCGGAGGTCATTTTGACCACCGCATCGTTCTTGTTCATCTCGCCCATCCAGATAATGGAATCCAAAGTGTTGTAGAGAAAATGAGGATTGATTTGAGCCTGAAGAGCTTTCAGGTCGCTTTTACGCTTCAGCTCCTGCTCTTTGACATTCTGTTCCATCAACTTGCCGATATGTCCCACCATGATGTCGTATTCCCTGGCCAGTTCACGGATTTCGTCCGTGCCCTCCAGAGAGCCGGCCTGGCGGAACTCACCTGTTTCAACGCTGCGCATCACCGACTGCAGCTGCCTCAGCGGTTTTGTGACCCCTCTGGTGATGAAATTGGTGACTAATCCGACGATGATGAAGAGCACCAGGCCAATCAGGGCGTTCATCATCTGGACGTAGGGCCATCCTGTTTCCGCGTCGCTGTCGAAGGATACGCTGACGACATACCAGCCGGTACGGTCGGATCGATCGGTCAGATAGTTTTTGCCGCTTTCGTTCCATACAGCCGATTCGGCGTCCAGTATCGGAAGCAGTTGATCCACCGGTTCCTGTTTCAGGTCGCTGTATACCAGCTGCTGAAGCGGGTGGAATACATAATTACCGGCAGGATCGATGATGAAGCTGTAACCCTTGGCGCCGACCACCAGGGATTGGCACAGCTCTTTGATTCGATTGAACTTCAGATCAACCAAAAGGATTCCCAAGGGAGTGGTATCTTCCCGGGATGTGATCAGCGTACTTAAGGACACCACCCATGAATACTGACCGGGAATCAGGTTCTGGACGTACGCCGTGGATACAACGGTCTGGCCCTGGGCGGCCAAGGCATTCCGATACCAGTCGGCTTGTTGATAATCGGAGTAAGTACCCGGGTCAGTTCCATCGCCGCTGACCGCATCACCATCCATACGGAATAGAACAATGCCGGAAATATCATCTCGGGATTCGAGATACGAGGCGAAACGATCCTTCAGGACTTTCTTGGAATTCGTTGAACCCTCGATCAGGAATGCCTGGGCGTCTATATCATCGACGATCATTTCCGAGATTCGATCCATGCCGTCTATGTATGTATCGATCTGCTCCACCAGCTGTTCCAGCAGTAGTCGGTTGTTCTCCAATATGGCGCTTCTCACCGAGGTGATGGTGAATCGGGTGGAGATAATCTGCATGGTGAGAATGGTTGTAAAAAACACCAGAGTAAAGATCAGGTAGAAGCGTGACTCCAAAGTTCCCAGCTTTCCGAAAAAACGACGCATCAGGATTCCATCTCCTTACGGTACTCTGTGGTTGTGAAACCGGTGACTTTCTTGAAGATGCTGGAAAAATACCGAGGATCCTGATATCCCACCCGATCAGCAATTTCATAGCTTCTCGAATCGGTGGTTTTCAGGAGATGTTTGGCCTCGTCGATCCGCACTTCGGTCAGGTATTCAACAAAGGTATGTCCGGTGCCCTCTTTGAACAGAGCACTGAACTGGCTGGTACTCAAGTAGAGTTCCTCACAGATATCCTGAAGGGAAAAGTTCTTGTCCGCATATCGCTCTGCGATGATGCGTCTGGCTTTATCGATTCTTGAGTAGGCGGCATCATGACGTCTCTGACGTATAAGTTTATCAATCTTATCCACCTGTTCCTGATAATATCGTTTGGCGTCGTCCAGACGGGCGAATTTTCTCGGCTCGGCCGTCAATGAGAGATCCAGGAAATCGTCTCCGGTATCCAATCCCATTTCATCAACGAAATCCGAGAGATGATATTGAAGCCTTGCCAGAAAATTGACGACATCCGAGGAGGTGAGATAGCTTTCTTCAAAAAGCTTGAAAATTTCATTTAGAGCGTCCCTGGCGGAACGCCGTGTACTTTCCCGCAGTGCGGTCACCAGATGGCGTGCCCGACTGACGAACGCCTCCTGGGAAACTCGGGTCTTTTTCCTCACCTCATTGATGGACAATACTCTTGTAATTCCGGTGACTCGAGCATGGTCGACCGCATTTCCCGCACCCAGGTAGCTTCTGTTGACGTCGTCCAGTCGGCCGACGGTTTCGCCGATTCCCACGGTCAAAGGCGCGTCTCCGATCTTCAGGGCGGCGGAAAACAGTTTTTCAGCGATATCCCGGGATCGGGAATCCAACGCCTCGATCGAGGAATCCTGTAGTAGGAGGACAAGGTCTTCGTTGCGATTTGCAAAGATGACATCACCGTCGTTGGTGAGCTGTTTTGCCGTTTCCGAGAACGCCAGGCGTGTGATTTCTTCCCATTCATCCGGACGAACAGCCAAAACAATCTGGTAGTATGCTCCTTTATCTTGCCATCCGAAGAACTCACGGCGTCTGGTGATTTCTTCCGTGGTAAGCCGACCTGACGCCAGTCGGTAGAAAAACCGTTCTTTCAGGAGGGGCAGACTCCGCTCAAGCAGGTCTTTCAGGCGCTCCTGTTCTTTTTCCGCCATCCTCAATCTGTCCAGTTCCAATCGGTTGCGACTCAGGACTTCTCCCAGCTCTTCCGCGGTGATGGGTTTGAGGAGGAACTCTTTGACTCTGTTCCGGACGGCTTCCTGGGCATACTCAAATTCTTCGAAGCCGGTGAGCAGCAGAACTTGTGTGCGGGGATAGGCGACGGCGATTTCTTTGCTCAGAGTCAGTCCGTCCATCTGAGGCATACTGATGTCCGACAGAACAACATCCACTTTATGGTGTTTCAGATATTCCAGGGCACTCCGGCCGTTCTCGAAGACTCCCGCAAGATGAAAACCGTTCTCTTCCCAGGGAATGCGGCTGGTGATGCCTTGGCGAACGACGTCCTCGTCGTCGACAAAGATGAGAGTGTAGGGGGCCTGCGATGCTTCATCCACGTTCTTTTCCTTGGTGGGGGAAGAGGAATCATAGCATCGCCGCCCGGGCGGAGCAACTTTTTAGAGTCTCAGCTCCCAGTACCCCACGTCGATCCATTGGTTGAATTTGCGTCCGACTTGATGAAACAGACCCGCTTGCCGGAAACCTTGAGATTCGTGGAGCTTGACGCTTGCATCGTTGGGAAGTGAAATGACGCCGATGGCCACGTGATATTTTCGAATACGCAGTTCGTCAAGAAGACGATCATAGAGTGCGGTCCCGACTCCGTGGCCGGTGACCTCTTTGGAAAGATATATCGTTGTTTCGGCGGTAGATCCATAGGCTGCACGATCCTTCCATTGAGACGCGTAAGCGTAGCCGAGCAGCTCATCGTCCTGCTCGGCTACCAGGAAGGGATAATCCCTTGTGACGGCCGCCACCCGCCGGCCCATTTCTTCAGGGGTAATGACGGTCTCTTCGAAAGTGGCGGGGCTGAATTCGATGTAGTGGTTGTAGATGGCACACACCCCGGGTACATCCGAGTCTTCAATTTCACGGATATCCGGCGTGACGGGAGTAATAAGCCGCCTCATTATCTCTCACCCCGGACATATGGTTCTCCAAGCGTGGCCGGGGCGTTCATTCGCCGTTTTCCCGAAGCCGACAGCCCGTAAATAAAGAGCACCAGCAAAGTGGAAATGTAGGGAAGCATCGATAGGATATTGGGAGAAATCCCCAGGGGTTGGAGCATGTACTGCATCACGAAAATACCGCCGAAGAGGTACGCGCCCAGGAAGGCCATAGCCGGCTGCCAGAGAGAAAAAATGGTCAGGGCGATGACAATCCAGCCTCGACCGGCCACCATTCCTTCGTTCCAGGATCCGCTGTAGGCGGTGGAGAGGAAGGCTCCCGCCATACCGGCTAATCCGCCTCCGCTCATAACTGCCAGGTATTTCACTTTATTCACCGAAATCCCCTGAGCTTCCGCAGCCTGGGGATTCTCCCCCACCGAGCGCAGCGTAATGCCGAGGCGCGTGTTCTTCACAAGAAACCAGATGAGAATACCGATGAGCACCGACAGATAGACATACCAATCGTGGTTGAACAGCATTTTCCCCAACACCGGTCCGTCGGAGATGCCCGGGATACTCAGTCGGGGCATTCGCACAGGCAGGGGGCGTCCGATGTAGGGTTTACCCCACAGACCGCTGATACCCAAACCGAGCATTGTCAATGCCAAACCGCTCACCACTTGATTGGCACGAAGTCCGATGCATACAAAGCCATGGATGCTTGAGAGAAGCATGCCGACAAGTATGGCGGCCGCGAGGCCGAGCCATGGGCTGCCGGTTGTGAAGGTGACGATGAACGCCGTCACGGCACCGGAGGCCATCAGCCCTTCCATTCCCAGATTGAGTATACCGGCTCGCTCGGTGACGATCTCTCCCAGGGTGGCCAGGAGCAGAGGTGTTCCGGCGATGATGGTTCTCGTGAGAACCGAGACAATGATATCAAGCATGGACTGCCCTCCCGGTCCTGATCCGGACTCGGTGACTGATGAAGAAATCCCCCATGATGAGGAATACGAGGATCATGCCGTTGAACACATTGACTGTGGCCGCCGGCATGCCCATGGAAATCTGAATGGCATCCCCGCCGACGATAATGCCGGCGAAGAAGAGCCCCGAAACGATAGTAAAGGCCGGATTCAAACGGGCCAGCCAAGCCACGATGATGGCGGTAAAACCGTATCCGGCGCTCAGCGTTTCGGGGTAGCTCAGATAATGATGAATCGACATGAGTTCTCCCGCTCCGGCCAGCCCGGCCATCCCGCCCGAAATCATCATGATCAGTAGAGATGTGCGGAAGAAATTGATACCCGAATATCGCGCCGCATGGGTATTCTCTCCGATGACGCGAATCTCGTAGCCGAATCGGCTTCTGAAAACCAGCCAGCTCAATACAAGCGCGCATACGACCGCCAGGATGAGCAGAACCGGTGAGACCCGGGAATAGGCAAACTGTTTCAGAATGGCCTGGGCCGGGAGGTCGTCGGTATAGGGATAGCCGCCTTTTGATGCTCCTTTCCACGGACCCACCACGAGGAATTTCACGAATTCTGCGGCGATATAGTTGAGCATCAGAGTGGAAATCACTTCGTTGATGCCGAATCGAATCTTCAAGACCGCCGGCACCATGCCCCATAGTGCACCGCCGATGAACGCCGATAAGAACATCAGAGGGACCAGGACGACCGCCGGCAGATGAGGTCCCCAGTTCAGGCCCACCCAAGTGGAAAAAATCGCTCCCACCAGGAGCTGACTTTCGGCGCCGATATTCCAGAACTTGGCTTTGTAGGCCAGCGCCAGGCCGCTGCCGATGAGAATGAGGGGAATCGCCTTGGTGACGGTTTCCTTGATTCCGTACCAGCTTCCGAACGACCCCTTGAAAATGGAGAAGATGGCCACGGCGGGATTCACCCGGTTCAGTGCGAAGACGATGCTGACGGCGAAAAGACCCGCGAGCAGGGAACCGATCAGTATCAGCAAATTCTGAAGCGGTGTTGTACGTTCCCTGGGAAAAAGATCAATCTGCATTTCAGGCCTCCGATCCGGTTGATCCGGCCATCATCAGCCCAATCTGTTCAATCGTACATGAGTCCGGAGTGACTTCTCCCATGAAGCGTCCTGTGAACATCACTGCGATGCGGTCGCAAACCATGAAGAGTTCGTCCAGGTCTTCCGACACAAGAAGGACCGCTCCGCCCTTGTCCCGGAGCTCTATAATCTGCTTCCGGACATATTCGGTGGCGCCGACATCCAGTCCATAGGTGGGATGGGCGGCGATGAGAAGATCGGGACCGCCGGAGATTTCCCGTCCCAGTATAAGCTTCTGGATATTGCCACCGGACAGGTTTTTCACCTTGATGTTCACCGACGGTGTGTCCACCTGAAAACCGTCCACCAGTTTTCCCGCATGGTCCTTGATGACGTTGTAGTTCATCTGCACCCAGTTGCTGAACGGGGCATCGCGATGCTGTTTGAGTACCGAATTCTCGTAGAGGAGCAGATTGGGAACAATCCCGTATTTAATTCGCTCTTCCGGGACGTGGGTAATGCCCAGGGTATGGGCTTTCCGGGCATCGGCGTGGTCCATGGGCTTGCCTTTCATCATGATGGACCCCGCGAGAGGTTTGCGCAGGCCCGTAATGGTTTCCACCAGCTCCTGCTGACCGTTTCCGGAGACTCCGGCAATACCCAGAACTTCATTCTTCTTGACCGTCAGTGTGAGGTTTCTCACCGCCGGCAGGCCTCTGTCGGAATCCACATCCAGACCGGATATTTCCAGGACCTTATCCCCGGGAGTAATGTCGGCTTTGGGATACGCCAGAGCGATCTGCCGGCCGATCATCATCTGGGCCAGCTTTCCTTTGTTGAGTTCCTGTATAGGTGCCGCACCGGTGACCCGCCCCTTGCGGATGACCATCACACGGTGGCAGATGTTCATGATTTCATCGAGCTTATGGCTGATCAGAATAACCGAATGACCCTCGGATGTCATTTTTCTCAAAATCTCGAACAGCTCCACCGTCTCTTGGGGAGTGAGCACCGATGTGGGCTCATCCATAATGAGCAGATCGGCGTTCCGAGAGAGCGCTTTGATGATTTCCACCCTCTGCTGCTCACCGGCCGACAATTCCCAGATGGGTTTGTCGGGATCAATTGCCAAGCCGTACTGTACCGAAAGTTTCTTGATACGGTCCCGGAGGGCACGGTGGGGGAAGAAGAACGGTGCCTCGTCGAATCCCAAAGCGATATTTTCCAGCACGGTATGCTTATTCACCAGCATAAAATGCTGATGGATCATTCCGATGCCGATACGCATACTGTCTTTCGGACTCCTCAGGCTCACCACTTCGCCGTTGACGAGGATTTCTCCGTCATCCGGATGGTAGAGGCCGTAGAGGATGTTCATCAGTGTCGTTTTACCGGCGCCGTTTTCACCCAGCAGGCCGAGAATCTCACCGGAACTGATGGTGAGGTTGATATCCTGATTGGCCTTCACTTCCAGAAAGGACTTGCTGATGCCTCTCATTTCGAGAGACTGAATTCGTTTCAAATGACCCCCCTCACGGCGCTGAGTATCCATGGTGTTCGATTATGACGAATGCCAAATCGGCGGATTTCAGACTACCGGCAGCACGTAAGGTATGCAACGAAAATCCATTCCATCGCTTCAATCTTCGGTGATGAGAAGAGGTAAAAGCCCTAAACCTACCGAATTGTGAGTTCACCGAGGGCGAGGCGTTCTGTGTTTTCCTTCAGGTATGTCTCCATTTCATCGATTCGGCCGATGGCAAGCATCTCCTTCGCGATGGTTTCGGCATCTTCCAGATTGATGGCCGCCAGGCGTTTTTTGATGGACTCGATGGTATGGGGTGACACACTCAACTCCCGGATGCCGATACCGACAAAGAATGGTGTTAAGACGGGGTCGGCCGCGGCATCCCCGCATACCGAAACCTTCGTACCGGATTTTTGGGCTCCGTGGACGATGTGGTTGATGGCCCGCAGAATCGTCGGGTGGCGGCTTGAATAGAGATGGCTGAGGTTTTCATTGGTTCTGTCCACCGCCAGAAGATACATCGTCAGATCGTTGGTACCGATGGAGAGGAAGTCGACGTGGGAGGCCAGCTCCTGTACCGCCAGGGCTGCGGAGGGAATCTCCACCATCGCTCCGATCCTGGGATGGGGATTGTAGGCTACCCCGCGTTGATGTAGGTCCGAAGCGGCTTTTTCGATTTGCTCCCGGGCCTCCAGAACTTCCTCCACACCCGAAACCATGGGCAGCATGATGCCCAGATCCGCATTGACGCCGGCTCTCAGCATCGCCCGGAGCTGATCCCGGAACATCTCCTTATGAGCCAGTGAAAAACGAATGCCTCTCACTCCCAGGAACGGGTTGGATTCCTGGTCTTCCCGGCCTTGAAGGATTTTGTCCCCGCCGATATCGGCAGTTCGGAGCACCACAGGTTTGCCCTTTTGCGTTTCCACTACCGACCGATACACCTTGTACTGCTGTTCTTCTGAGAGGATATCGTTCTTGAGAATGAAGGGAAATTCCGATCGGTAGAGTCCAATACCTTCGGCACCTTGTTTTCGGGCTTCCTCGGCATCTTTAAGAATGTTGACATTGGCCATCACTTTCACCGCCGTACCGTCGGCTGTGGCTCCCTTGAGTGTGTAATAATCCGGGGAGGGACTGACCAGGGACAATTTAAGCCGGTACTCCTCCAATAAATCTTCAGCCGGCTCGACATAGAGGCGATGTCCGTCGCCATCCAGAATCAACTGAGTTCCGTCAGGGATACCCAGAAGTGCTTTATCTTCTGTAATGAGCACCGGGAGCCCCAATGAACCGGCGAGGATGGAGATATGGGCCGTCGCCGCCGCACCCATGAGCACGACACCGGAGATTCCTTCCAGAGACAGTCGAAAGAGGTCCGACGGATATATATGTCTGGCCAAGGCGATTCGGCCTTCGTAGGAGAACTCCCGGGATTCCCCGGAGGCAAGATTGGTGATCATGCGATAACCAAGGTCCCGAACATCCTGGGATTTTTCCGCCAGTCGTTCCTCGGCCATCTGGGAGAACCGATCGGCATAGTCGGTGACGACCCGGCGGATCGCCGTAGTGGCTGTATCACCTTTTTCGATGGCCTCACGCATCATTCCCGTGAAACTCTCGTCCCTGAGCATCAGAATCTGGGCCATGAAGATCATCGCCCCTGTTTCGGAAATGCCTTCTTCGGCTTTTTGACGGATCTCCTTAAGTTGACGGATGGATCGCTCCAGAGATCTGTCGAACCGCGCCAACTCCTCTTCCTTGGAGCTTGCCGGAGAAATGGTCTGGGCGGCGGATTCCATATCCGCCCAGAAGGGCAGGGCTCGGCCCATGGCGATTCCGGACCCGGCCTTTCTGCCCTGGATAATTCTGGTGCCGTTGGCTTTCACTTCATGGGAGATAAGAACCGACGCATCTTCTATAAGATCGGCAAGACGTGAAGAGGAGGACAGAATCTCTCCGTCGTCCAAATCGTCGAAGGCGTCCTCTCGAAAATCGGCGATAATAAGCACACCCAAACGCATCGGCCCCCGGGCCAGCGGTACAATGATTTTGGAACGGAACCCGTGGTCGGCATCCCCGGACGGATAGGTTCTCCGTATCACTCTTCCTTCGTTGAACGCTCTGCCGGCGTCATTCAAGTCAAAGCTGAATCGAAAGGGCTTATCCGTGTCCGTACAATCCGGACAGTTGAGATGGTCCCATACTCCATCCGAATCGACGCCGGCCCTAAGCACCAGATCGCCTTTTCCGTCATCCTGGATGAACACCGCCGCCATGTCGGCGTTTATGGCTCGTTTAATCTTCCCGACGGTTTCCTTGAGGAAGCTGTCACGATCCGAGGAGTTTTCAAAAAGGGGTAGTTCTCTGGAGATTTCTTCTAAGACTTCGGAATATAGCATAGGCCACCTCACCTTGAAGATAACAGTTTGAAGGTAGGATTCAAAACCAAAAGAAAAACCGCCCCGAAGGGCGGTTTGATGATCGAAGAATTCGACTGTCGGCGTTTACGGAGTCGGTGTGACGAAATTATCCAGCTGATAGTTCATTTCACCGAAGATGTGCCCGATGCTGAGGGTTTCGCCCTCGGCGGCAACCATGTTGCCGTCTTGGTCGTATAGCGGTCCGTCGAAGGGATCGAAGGTTCCCCGGAATCCGTCGCTCATCTGTTCATAGCGCTTCATCACCAGATCATAAATGCTGATGGTTCCGAAATCGGCACTCTCAGTCATCATACTCTTGAAAGTATCGACGTACTTCGGGTTGATCTTATTGTTCCAATCGGCACCAAGCTCAACCGCCCCGGAATCCAATAGATAGAGAAGGTCGTAGTCGGTCAGATCGTCGGCCTTGCCGGCTTTGAGATCTTCCAGCATCTGAACCACCAGGGGACCCCAATCGGTGAGCTGACCGGTGATGGCGGCATCCTCTCCGTAGGCCTGCATGGGACTGTAGTGGCTCAATCCGTAGATTTCCCGGCCCTTGTCCTGATATTCCTGGGCCACTTCAAGGACTGTCGGGGTGTCTTCAGTGAAACCGAGAACATCGCATCCTTCGGCCACCAGGGCTTCGGCGGCTTCCCGGGCTTTATCGGGTCCGTACCAGGCATAGGTCCATTTGACGCTGATGGCGGCTTCCGGATTGACTTCCTTGACGCCTACGGCGAAGGCATTCATGTGCCGGAACAATTCGGGGATGGGGAAGGCGGCAACGTAACCGATCTTGTCGGTTTTGGTCATCGCACCGGAGAGAAGGCCGTTGAGGTAGTAAATCTGGTACATGTCGGCCATGTATGTGCCCATATTCTCCGAGCGCTTGAAGCCCGAAGTATGGAAGAACTTCACGTCGGGATATTTCTCGGCGACTTTGACGGTGTCCTCCATATAGCCGAAGCTGGTGGTGAATACGGCGTCCACTTTCTGCTCCTGTACCAGACGATCGATAAAGCGGACGGCATCACCTTCAGGGACGCTTTCCACAACGATGGTTTCCAGCCAGGGAAGCTGCTCTTCGGCATAGATGCGGCCCTGGTCGTGAGCGTAAGTCCAGCCGAAGTCGCCAGCGGGGCCGATATAGATAAATCCGGCCTTGATTTTTTCGTCACCGGCGGCCGGGGCCATTTCGGATTCCGATTCCTTTCCGCCGTTGGCGAACACGGCGCCTGCGGCGAGAATTGCGATCAACACAATCAGCATTGTCTTCTTCATAAATTTCTCCTGTTTTTCATTGGGGACGGTATGGCTCACACTATGCTTCGGTTTCACAGCTGTCAACTCAAAGACGATTGAGACGGTCTTCTTTGATCAGTTCCCATGAAATCTTGCACACTGTTGGAGGGAAACCTACAGAATTGTATGAGATAGGCGATGGTCTTGATGTTTATTGACAAATTCCATAACTAGTCCAAATCCAGGCCGAATAAAGAAATACGCCTATGACGATGGTTTTGAATATGTCAGTATGGTTCGTGATAAGTGCCGATAGCGTCAAAAAAAACAACATTTACTTCGATAAGCATGATATAAAGTGGGCAATAATACTGAAGGAGTGAATATGGAACAGTTCTTCAAGCTCAAGGAACACGGTACCACCGTCCGAACCGAGATTCTGGCCGGTATCACAACGTTCCTGACCATGGCTTACATCCTGGCGGTGAATCCCGGAATACTGTCGGCGGCAGGCATGCCGGCGGATTCGGTGTTTATGGCCACGGCTCTGGCCTCGTTCATCGCGACCCTGGTGATGGCTCTCGTCGCCAAGCTGCCCTTCGCACTGGCACCCGGCATGGGACTGAATGCGTTTTTCGCGTTTGCCGTTGTCTTGGGGATGGGGAAAAGCTGGCAGTTTGCCCTCACCGCAGTATTCCTGGAAGGCATTATCTTCCTCGTTCTGACGGCCCTCAATGTCAGGGAAGCCATCATCAACTGCATTCCGAACAACGTTAAGAAGGCTATCTCGGTGGGTATCGGACTATTTATTGCGTTTATCGGAATGCAGAACGCCGGCATTATTGTGAACAACGATGCGACGCTGGTGGGAATCGGCAGTCTGGGTTCCATGCCGGCTCTATTGGCGGTGATCGGACTTGTCCTGACCGCCGCTCTACTGGCATTCAAGGTGAAAGGCGCCCTTCTGATCGGCATCATCACCACGACTCTCATCGGTATTCCTATGGGAGTCACCAACGCGGCGGGCTTCAAGCTCTTCGGACCTCTGCCGTCCCTGGCCCCGATATTCTTCCAGTTTGAGTGGAGTCAAATCCTCACCCTGGATATGCTGGTGGTTCTGTTCACATTCCTCTTTGTGGATATGTTTGATACCGTCGGCACGCTGATCGGAGTGTCCACAAAAGCCGGCCTGATGAGTGAGGACGGTACAATCCCCAGAGCCAAACAGGCTCTCTTTGCCGATGCGATCGGTACCACCGCCGGCGCCATTCTGGGCACCAGCACGGTGACGACGTATGTCGAGAGTGCGGCCGGTGTGGAAGAGGGTGGTCGAACCGGTCTGACTTCCCTGACAACGGCAGTTCTGTTCCTTATCGCTATTTTCTTCAGTCCCATATTCCTGATGGTTCCCGGCGCCGCTACGGCCCCGGCCCTAATTCTCGTGGGACTCTTTATGATGAGCCCGGTGAAGGAAATCGAATGGGGCGACGTCACTGAAGGTCTTCCCGCATTCCTGACTCTGATTATGATGCCTCTGACCTACAGCATTGCCGAAGGCATTGTCTGGGGTCTCTTATCCTACATCCTGCTTAAAGTGTTCAGCGGCAAGTATAAACAGGTGACCTGGCTCACCTACATTGTGGGAGCGTTCTTCGTTCTATCATTCTTTGTTTAGGAGTTGAGTCCCGGGTTTTTGGTGAATCCCGGTTGACACCGATAACCCGGGCTCATATCCTGGAAAACGCCTTGTCATGCAGGGCGTGCAACGGCACTGATTTTTCCCTATCCTTTTTTTCAGGTAAAACCCAAAAAGGATGACCCGCGGTCATCCTTCCTTGAAGAATAGACCGCGCAGAGTCCGGAGCGCGGCGGTCGTCATGGCCGTTGGAACTCTTGGGCGACAGACATACAGGATCAGCGGGTTTGGAGGCGTATGGCGGGGTTTTTCCCTGCGATGCACCGCGGATTTTCCGGCCGTATCGCTATCCGAGCCCGAACATCGCCATGTGCGGTGGTTGAGGAGGGCAAGTTGATCGTTAGGAACGGCATGGTGGCGTTCCCCGGCCAGGATGAATTTCTTGTTCGGGATATTCGGATCGAGCAAGGGCGGGTCGCCGAAATCGGCACCGGCCTCGCAGGGGCCTCCTCGGCTTCATCTTCCGGGCAGGAAATTATCGACGCGGACGGCCATTGGGTTCTACCCGGCGGAATCGATCCTCATGTCCATTTCTACGATCCCGGCTATACCCATAAAGAGGACTTCGCACACGGTACAGCGTTCGCCGCTCAAGGCGGCATCACCACCGTTATCGATATGCCCTGCACTTCAGATCCCCCGGTATCCGACGCCTTCAATCTCCAAGCCAAGCTCTCGGTCGTCTCGTCTAAGGCTCTTGTTGACTATGGTTTCTTCGGCGGCACCTCCAGAGAATGCTATGATGCTCCGGGCTATCCCGAACGCCTCTCTGAAATGGCCGACAAGGTGATGGGTGTCAAGAGTTATGCCGTATCGGGTATGGAAGACGAATGGGGTGCACTGGACCCCTGGCGATTCCTCGGTTTGCTGAAACTGTGTGCCTCCCTCAAATTGCCCGCGCTCCTCCACGCCGAGGACCGGGCTTTCGTGGATGCGGCCACTGCGGCAAAATTGGCCGCGGGCCTCAAAGGCCCCCGGGATTGGTATGAAGCCCGTCCCGAAATCGCCGAGGTTCTCAGTGTGATGAGTGCCGTCAGACTGGCCGAAGAAGCCGGAGCTTCCCTTCATGTGGTGCATGTGGGTACCGCGGAAGCGGCGGCCCGGATCGGTGAGGCCGCCTCGTCGGGGGTGACAGGTGAAACCTGTCCTCAATATCTGGCTTTTGATGTCGGTGATTTTGAACAGCAGGGTGCGACTCTTAAGATTGCACCGCCCATCAAGGGCGCCGGCAATCCTCCGGAATTGTGGAATCTCCTTGCCTCCGGCGCCCTGTCCTTCATGGCCTCGGACCATGCCCCGGGCACCGAAGAAGAGAAAGCCGGCAGCGACATCTGGTGCAATTCTGCGGGAATCTCCGGTACCGGTACAATCCTTCCCTACGTATTCAGCGAGGGGTATCTGGCCGGTCGCCTTTCTCTTTCCCGCTATCTGCAGGTGATGAGCGAGAATGCCCCTAAACGCTACGATTTTTTCGATCGCAAGGGATCGATTGAAGTCGGCAAGGACGCCGATCTGGTTTTGATGGATTCCAGGGCCGACTGGACGGTGAACGCATCGGATTTCCTCTCCAAGGGAAAGTTGTCTCCCTTTGAGGGACGCACTTTCCGTGGCAGGGTCGCCCGGACCCTGGTGAGAGGCGTCACGGTATACGAATATGGCAAAGGTATTAGGGCCGACGGCGGCTGCGGTCGATTCATCACGCCCAAAAGGGCTGGAGAAAGGAGTTAATAAGTGAGCGACAAGATGCGCATGATCCCTTTTGGGGGACTGATAGATAGGATGATGGACGAATGGCGCCATTTCCGCTCTCTGTTCGATATTCCCGAGGATGCGTTCTATCGAAAAGGCGATGAGCGTATTTACGAGGTGTTCGGCCGAAAAATCTCAACGCCCCTGGGCCCGGCCGCGGGTCCCCAGACCCAAATAGCCCAGAATGTGGTGGCCTCATATCTGACGGGCAGCCGTTTCATCGAGCTGAAGACCGTTCAGATTCTCGATGGGCTGGAAATCGACAAGCCCTGCATCGACATGACCGACGAAGGCTTCAACACCGAGTGGTCCACCGAACTGACCCTGGGACAGGCATGGGAGGAGTATGCCAAGGCTTGGATACTCCTCCACCTCGTTGAACGCCTCTTCGGTCTGGGACATGCCGGCATGGAACGCTCCTTTGTGTTCAACATTTCGGTCGGCTACGACCTGGAAGGCATCAAATCCCCCAAGATGGATCGGTATATCGAGCGGATGAAGGATTCCGGAAATGAAGAACGCTTCCTGGGCTGGCTTACCGAACTCGATGAGCGCATCTCCGATCCGACGTTTCTGTACGGCACCGGTCTGGAGGACAGGGCTCCGACGCTCAAGGGCCTGGGCGCCTCCATCCCCGGCAGGATCGCCAGTAATGTGTCCCTGTCCACCATGCACGGCTGTCCGCCGAATGAAATCGAATCGATTTGCCGATACATGCTGGATCAGAAGAGCTTGGACACCTATGTCAAGCTGAATCCGACTCTCTTGGGATACGAGAAAGTACGGGGAATCCTGGACGAGCTCGGCTTCCGCTCGGTGAAGATGAACCCTGAATCCTTCAGTCACGATCTCCAATGGGATGACGCCCGGGCCATGCTCAAGCGCCTGGTGGACTTTTCCGTCGAGAAAGGCCGGAGGTTCGGGGTGAAACTCACCAACACTCTGGCCTCGGAAAACAATCGGGACGAGCTGCCCGGAGACGAGATGTACATGTCGGGACGCTCCCTCTACCCCATCACAGCCACTGTGGCCGCTCTCATTTCCGAGGAATTCGCCGGAAAGATGCCCATATCCTACTCGGGGGGCGTCACCATTCACACCGCCGAGGGTCTGATGGCAACCGGCATCCGCCCTCTCACACTATGCTCCGACATGCTCAAGCCCGGCGGCTACCGAAGGCAGAAGCAAATTGCCGAAGCCTTGGAAAATGCCCCAGGCGGCGATCTGTCCGATATCAGCGTGGAAGCCATCAAAGCCCTCTCGGAGAGCGCCACTAAAGAAAAGAGCGCCCTCAAAGCCTTTCGAGGAACCGATGCCGTTCGCAACGCCGGCAGCCTGCCGCTGAACGACTGCTATGTGGCCCCGTGTGTCTCGGCCTGTGCCATCGAGCAGCATATTCCCGAATATGTTCGACTGGCCGGAGAGGGCCGCTATGCCGACGCGCTGGCCCTGATTTACGAGCGCAACGCACTGCCGTCCATCACCGGTAGCATCTGCGATCACCAATGCCAGATTCGCTGCACACGCCTGGACTACGAGGGACCGGTGAACATCCGGGAAATCAAGCTCATGGCCGTGGAAAAGGGTATGGAGGAATGGCGCGAACGGTGGTCCGCTCCGGTGAAACGTTCCGGGCCGAAGGTGGCTGTCGTCGGGGCCGGTCCTGCGGGTCTGAGCGCCGCATTCTTCCTGGCCCGGGCCGGCGTACCGGTGACGGTGTTTGAAAAGGAACCCAATGCCGGGGGTGTGATTCGATATGTCGTCCCCCATTTCCGGATCAGTCGGGAAGCCATCGAGTCGGATGTCGAGGTGATTAAGGCCATGGGAGCCGAGTTCCGATTCAACGAACAGAACATCACAGTGGAAGGCCTGAAATCCGCGGGCTACGATAAGGTGATTCTGGGCATCGGCACATGGAAGAGTCCTGAACTGCCTGTGGAGGGAGACAATAAAAACCTCATCCCCTCCATCAAGTTTCTATACGATTTCAACCGAGGTGACTATCCGAAGAATATGGGTGAGACCGTCGTCACCGTCGGGGCCGGCGACACCTCCATGGACTCGGCCCGTTCGGCCCTGCGTGTTCCCGGTGTGAAGGAGAGCTGGATTCTCTACCGACGGGCCTTCGAACAGATGCCCGCCAGTCAGGAGGAGTATGAAGATGCTTTGGCCGACGGGGTGAAGTTTGCCTTCCTGCGAAATCCCGAGCGTTTTGATGCCGACAGCACCCTTACCGCCCGAGTGATGAAGCTCGGCGAGAAGGATGATTCGGGGCGCCGCCGTCCCGAAGCCACCGACCGGACCGAAACCTGGAAAGTCGGCACGATTCTCTATGCCATCGGCGACAGGCCTGACGATGAGGTGTATGCCGAACTCGGTCTGGAAGCCGATGATCGGGGCCGTGTGGTCACCGACGCGAACCAGATGACCCGGGAGAACGGTGTCTATCTGGCCGGCGACGGACGAACCGGGCCGGCCACCATCGTCAAGTGCATCGCCGAGGGCCGGAGGGCAGCGGATGCCGTGATGGCGGGAATTGACTCAGGATGGACCTATGATGAAACTGTTCCGTCCTGGCCGGATGCCGAGCGTCGGCTGGAAATCAGTGCAAAGAAGAGTGAAATCACCATGGGTCTGGGACGCCATCACGATCGGACCAAACCCGAAGTGTATGCCCGAACCGAGCGGACCCGATGCCTGGAATGCAACTATGTGTGCGATAAATGCGTCGATGTCTGTCCAAACCGGGCCAATATCGCCTTTCCCATCGACACCGCGGCGGAACCCCTGTTCGGTGATCCTGCTCAGATCGTCCATATCGACGCCTACTGCAATGAATGCGGGAACTGCGGCCATTTCTGCCCTTGGACATCAGGCGTGCCCTACAAAGACAAACCGACGATTTTCAACACCGTCGAGGACTTCAACGACAGCGAGAATCCCGGATGGTTCCTGCACGACGATATTCTCACCTGGCGTCAAGGTGATTTAAGCGGCACTCTCCCGGTGCACGACGGACGTGTCGGGAAGTCCGAACGATTCTTCCGGCTCTTCGAGCTGGTGTATCGGGACAGACCGTCATTGTTCGGCAATGTGGATGTGAAAACTCCCGAGGAGCTCGAAGCATGATCGTCATCAAGAATGCCACAGCCGTGGAATTCGATCCGCCCCGGGTCCGTGAGAACTGCGACGTTGTCATCAGCGGCGGTAAGATCGCCAAGGTGGGAATAGGAGCGGCCAAAGACGTTGCGGCCGAGAAAATTATCGACGGGACAGGCAAGATTGTCTTCCCGGGCATCGTCTGCTCGCATCATCACATATATTCGGCCCTGAGCCGCGGCATCATGTCGAACATCGGCCCCACTCCGGACTTCGTCTCCATTCTGAAAAACCTTTGGTGGCGGCTGGATCGGGGGATAGATGAAGATGTCCTCCATTTCTCCACCCTGACGGCATCTATGGACGCCCTGCGATGCGGCACGACCGCCATCATCGATCATCATGCGTCCCCGGAGTTTATCGAAGGCTCCCTGGATGTCGTCAAACAGGGCATGGAGCTCATCGGTGTCCGGGGAGCCACTTGCTACGAAGTCACCGATCGTCACGGACGGGATGGAATGACGGCCGGTATCGAGGAAAACCGACGGTTCGCCCTGGAAGTGCAGGCCGCCGCCCAAAAGGGCGAGGGCCCTCGTCTGGTGGAAGCCTGTATCGGGGGGCATGCCCCCTGCACACTCCCCGAAGAGGCTTATGAGAAGATGGCGGACGTCATTCAGGAAACCGGAAGAGGTCTCCACCTCCACGTCGCCGAGGATCGATACGACGTCTCCCACTCCCACGTCACCTACGGTGAAGACATTGTGGCCCGGCTGGATAGGCACGGTATGCTGGACAGCCGCACCCTTCTCGTCCATGGCGTGCATCTCTCGGATGCCGATATCGAAACTCTTAACGGCCGGGACGGATTCCTTGTTCATAACGCCCGGTCCAACATGAACAATTCAGTCGGCTACAACCACAAGCTGCCGAAGGTCCGCAATCTCGCATTGGGGACCGACGGTATCGGAGCGGATATGTTCGCCGAACTCCAGAGTGCCTATTTCAAGCATAAAGATGAAGGCGGACCCTGGTGGCCGGGAGAATTCCTGAGAGCTCTCCAGGCGGGCAATCGTATCCTCGAACGTCTGTTCGGTGAATCGTTCGGACGCCTGGAACCCGGTTACATGGCCGACGTCGCCGTGGCGAATTACGCCTCTCCCACACCGCTGGTCCCTGAGAATGTCGCCGGACATTTCGTCTTCGGTCAGAACGCCGGCATCGTTGACACCGTCATCGTCGACGGTCGGGTGGTGATGGAAAACCGTCATTTCCCGGAGGACATCGATGAAGCCGCCATCGCCGAAGGAGCCCGGGAGCAGGGGCGCAAGCTGTGGCGGAGAATAGACGAGATCAAACCATAAAGACGGAATCGAAATCGTCCCGCATATAAAAGGAGCATCAATGAGCATCGAGACAATCGCCCGAGACATCAGATCCAAAGCCGAAAACATGAAGGACCAGACCGCCCGGATTCTGTCCGACATGGTGAAAATCAAATCCTACAGCAGCCGGGAAGAAGAAGTCTGCCGTCACATTGCCGCACTCTGCAGTGAAATGGGCTTCGATGAAGTCAAAATCGATCCCCTGGGCAGCGTACTGGCCCGGGTGGGCAGCGGTCAGAAAATTCTGGCCATCGACGCCCATATCGACACCGTGGAAACCGGTGATGTCGGTCAGTGGACCAAAGATCCGTTCAGCGGCGATATCGAGAACGGGCTGGTCTACGGACGGGGCTCTTCGGATCAGAAGGGAGGCGCGGCCTCCATGGTGGCCGCCGGGAAAATTCTCAAGGACCTGGGCTACGACGGGGACTGGACCGTCTGGTTCGCTTTTACCGTCATGGAAGAAGACTGCGACGGCATGTGCTGGAAGTATCTGATCGAAGAGGAAGGACTGGTTCCCGATCTGGCGGTATCCACCGAACCCACCAGCTGCAGACTCTATCGCGGCCACCGGGGCCGGATGGAAATGGAGGTGACTCTCAAGGGTGTTTCCGCCCATGGTTCGGCGCCGGAACGCGGGGAGTCCGCCGCCTATAAAGCGGCCCGGGCGGCCCTGGCCATGGAACAGCTCAACGCCGATCTCCAGCCCGATGAAGGCAACTTCCTGGGCAAGGGCACCATCGTGGTGAGTCAGATTGAAGTGAAGGGACCCAGCCAATGTGCGGTTCCCGATCAGGCCCGGCTGTATCTGGATCGCCGACTTACCTGGGGAGAAACCGCGGAAATCGCCATCTCTCAGGTGAAGGAGCGTATTGGCGAGGCCATCGGCGAGACGCCTGAGGACGTGGTCTGCGTGATGCCCGAATACGATAAGAAGGGCTGGCGGAACGCCGACTATTCCCAGGAACTCTATTTCCCCACATGGAAAACCGATGAAGATCATCCATTGGTAAAGGCCGGCGTGGCTGCCTATGAGGCCCTCTACGGTAAAAAACCGGTGGTGGACAAGTGGACTTTCTCCACCAATATGGTGGCCGTCTCCGGGCGTCATAAAATCCCGGCCATCGGATTCGGACCTGGTGATGAGAACCAGGCCCACGCCCCGAATGAGATCAACCGGGTGGAAGACCTCGTGGTCTGCAGTGCCTTCTATGCTTCATTGGTGTATGCGCTTGAGGAGGCCGGAGTCTGATGACCTCCTCTCGGCCCCGACAGTCGATAGAATTCTCCTACGTCTGCATTGAATGCGGGAAGGACTACGCCATTGAGCCCGGCCGCTACCTCTGCGATGTCTGCTCGGAAAAGCAGAGTCCGGACGAGCCTCTCAGGGGTCAGCTGGAAGTACGACTGAAAGGAGCCGACGGCGGTCCGCCGTCGGCTCCCGAAAGCTGGACTCGGACGGATCTCCTGCCTTATGCCGATCCCAGACTCCTCATGCCCGTGCCCATCGAGTTTTTCCCGTCCATACCCGTGGGGAACACACCTCTTTGGGAACCGAAGCGCCTCCGAAACGAACTCGGCCTGGAGGGACTTTTCCTGAAGGATGACACGGCCAATCCCACGGGAAGCCTGAAAGACCGAGCCAGCTATCTGGTGGCCGCCTTCGCCGCCCAGCACGGTCTGAAAGACATTGTAGTGGCGTCAACAGGCAACGCCGGCAGTTCCATGTCCGGTATCGGCGCCGCGGCTGGATTGAACGTTCGCTTGTATCTCCCGGCCAGTGCGCCCCCGGCGAAGATCTGCCAGGCCCTCCAATACGGCGCGAAGGTTATCAAGGTGGACGGGAATTACGATCAGGCGTTCGAACTATCCCTGGCCTATGTCGCCGAGCATGGCGGCCTGTCCAGAAACACCGGCCATAATCCTCTCACCGTTGAGGGCAAGAAGAGTGCGGCTCTGGAAATTTTCCGGCAGCTCGGGGGCATCGTTCCCGATTTAGTGTATGTGCCCACCGGAGACGGCGTCATCATATCAGGTGTCTATAAGGGATTTGAGGATCTGGTGAGTTTGGGATTAGCCGAACGCGTCCCGGAAGTGATTTGTGTTCAGGCCGAAGGCAGCTCCGGGATAACCAAAGCGCTGACGAACGGCGCTTTCGTTGCGCCTGTCTCGTCGAAGACCCTGGCCGACTCCATTTCGGTGGATGTGCCCCGGGGCGGCTATTTTGCCCTGGACAGGCTCCAGCGTCACAAAGGACGGGCCGTCACCGTTTCCGATGAGGCCATCATTAAAGCCCAAAAACATCTGTCCTCGGTTTCGGGTCTCTTTGCCGAGCCGGCTGCCGCCGCCGCCTATGCGGGACTGTTGGCCGATCGCGAAGCCGGGAGGGGACCAGGCAGAAAGGACAAGGCGGTGGTATTGGTGACAGGCAACGGCCTGAAAGACATCACCACGGCCATGAAGGGAGTGGAATTATGAGAGGAAGTGACGCCGAGATCACCAGGGCCGTTCCCCGGCCTGACGGTATGGCCAAAGCCACCGGTCGTGCCCTCTACACCGCGGACCTGAAATTCGGCGCACCGTCCGATGCACCATCCGGGGGTGGTGATAATTCTCGAAGTCTGGACGGCCGGGTCCCCCTGGGATCCGACACGGGACTCTCGTCGGATATGCTGGTCGGACGGTTCTATCGATCCCCCCATCCCAGGGGACGTATTAAAGCCCTGCGCCTTCCCGAGACTCCCGAGGGTTATTACATCGTTACCGCCAAAGATGTTCCCGGTGAGAATCTTCTCCCCTTGGCCGCCAGTCGGGACTGGCCCTGTTTCGCCTCCGATGAGGTACGCTATATCGGCCAGATTACGGCCTGCGTCGTCGGTCCCGACCCAGAGGTGACCGATCGTCTGGTGAAAGAAATCGAGATGGACGTGGAGCCGCTGCCGGTCTGCCCGGACATCGACGCCGCTCTGGAGTTCCGCGGCGGACCCATCCACGGTGAGGACAACGTATTCTGCCGGGTGGATCTGGATCGCGGTGATGTGGATGCCGCCTTCGCCGGGGCGGCCAGTGTGGTTGAAGGGGTGTACGACACCGGCTTTCAGGAACAGCTCTACATGGAGGGTCAGGCCCTTATCACATGGCGGGATGGAGAGACTGTGGGTGTGCGGGGATCCATGCAGTGTCCTTACTATGTCGTTCACGCCGTTTCCCATGTCCTCGGACTGGACCATGACAAAGTCAGGGCCGTCGCCGACACCGTGGGCGGCGCTTTCGGCGGCAAGGAAGACTACCCGGAAATCATGGGAGCACCCATGGCCGTCGCATCCTGGGTCACCGGGAAACCGGTACGGTTCATTATGGACAGAGAAGAGGATATGGCCTTCACCAGTAAGCGCCACCCCTCGCGCTGCACATATCGATCGGCATTGGATTCCGACGGACGGATTCTCGCCATGGACGTCGCCGTGGATTTGGACGGCGGCGCCTATGAAAGCTACACCAGAATTGTCCTGATGAGAGCGGTCTTTACCTCTCTGGGAGTTTACGACATTCCGGCATTTCGCATCCGCGGCCGGGGTATTGCGACAAACACTCCGCCCTCCGGTGCATTCCGGGGCTTCGGCGCTCCCCAGTCCCTTTTCGGATTGGAAATGCATATGGAAGAACTGGCGCGTCGAACCGGCGTCGAACCGCTGCTCCTAAGGCGGCGTCACTTCCTGAAAAAAGGGGACAAAACCGTCACCGGCGGAACATTCAGGGACGAAATCATACTCGACGCCCTGGTGGCCGAAACCGAAAAGCTCTCGGGATATTCCGAGAAAAGAGCCCGGTACGCGGCTGAGAGGGAGAATCCTGAGCACTCCACCAATTTCGCCAAGCGTCGGGGAATCGGCATCTCCTTTATCCTTCACGGCTGCGGTTTCACCGGCGACGGTGAGCAGAAAAT
>JARGFR010000179.1 GCA_029210985.1 Spirochaetaceae bacterium | reverse complement strand
CGATAACATCAAGATAGCGGGTAAGGCGGTCCTGAATCCTGCAATTGACTTCATCCCATAGGCAGGCGGCGCTTACAAGACGTGTAGAATCCATTTGTCGGGCTTTGTCTACAAGACCGGTCATAAACGACAGTCTCTCGTCGGTGTCGGGATTCTCGTTCCCTACCGACCAGATAATGACGCTTGCTCGATTCCTGTCCCTCCGGATCATTTCCTCTAATTGATTCAGACCGTTTTGAACAGTATAAGTATTAGTGAAATCCACGGACCAGTAGACAGGTATCTCCGACCAGATCATCAGGCCGATTTCGTCGGCAATGCGGGCCGTACGTTCATGATGGGGATAATGGGCCAACCGAATGAAATTCCCTCCCAGTTCCTTCACCAGCGACAAATTCTCCCTAACTTCCGATTCCGTGAGGGTTTTGCCTCCCGTGACACTCTCCTCATGACATGAGACACCATTGAGATAGATCGGCACCCCGTTCAGCAGGATGTCCATCCCGTTCACGACAATCTCCCTGAACCCTATAGCCTCCGACACCGTGTCGTCACCGGCTGATAGTATGACGTGATAGAGACGAGGATTTTCGGGGCACCATAGCTCCGGGACAGCATTGATCGTGATTTCGCCGTGCCCCTCGGTTAGTTTTATTTCGATGTCAATTCCGAGTTCCGGGATTTCCAATCGGGCGAAATCCACCCCCGGGCCGTCCACATCCACGATCGCTCGAATCTTCTCGAATCCGCTGTTCGGCAAAAGGTAGATCTGCCAGTCCTTCAAAAAGGTTCGCGGTAAACTCAACAGATCGACACTCCGGTAGAGCCCCCCGTAGTTGAACCAATCGGTAACATCTGTCGGAATACGGTCTTGACGCCTAGCGTTGTTCACCACACACACGATGATGTTCTCGACCTCGATGTCGTCGGTGATCTCCCAATTGAATGGTGTGTCCCCGCCTTCATGAAAACCGATGAATTTCCTATTGAGGAAAACGGCTATGTCATGGTAGGCCGCTCCGAAACGCAACCATGTTCTCATGTTCGGATCTGTCCGGAAAGTGAAACTGCGTGTGTAGACTGCGGGTCCTTCGTAGAGGAAGTACTTCTCTGATATCATATTCCAGCAAGAAGGCACCGTGACCGTCTCCCAATCTGCATAATCATAATCCCAAGGATAGCGACGACCACTCTCATCGTGAGTTTCCTCAGCCCACCACCGGGCTCGAAGACAGGTATCATATGGATCTGGGCTGAACTTCCAGAATCCGTCAAGGCTTTCTCTTTGCCGACCGGAATCGTTGATCAGGCTTGAGGAGATGACTGCTGCCTCTCTAAGACGGCGTCGATAGCTCTGGTCATGAAGATCTGGGCGATAGTTATCCGGTTTTGATTCTCTGGTAGTTTTATTCGTCATTCATATCTCCCGAAAGCTGTTGATTCACATACTCGGTAACACCTCTGAACAATAGAGTCGTAATCTTCCGCGCGTAGTTGTCATTCATCCATGTGACCGACCACTCGAACATGGATTCACTTGCTTGGGCAATCGCCGCGGCAATCCCGTCTATGGTTCCGCGACTGATTTCGTACCGGAGTATGGCATCCGCGATCAATGACGTTGTTTCCTGAAGTTCAGAGGCCTTCGTCAATGACCTAAGAAATCCCGAAGTGATCGATTTGGAAAGGGATAGGGATGTTAACATACCGAGCTTTTCAGACGCTTGCCTCAGCAGCGTCCGTCCTCTCTCGACCTCCTCCAAGAGTTTCGGAATAAGACCGGTCGTATCTCTCCATTCCTCTACAAGATTTGTCAGGTAATCGTCCGGGGGCGGCTCAGTATCCTTGAGATGATCATATTGGATACCCGACTCCCGGAGTCGGAAAAAAGGAAAGGTTGTCCCAATACCCTCCAATATCATGATGACTTCACGACCTGAAAAATCAACAAGTTCTCGGACGGCAGCTTCCTCTATTTTTTCAGTCGGCCAATCCGGATGATTCAATGCAATAGGCGCCATTCTCAGCCACAGCTCCTGCGTCTCCCATGGGTGGATTCGAATCGCCCAACTTGTCACACACACACCACAGAGATTCTCCTCTATCGCTTTTCGACACGCCCCAATGATATTGGGACCATGGAGGTTGTGCTGTCCGACGAAAAACGAATCTCCACTAGAACGCGAGGAGCCGCACAGAATCGTATGAAAACCTTTTTGCCTCAGTAAGGGAACTGTATGAAAAGCACGTAGATCTCCGTTCTCCGTGAAGAGTCCTGGAATGCTGTTTTCGGTCGTGTCGTTCAATTCCTCCTGACTTACTATTCCCCGTCCCCACACCATTGTCTCTCTGGGTGGATCAGTTCCGTCCCAATAATTCCAATCCCATATTCGAAAGTCCTTGGATATGGCATTCAGGCTCCGAGGGTCCGTGAGAATGACGTCAGCCCATATTCCGGGAGTAATGGAGTTTTCAAGCAAATTTCCAGCGACGTCTTGCAGGAATTCAGAATAAAGGGCAATTTTTCCAATTTCAGCGGATACCTGGTGGCAGTCCGGGCAGGACGCAAAGCGATAAACCTCATCGCCTCCGAGATGAAATTGTCTGATATCACCAAACAGATCCACATACTCATCGATCCATGTTTTCAGAAAAACCCTAGCTGCTGAGTTGGTGGTACAATAACAATCATGGTAATCCGGGTCTTCCCTCAGATGGGCGTACTCGTCGTGTTTCAGGACGTATTCCGCATGCCCGAGGGTCTGGAGTAACGGTATATTTTCTAATCCGAGATCCCGACTGAGCTGCAGCAGCCGGGTCAATTCGGTTTTGGTAAATCCGTGATTCGAGACTTCCGGACAGGTTTCCCAGCGAACCTTGTCTTCCGGCTCCCAAAGCAACGCCGTATACCCCATACCTGCCAATTTGACGATCCATTTCTCCAGATACTCAACGCGGTAGGAGACGAAATTCATATCGATGTGAAATATCAAATCCGGCTTGTGACCCCGACGGACAGGTGATGAGTTGGTATCATGTCTCATTATCAGCCCTTCAATCCAGTAGTGGAGATTCCTTGGACAAAGTACTTCTGGGCGGCGAAGAACACAAACATCACCGGGATCAAGGATATCAGCGATGCGGCCATCTGAGGCCCGTAATATGTAAAATACTCCTGCACGAAGTCGGCCATGCCCAAGGGCAATGTCTTCAAAGTCCCCGTTGTGATGTAGATTAGCGGGATAAAAAAATCATTCCAGTACCAGCGGAACGTGAATATCGTCAACGTCGCGATGACCGGTTTGGATAGCGGGATGATGATCCTTGTGAATATGTAAATATCCCCCGCGCCGTCGATGCGCGCCGCCTCAAGCAGGGAATCTGGTATGGACATAAAGAACTGCTTTGTCAGGAACGTACCAAAAGCGGTAAACGCCGAAACAAGGACCAGGGCGCCGTGACTGTCATAAAGCCCTAGGGCCCTTATCAGAATGAACTGTGGAATGATGTAGACTTGAACGGGGATCATGATGGACGCAACATAAAGCAGAAATACAGCGTCCCGTCCCTTCCATGTCATTTTGGCAAAAGCGTAACCACCGGTGGTTGCCGTGAACAACTGGACGAATACGATGATCACTGTAACCTTGACTGAATTTGTGATGTATTGCGGGAAGTTCTCTCGCAATTTGTCGAAATTCAAGAGGATGGGATTGTCAGGGATCAATGACATGTTGCCGAATATCTCCATCTCGTTCTTGAACGAGGCGGAAAGGATCAATAAAAGAGGAAACAGAATTATTGCTGTCGCAAGTAGGACAGTCAGGTACTTCATAGCAGTGAAGAGGGTATATCTAGTCGTCTTATGCCGCATCATAATTCACCCACTTGTTCTGTCTGCGGTATTGGAAGATTGTAATTGCCAACACAATGGCAAGAAGGATTACGGATTTTGACGATGCATATCCAATCTGGTAGGCACTGAAAGCATCCATATAGATATCAAAGACGAGAACAGTCGTCGACCCTGCGGGACCGCCTCCGTATTGCCCGCCGGTCATGATGAAAATGTGATCAAAAACCTGGAATGCCCGGATAACGGCCATGATTACGCAGAAGAACGTAATGGGTGTCAGCAACGGTATGGTGATACCGGTCAGTTTCTGCAACCCGTTCGCCCCATCAATGTCCGCCGCTTCATAGAGGGATGCATTGATGGTTTGAAGACCGCTCAGGAAGAGAACCATATAGTATCCGAAAGATTGCCAGACAACGACAATGATGATGGTCGGCATGGCGGTTTTGGCACTCGTGAGCCAAGGTTGGGGATTCCACCCGAGGTATTCAAGAAGAGTGTTTGCATGGCCGTGCTGGGGATGAAAGATGATCATGAATGTCAGTGCGACGGCAATCGTAGATATGACCGTAGGCAAGAAAATGACGGATCTGAAGAACTGTTTCCCTCTGATGCCCGTGTTGAGAATCAACGCGAAAACCAAACCGAGAGAGACCTGAAGAATCACCGAGACGACGACGAACTTCACTGTTACAAACAAGGAATTGTGAAAACGGGAACTCGTGAAAGCCCGGATGTAATTGTCGAAGCCGACGAATCTCAGATTTCTGATACTGCCGCCGTAGTTGGTAAACGAATATGCAACCGACATCAACAACGGATATAGAATGAATATGGCGAACCCGATCAAGCTCGGCAGGAGAAACATGAGCACTATGCCGCGACGGGACGTATTTATCTGTCCTTTCATGTGTGAACCTACTAAATGTAAACGGGGAGATCCGGAAAGCTCCGAATCTCCCCTGATGGCGATACCTGAATCAGTCGGTTGTCTTTATAATTTCGTCGAGTCCATTGCGGAGTTCGTCCATCAATTCATCGTCACTCATATCTTCGGATAAATAAACCTCCATGAGTTCACCGACTAATGTTTGAATCCGGGAACCGTATTTGGTATACCAGGGTGGATTGACCGTAACAGTCTCGGTGAAGTACTCCAGAGACTGTTCATCGGGAATGTATTCACCCAAGGCCGCCTTGACTCCCGGGTCGCCCATGTTCGGGGGTACCAGTCCCGCATTTGCCACAACTTGGGCACCTTCCGGTCCACCAGCCCAACCAACAAACTTGAACGCGGCTTCTTTGTTCTTGGAGTTGGCTGCGACATGATTCAATGTGCTCCAGCCAAGGGTGGCGTACTCGGGTTCGTTGTTCGGTACCCTAGTAACCCCCCAGTCGTCCCAGGTAAAACCTTCAAGCAGCCCTTCGTCTCTTCCTTTCGACATGAATGGAGGGAACCATGCGCCGATAATGAGCATACCAACCTTCCCGCTGTAGAATGCTTTTGAATAGTGAGTTTTCGTCGCTTTCAGTTCAATCAACGGGAATATCGCCAAGGACTCCTCCAGTTCTTTACGAAGCCGGAAGCTGTAAATAAAGCTGTCGTCAATATCAATTTCGCCCTCTTGGGTAATGAACGGCTTGTTTCTCTGGAAAACAGGCATAACGTTGCACATACCCCAGGTGTAGAGCAATCCACCGTAGATGTCTCCGTCACCAGTAGCTAGTTTATTGGCAATCTCAGAGAACTTTTCCCATGTCCATTCACCATTCTCCACATAGGTATCCGGCGTCGGAACACCCGCTTCCTTGAAAATTTCTTTATTGTAGTAGGTGAACCACATACCGGGCCCCCGGAACGGGATCGCCGCTATTTGACCATCTACCGAGAACATGGATTTATATGAGATAATCGGGCTAATATCGTAACCGGTGGATTCAATCAGATCGTCTAGAGGTTCTATATATCCATTGGCGAAATGTGTGAACATATCAGTGGGTTCTTTCTGCATGAAAGCATCCATTTCCGCACCACCGGCAAGAAGGGTGGCCAATTTCGCCTCGTAGTCGGCAGCCGGAATATACTGCGCATCGACGAATATCTCATCTTGAGATTCGTTGAATGTATCCACGACCATCTTATACGTCGGATCATCCCACAAGTAGTAAATGATCGTTGTCGGACCTTCCTCCACAGGCTGCGGATCTTGGTTTCCTCCGGAGAACACCGAAGCAGTGATCGCCAAAAAAATTACAACACCGAATAATCGTCGCATAGAAAACTCCTTGTTTTCCCGATACTCACGGGATTTGTGTGATATTTAATTAAGACATCAGGATGACCGGTGAGCCACTCAGAATACTGACTGTCACTACGTAATACCGGTCCAACCGACTCCGAATAACGGAACCTACTTCTATATCCGGCACTATCGGTCTGAATCGGGCTTCAATCTGGAATCTTTGCGGAACCTCATAGGAGTGCGTCCGGTTTGTTTCTTGAACACTGTGAAAAAATAGTTATAGCTGCCAAAGCCCACCATGATGCAAATTTCTTTAACTGGGATCTCCGTTTTGGCCAGTCGCTCTTTGCAGAATTCTATACGCTTGCTGATGATATAATCCGAGATGGATACGCCCATCATATTCTTGAAGAATTTCCTGACATAGCTGGTGGAGAGATTGGCTTGTTCCGCGATGAGGTCCGGACAGAGCGTCGAATCCGCCAGCCGCTCATTTATTATTTCCAGGAGCATGTTCAAGGTATTCTGATGCTTACTATTTCGGCGGTCGGTCATGTGATTCAGCAACTCGCCGAACGCCGCCATCATTATCTCTTTCACGTCATCCACAGTTTCGGCCCAGTTGGTATTCTCAGAGAGTCGATCAAAGCCGATTAGTTGTGGCATGCGGTATTGTGTCATTTCATGTATGGCGATTCTAACTTTGTAGATCAGGACTTGAATGGTCAGCTGGAAATCCTCGTAAGAATGATCGCAAACCATATGCAGAATCTCCCGCAAATCCGTTTCCACAGAGTCGAGGTGACCGAGTTTCAACATAGAGACCAAATGTTTCATCCGGTCTTCCGGCATCTGGAATCCGTTCTTCTGCTGCCCCTTCGTCTCCCTGTAATGGATTAAACAGTTACGACCCTTGCGAAACCTCAATTTCGTTGCTGCCAGAGATTTATTGTAAGATTCCACCAATTCGGAATATGAGGTGATCGGATTGCTGAACCCGATTGTGATGGTGATATGAAA
>JARGFR010000178.1 GCA_029210985.1 Spirochaetaceae bacterium | reverse complement strand
TGGATAAACTTGATTCCATCCCGGGCTACACCACCGCTCTCTCTCCCGACCGATTTGCCGCCGGTGTCGGCGAAGTCGGCTTTGCTATGACCGGTCAGAGTGAAAAAGTCGTTCCGGCGGACCGGAAAATGTACGCCCTCCGGGACGTCATTGCGGCCGTCGAATCCATTCCTCTTATCACCGCCAGCATCCTGTCCAAGAAATTCGCCGAAGGGGCCGACGCGCTGGTGATGGATGTCAAATGCGGTTCTGGGGCCTTCATGAAGACCCTTGATGATGCCCGTGCTCTGGCAGAATCCCTTGTTAGAACCGGCGAGAGCCTCGATAGACGGGTGATTGCCGTGCTCACCGATATGTCCGAACCCCTGGGACGTAAGGTCGGCAATTTTCTCGAAGTGGAAGAATCGCTGGCATGCTTGAGAGGAGAAGGGCCGATCGACGTGATGGAAGTCACCCTCCGTCTCACCGCATGGATGATCGTTGCCGCGGGATTGGAACAGGATGTGACGGCCGCCCAGGAGCGGTGCCGTAAAGCACTGGACGACGGTTCGGCCATGGAGAAATTCCGGGCCAACGTTGCATTCCAGGGAGGCGACATCGATGAGCTTGATTCCATGGAAGGCCGAGCAAGAGCGAAATTCTCCCGGGATATCCCGGCCGATTCTTCCGGCTTTGTGACGGGAATTGATGCCTATGCGGTGGGAACCGCCGGGGTGGCATTGGGTGTCGGTCGGGATACGGCCGCCGATCCGGTGGAACCCCTTGCCGGCATCGAACTGTTTAAAAAAATGGGAGAAGAAGTCGGCAAAGGCGAGGTCGTCATGAGGCTTTGGGCCGAAGACGAAGCGCGATTGGACGCCGCCGCAGGGCGCCTGGAAGGTGCCGTCAGCATTGGTTCTTCCGCGGCTCCGAAAAACGAGAGCCTCATCCTTGAGGAGATTGTCCCGGCATGAAGTGGGTGAAACCGCCGATCGAAGGCGATACCGTCCGAGCGGTCGCGGCGTCCCACAATCTCGATCTCCTCACTGCCTCCATCCTCACCCGGAGGCAGCTCACCTCCCCGGATCAGATCGCTTTCTTTCTGGAAGAGGATGAGCGATTTCTCCACAATCCCTTTCTGTTTGAGGACATGGAAAAAGCCGTGGACCGCGTCCTGGCCGCCGCCGAAGAAGGGGAGAAGGTGCTCATCTGCGGAGATAAGGATGCCGACGGCATCACCGCCACGGTTCTCATGGCGGAGACTCTCCGTATGGTGGGCCTGGAACCCGAATGGCGGGTTCCCGTCGGCGATGAGGATTACGGCCTGAACCCCGAAGTTCTGGTCCAGAAGGCCTCCGAGGATGTCTCTCTGGTGATTACCGTTGACTGCGGTATCACCGATTTCGCCGAGATTGAGTTGGCCGGTCAATTGGGTATGGATGTTCTGGTATTCGACCATCACATGCCTCGGGGAGACGAACTGCCCGATGCATGGGCGGTGGTGAATCCCAAAGTGACCGATACATATCCTTTCAGCGGCCTGTGCGCCGTGGCTGTGGTATCCAAGTTTCAATGGGCGCTGACATTGGCCGGAACCGAGCTCTGGGGCAGCGAATACTGCCTGCTCGTGGCTCATCAGAACGGAGAGGATATCCTTCTTGAGGCCGTCAGGATGCGAAACCTGATGGAAGTCGGCCGAATCAGTGTATCAACCGCGGAAGGTGAAATCGATCGTGACAGATTCATGCGCTTCATCGAAGGTTATCCGCTCTTTACTTACGGCGCCGGTGAACAGGTGCCGCTGGTGTCGGCTTTTTTCGGCGGTGCCGATGTTCATATGGCGGATGCGGAACTCGAAATAGCCGGAGCCTTTCCCGCCCTGAAGGGTAAAACCTTGGCCGATTTGGGGGCGTCCAGCCGCCTGGCCCGATATTTCCCCGACAATGTCGGTGAGCTCACGGCCCTGGCCAATCTGATGATTACGCTGCAGTACCGTTCCATCTCGTCCCATTTCGATTCCTGGAGGAAGGGTTTGGATCTGGTGGCTCTGGGCACTCTGGCCGATATGATGCCCTTGAGGGATGAGAACCGTATTCTTGTTCGACTGGGTTTGGGTCGTCTGAACGCCGGAGATGGAGTGAAGGAACGGCGAGGGGCTCTGCGGGAACTGCTGATACGTCAGCGCCTTCACGAAGGACGGGTGGGAACCACGGAATTGGCCTGGCAGCTGTGTCCGCTGGTGAATGCATCGGGACGCATGGGCCGTGCCGACGTGGGAGCCAGACTTTTTCTGGAGGATGATCCGGCCGCCATTGCCTCATTGGCCGACGAACTGGTGAATCTGAACAAACAGCGCCGAGCTCTGGGTGAAGAGTTGTGGGACAAGGTTCGTCCCCGGGCCTACGAATCCGCCGAAGAGCTCGGCGGAAGGATGGTGATCGTCCATGACGAGAGCATATTCCGGGGTATCACCGGCATCCTGGCTGCGAGGCTGCAGAGAACTATGGAAGCCGCGGCGGTGGTGATCGCGGTGAAAGGAGAGAGCGCTTCCGGCTCCATTCGATGCGACTCGGGGATGAATGCTCTGGATTGGCTGGAAAGTATGGCTCCGCTGTTTGACGATTTCGGCGGACATCCCCAGGCGGGGGGATTCCGCATCCCTACCGGAACGATAGCGGAACTGAGTCGGCGAACCCGAGTATGGCTCGAAGAGAACACCCACTCTCCGGTGGAGAGCGAGAATATCACCATCGATGCCGAATTGTCCCACGATCAGATTATCCGTCTCGGTCCGGAGGGTCTGGATCATCTCCTGGAACGCCTTGAACCCTACGGTGAAGGATTCAAGCCCATCACCTTCCTCACCCGATCAGTCCATATTTATCAAGCGGATCTGGTGGGTAAGCCCAAGAACAACCATCTCAAACTTCTGGTATCATTAGGTGCGAATAAATGGCCGGCCCTTTGGTGGGACGGAGCGGAGAGATATGGCACCGTCATACGCAGGGACACGGATGTCGATCTTGTGTATCGAGTGGACAGAGATCGCTGGCGGGGCTCCGATGCCCGCCGTTTGACAATCCTGGAGGCTTCACCATGCACAACAAACCCTTGAGACCGATCGCCCCCATATCGGCAATTCTCCTCATTCTGCTGATCTCTGTGACGAGCCTCTGGGCGGAGGATCCCGTTCTGCATGCCGAGGACTACTCCGCCCCCGGAAGTGTCCTGCAGCTTATAATCAGCGGTGATCCGGTGGACAATATCACCGTCTCCCTCCAGGATGAACGGGAGCGAACCTTGAGCCGAACCGAAGGCTTCCAATGGCGGACGCCAACCGGGCGTTCCATTTCCGTCGCATTGCTGGGTATTCCTTCCACAGCCCTTCCGGGACGTCACAAACTCGTCGTCAAGGCAGATCAGGGGAGGGCCGAATGGCACCTGGAGAAGGTTCTCAACATTTCAGACCGCGTGTTTCCCGAGCAGGTGATTCGGCTGTCCGATAAGATGAACACTCTCTATACCGACGATTCGGAGCGAAAAAAACTGGAATCCAGGGAGTTATGGACCGTCCTGACGGCCCACGATCCACGGGCGGTTTACCACATCGGCCCGTTCATCATTCCCTTGGTTCAGAGTACGCCGACAGCTGGTTATGGAGACAGACGGCGGTATCGCATGCCTGACGGCAGTGAGTCCTCATCTGTGCACTTCGGCCGCGACCTCTGGGCCGAAACCGGTACGCCGGTTCTGGCGGCCGGACGAGGGCGTGTCGTTCTTGCGGCCGAACGATTCCTCACCGGGAACACCATTGTTCTGGAACATTTGCCGGGTGTGCACACGATGTATTCTCACATGGACAGCATTGATGTCCGCATCGGTCAAATGGTGGAACAGGGCACTCCCATCGGTACAGTCGGACAGACCGGATTCGCCACAGGCGAACACCTGCATTGGGAAATGCGGGTTGGAGCCACACCGGTGAATCCGGAACTCTTTATTGACGCGCCGCTTCTTGACACGGACGCGCTGATGGGTAAGATGTAGTGGCTTTTTTCCCCGAAAAGGGAAAATCAAAATGCAAAGGGAGGTGATTTTCCATCGCCTACATTCGTATAAGCGAAGACGAGCCCCTCGAAAAGGCCATTAAGCGTTTTAAACGCATGGTTGAAAAGGAGGGTATCATCCGGGAATACAAGCGGCGGGAGTACTTTGAGAAGCCTTCCACCATCAAGAACCGGAAGAAGAAGGCCCTTGAGCGCAAGCAGATGAAGAAGCTGCGCAAGGCTCAGAGTCTGAACCGTTATTAATTCGATGCCGCATCCCGGCGATGAAAACCCGATCCTTAACGATCGGGTTTTCTTATACCCGCGGAGGCTATATGATGGGCCCGGTATGTATTTTAATCCCATAATTATCGTTGCGATCGTATTGCCCGTTCTGCTGATGCTGACCCTCATGATGGTGGACCGGATACGGAGCAGGGGACACTTGATCCGAACCGTATCCGCGCTGATTAGCCAAGACCAATACGAATACACTATCCTGGACATTCGGAACGCGGGGCATTTCGCCGAAGGGCACATTCCCCATGCAGTCAACGTTCCGTTTGAACAGATCAATAATAGGCTGCCGACGGAGAACATGTTTCAACACATTTATGTCTACGGGCAAAATCGACGGAAGGTTCGAAAGGCCGTCCGAATATTAGACAAGTCGGGATATTTCAATGTGACCTCCTACGGCGCTTACCGCGGATGGAAGGGCCCCATCGAAACAACCTGACTGCCGACCAAAGGAATACCATATGAATCGTCAGGGCATACACCAGGCGTTTGAAGTCATCTCTGAAGACAATCTGGACGAATACCGGTCCCGGGGAATCCATCTGCGTCACACGCTTTCGGGAGCTGAAATCTATAAAGTGGACGCCGACGACTCGGAGAACATGTTTTCCTTTGCTTTCCGTACGCCTCCAACGGATCACACCGGCGTTCCCCATATATTGGAACATGCGGTTTTGTGCGGTTCCGAGAGGTTTCCTTTGAAGGATCCCTTCCTTGTTCTGATGAAGGCCAGTGCCCATACATTCCTGAACGCCATGACCTACCCGGACAAAACCGTTTATCCGGCGGCCAGCACGGTCAAGGCGGATTTTCTGAATCTCCTGCGGGTGTACGGAGACGCCGTGTTTTTCCCTCAGTTGAAGAAGGAAGCATTTGAACAGGAAGGTCATCGGCTGGAATTTGACGACGAAGGCCGTCTGATCCGGTCCGGCATCGTGCTCAACGAGATGCGGGGCAGTTATTCCTCTCCAGAGTCTGTAGCTGGGGACTGGACTCTCCGGTCTCTGTTTCCTGATTCCCCCTATGGATGGGATTCCGGTGGTGATCCGGATCATCTCCCATCCCTGACATACCAGGAATTCAAGGCCTTTCATGCCGAGTTGTACCATCCGTCCAATTCCCGCATCTTCCTTTATGGCGATCACGACCTGAACGAAGTCCTCTCCATACTTGACGGAGAGTTCCTCAGCCGATTCACCCGCCGGGATATCCCCTCGGGGATCGAACTTCAGCCCCGATGGAACGAACCTCGTCGAATGGAAACCTTTTTCCCGTCGGAGCCGGGAGAGTCCATCGAAAAAAAAACCACCGTCAGCATCAACTGGCTGATGGGCGAAACAACCAATCCTGATGCCGCTCTGGCGGCCCATGTTCTATCCTTCATATTGTTGGGCCATGGAGGCGCACCCCTCCAGAAAGCCATCGTCGAAAGCGGTATCGGTGAGGACCTCTCGCCGGTCAGCGGTTTGGAGACCGATCTCAGACAGATGGTGTTTTCGGCGGCGGTCCGGGGCACCGAACCGGATGTCGGCGGTGATTTCGAGGATCTGATCCTGGGAACGTTGAATCGACTGTCCACCAACAAGCTGGACAGTGAGCTGGTGGAAGGAGCACTCAGGTCCGTGGAGTTTCGCGCCAGAGAAATCCGGGGCGGTACGCCTTTCGGCATGAGATTGATGAAGCGTGCTCTCCGGGGCTGGTTGCATGATCGGCCGCCCATTGAAAGTCTGAAATTCCATGAACCCATGATGAAGCTCAGGGAGCGGGCCAAGCCGGGTTTCTTTGAGAATATGATTCGTGAAGAACTGTTGGAGAACCGGCATCGAACCACCGTTGTGGTGGCGCCGGACCCACATCTGCAGAAAAAGAGAGAAGAAATAGAGCACCTTGAATTGGACGCCCTCCAGACGAAACTCGAATCCGGGGAAACTGTCGAATCCATGAGTCTCAAGGATCTTCAACTATCTATGGAAGCACTGGATAAGTTTCAGGATGAACCGGACAGCGCCGAGGATTTGGCGCGAATTCCATTTCTTTCCCGGGAGGATTTACCCCGGGAGGTTTTGAGAATTCCATTGGACGAGGGCGTCCATGGTGATATCCGCTGGTTTCGGCATGATGTTTTCTCCAACGGTATCGCATACCTGGAAATGGCTTTTGATCTGGATGGATTGGAACCGACTCTCCAGCCGTGGATGCCCCTGTTCGGACGCGCTCTCATGGAGGTCGGTCTGCCCGGACGGCCGTATGATGATGTCGCCCGGGATTTGGCGATGAAGACCGGGGGGCTGAACTGCTCCCTGGATGCGTCTCCAAATCACCCCGATGCCGGCGGCGGTTTAAGCCGTCATTTGTTTGTTCATCTCAAGGCTCTCGACGGGCAATGGGATGAAGCCCTGGGCATGACCATAGAACTCCTTCAAAGTGCGGATTTCGAGGACGAAGAGCGGATCCGGGATTTGCTGCTGGAGCTCAAAAATGACTATCGATCGGCTGTTGTTCCCTCCGGCCATGCCTTTGCGGCCCTGCGGGCATCGGCCAAACATTCGCCTTCGGCTCCTTGGGAAGACCTCTGGTATGGAATCGGTCAGCTCAATTTTCTGCAAAACATCTCCGACGACGAAGACATGGCCTCCCGCGCCTCCCGCGCACTGACGGAAATTCGCCGCAGCCTTATCAGAAAGGGCAATCTCACGCTGCTGGTCACCTCCGACCCCGGCAGTTCTGAAACCGCGCTTCAGAAATTGCTGAAGGTGACCGACTCCCTAGAGGAAGGACGGCCGTCCGCATCCGGAGAGCCCGAACTGTTCAGACATGAGAGCACCGGGGAAGGTCTGTCTACGGCCACGGCGGTCTCCTTTTCGGCATTAAGCCTGCCGGCGCCGCTGCTCGGGACTCCCGAACAGGCCAGGGGAGGTCTGTTGGCGCATATCCTGCGGACCGGTTAT
>JARGFR010000177.1 GCA_029210985.1 Spirochaetaceae bacterium | reverse complement strand
CCGCTGTAGTACTCGGCATCGCCGGCGGATGTTTCGGGCGGTCTGATAACTCCGGACACCCGCCGTATCGTACGAGCCGGCAGGGCACCGAGCCGGTAGATAAAGGTTTGTTCCGGATAGGCTTCGTTGGAGTCCTGTTCCGCCACTTCCGCTTCCGCCTCGTCGGTCGACGAACGACTTGAGGTGGAAACCTCGGTTTCCTCCGGGACTTCCGCCTCTTTTTCAGGGGGGCTTGCCGAATCGGCCAGCAGCCTTCCGTTCATATCGACGACACGAAGCCGAGCATCAGTTCTAGCTCCCAGGCGGCTGAGAATCGCCTCCGCTTCCTCCGCCAGATCATGACCGACAAGAGCCGACGCCAGCAGCCGTCCCTGCTGAACCATTGCCCTTTCCTGGCTTTCGAGTAATTGAGTCTCATAGGTTCCCAGAAAGAGAACCGCGCCGATGGGAAACACCACCAGCAGGAGATTGAAAATCAGGAGCCGTGCGGTCAGTCCCTTCAAGTATCGATCCCCAAGCGGTAACCTAAACCGTACACGGTTTCCAGAGTGTCTTTCGGCGCCCCGGCGACTTCCAACTTGCGGCGGATACGCTTGATGTGGCTGTCCACAGCCCTTTCATTGACGAATTGATCATCGGGAAAAGCTGTGGTGTAGAGGGCCGATCGGGTTCGAACCGTTCCCGGAGAGCGGGCCAAGTCCGACAGGAGGCGGTATTCACTCAATGTGAAGATAAGTTCTTCACCGTTCCAATCGGCCTTGTAGCTTCCCGGCATCATGTGCAGGGGACCCACTTCTATGGGAGGCTCCTGGCTGTGTTCTCCGTCGGCTCTCCTGAGAACGGCCTTGATTCGCGCCAGGAGTTCCCTGACGCTGAAGGGTTTGCCGATATAGTCGTCGCCTCCGGTTTCCAGTCCGAGCACCCGGTCGAGTTCCTCATCCCTGGATGAGAGGAAAATGATCGGCGTCTTCGTATCTTCCCGGCGCAGCAGCCGGCAAAACTCCAGTCCGTCCATTCTCGGCATCAATATATCCAGAACGTAGAGGTGCGGAGGGTTGTCCCGATAGGCCTCCCAGGCGTCCTGCCCGTTCGGGAAGGAGGACACCCGGTAACCCTCCTTGTCCAGAGCATAGCTGAGATTGTCTCTTAGGGTCGATTCATCGTCCACGATGGCAATATGCTTCATGGTCCTTAGTTTATCATGATGCGCCTCACAGGTCCGTATTAGCCCGTCCTCCGCACTGTTTTCGCCTCCTTTTCGCCTGAACTCGGCCTCTGTTCCGCCCGAGAAGGGCGTTAAGGTGTGTTGTATCAACAGCGGAGGTGGCATGATATGTCAAAATTGACCGATAAACCCGGAATCCGGTCTTCACTCAAGGCTTTAACGGTGACCGTATTGCTTCTGATTCTTCTCATCCCTCTGGGAATGATACGATCCCTGGTCGGCGAGAGGGAAATGCGGGCCCGGGGTGTTGCCGACGAGATTATACAGGGTGCCGGAGGTGTGCTGGACATTGTCGGTCCGCTCCTGGTTCTGCCGTATGAGAAGGATTCCACAGAGAAACGGGACGGGGAGTGGGTTCCTGTTGTGCATAGAGGGGAATTGTCCGTTCTGCCTGAATCGGTGGATATCCGCGTGACTCTCGACGTGGATTACCGGCATAGAGGTATTTATAAAGTGCCGGTATATTCGTCCACCATTCTTGTCGAAGGGGTTTTTCTG
The DNA here is from genome assembly GCA_029210985.1 of Spirochaetaceae bacterium. Lineage (GTDB taxonomy): Bacteria > Spirochaetota > Spirochaetia > DSM-2461 > DSM-2461 > UBA2779. The sequence goes on along the minus strand of JARGFR010000177.1, from coordinate 5,600 downwards.
ATACCGGAAGCCGAAGCCTATCCCCAAAATGTTCGAACCAGGCCCGAAGAGAACCGAATGGTCCTCTCTATTGCCGATATGCGGGGTATTCGAGATGTCTCCCCATTGAACTGGGGTGGAGGTACGTTGGATTTCGGCCCCGGTTCGGGCTCAACGTCTCTGGGTTCCGGCATTGATGTCGATTTGGGCAGCCTGCCGGCGCCGGGAACTCAGGTGCCCTTCTCCTGGAGTATGGAAATCGGCGGCGGCGGCAGTGTTTCGCTTGCACCCCTGGGCCGGGATGCGGAGCTCTCCATTTCCGGCAACTGGCCTTCCCCTTCCTTCCAGGGGGCCTCTCTGCCGGATGACCGGACTTTGGATGATGTGGGGTTCTCGGCTCAGTGGCGCATACCCGAGGTAAGCCGGCCTATTCGACCGATGTGGGACACATCGAGTCAAATGGATTTCAACCTCACCGCCCATACCTTGACGGTGGTGCTGCTCGAACCGGTGGGAACCTACGCCCGGACGGAACGTTCGGTGAAATACGGAGCCTTGTTTCTCCTGATCCCCTTTGTCGTCTTCTTTCTGTTTGAGACTCTCGGGGGCATCCGAATACATCCAGTTCAATATCTGCTGGCCGGCGCGGCGGACGCCGTGTTCTACTTGCTGCTGCTGGCGGTTTCGGAACAGATCGCCTTCTACTGGGCTTATTTGACAGCTGCAGCGGCGGTGACTCTGCTGATTTCTTTCTACTCCTGGAGTGTTTCAGGCGGCCGAGCCGCGTCTCTGTCCATGCCCTTCGTCCTCACCGGGGCTTATGTCTGGCTTTGGGTGACCCTGCAGTCCGAGGACTATGCACTGTTGATAGGATCGGTGGGTCTGTTCGTCATCGTGGCGGCGGTGATGCTGCTGACCCAGAAAATCGACTGGTATCGAACTCCGTCAGTACCCGACAACACGGATGACGGCTCCGAAGGGCAGAAGGGAAAGCCGGGCCAGCTTGACGTGCTGGGCGGCAAAAGGAATGCCGACGATGGTGACGGCGAACAGCAGGGCGGCGAAGAGGTGCCAGAGGGCTAATTCCCAACCGAACAGCAGAATCCAGATGACGTTACCCAAAGCCCCTCCGGCCCCGAACATACCGACTTCCACCTCTCGGCCGAAAGGCCAGAGGACGAAGGAAGAAAGCTTGAAGGCCTGGAGTCCCCAGGGTATACCGACGATGGTAAGGCACAACAGAAGCCCGGCTGCCATCCATACGATGAATCCGATAAATCCGCCGTATACCAGCCAGATGACGTTGCCGATGAATTTCATGAATAAGTGTCTCCTTAGCTCCAGGACGGACCGTGCTCAAGTCCGTCCCGGCATTTTCTCAAGTATGTTGCTGAACGGATCTGACCGGGAATTTCCTTTTCTCCGGACCATTCTTCATCGCTGTAGCCTTCGATATCGATGGAGCCGGAATATCCGGCGGTTCCGAGCTGCCGGATGACCTCAAACCAGTCGGTGTCGCCGTTGCCGGGCAGGGTCTGACGCCGGCTGCCGTCGTGTTCAATCCGGCCATCCTTACCGTGAACATGATAGAACAGATGTGCCCATTCTTCGATTTGCTCCATGGGGTTCAGACCCTGGAGAATCTGATGGGCCGGCTCCCATTCCAGACCCAGGTTCTCAACCGCCGCCGGCGGCAGCACTTCATAGAGTCTTGTCCAGGCCGAAGGTTTGTACGCAAGATTCCAGTCTCCCGATTCGTCGCTGCCGTCCATGGGGCAGTTTTCCATTGCCAGACGCACCCCTTGATCGGCCGCTTCCAGACAGAAATCCCCGATGATTTTTCGGAAATCCGCCAGGGACTCCTCCCATGGAACTCCCGGAAGTCTCCCGGTAAATATTCCCACAAGATCGCATCCGAAATACCGGGCATGACGAATCAACTGTCCCAGAGACCGGCGGGCCTCCTCACCTTCCGCATCTCTGCGCAGGGGATTTGCGTACAATCCCAGGCTGCTTATGGCCGGTGTTTCCCGATGGTCGACATACTCATCCAGTATGGTTTGTACAACATCGGCCGTCTCGGCGAGGCGTTCATCTCCAATCCCCGCCCACCAATGAAGTTGGAAACTTTCAAAACCGCCGGACAGCAAAGTTTTCAGGCGTCGAGGCGCTTTGCCGCCGTTCCCCCTCACCATCGTGCCGATCTTCATTCCGGGAATCCATCGGGCCGCACAGGCGTTCCATCTGCCCCAGAGGACGCCAAAACAGCATCCAGCACTGCAAGATTCGTAAAGCCTTCCGTTATGCCGGGCGCCGCCGCGGGTCGTCCGTTTAGAATATCTGCGAAATGCTGATAGTTGGTTTTTGGCCGGTGAGTGGTTATCTCCACCTCCATCTCGGCCATTAAAGACCCGATCGGCTTCAGGGTTTCGGGATCCAGACAATTCTCGGGCAGTTCCTGCGGCTTATACGGGACAAGGCGGACGTTTTTTCGGTCCCTGGAGAGATTGATGGATAACCGTGCATCTTCCCCTTCGAACACAAGAATCAAGTCGTCCTTGTGCCCCGAATCGATGCGGCTCACCTTGAAACTCACGGGAATGCTTTCGGTGAGTTCAAGGGATGCCGAGGCAAAATCGGGAGAGTCCAGGAGGAGACCACCCACTCTTTCGATTCCTTTGTCTACGACGCCTAAAACAGAGTCTGAAACCTGAACGACATTTCCGCCAGTGATATGAGTAAGTAAATCGATCAGATGACTGCCGAGATCCCCCAGTACACCCAGAGGAGCGAACTCCCGGTTGAGTCTCCATGTCCAGGCGTGAACCTCCCGCCAATCCCCCCAATCCATGGTATACACCCAGCCTTGGAGGTAGGAAGCATCGATTTTTTTCAGATGACCCAGTGATCCGCCGGTCACGAGAATTCTTGCGGTTTCGACTGCCGAAGCATGTCGTTTTGAAAAATTAACCACATTCGGAATGCCCGAACTCACTGCGGTGTCCAGCAGCGACCTGCAGCTCTCCAGATCGCCGGCCAAAGGTTTTTCCGTCATCAGGGGTATGCCGGAATGAAGAACTAAGCCGGCAACTTCGGCGTGCAGGAAGTCGGGTGTGACGTTCAGGACGCCGTCGAGATGTTCTTCCATCAGCATTCGTCGATAGTCGACATAGGAGCGGGGAATGCCCTTTTCCTCCGAAAAGGTTTTCAGTTTGGGTGGTGTGGGATCGCAGCAGGCGACAACCGAGACGTCGTTCATCTTCTGAAACACGTCGGCGTAGTGGCCGCCCATCTGGCCGCATCCAACCAATCCGATATTCATCGGGCCCATTGTAGACCGATTTCAGGCTCCTGGGGCAATTCGAATCGTTATTCAGTCCTGAGAGATTCTGTCCGTATAAATTGCCTTGATTTTTTCTTCGTCGGCTTTGCGGCCCATGAGCCAGCCATACCCTTTCTGTTCGGCATATATACCGTCGAAATTGACATCATGCCACGGCCGGACATAGAAAGGAATGTCCTCTTCTTTCAGGAGTTTTTCCATCAGATCGGCCTCAATCAGGTTGTGCAGAACCAAAACGTTCTCGTATTCCTCTGTATCACTGTTGCTCATATCTTCATTGTCGCCGATTCACCCGCCGTATTCCAATAAAACCTGTTTGATGAACCTCACCCCCCCAGTTTCTGCAGTGCCGTTTCGTACATGTCTTCCAGTGCCCATGCCATGCGGAAATCCGGCCATTCGATAAAAATTCTCTCGCACCCGGTTCTCACCTCTTCCCAGTTTTCCAGCCATCGATGAGCAAGAACCTGCCAGTAAAGAATCTCCGGAATCCATTCATCTTCGGGCCAGGCCGCTTCACCTTCGTCGGCGAGGCGGACAATTTCCCGCAGGGTGGCCTCTTCGGTGGATGTGTCGTCGAAATAATTTTTGGACAGGCTGCCGATTTCCCAGTAAGTGATTTGGAGGTTCCACAAGCAGACCGTGGGCGTGGGACAAGCCCCGAAGGCCGGATCGTCCTGAGGTGTGGTGCCTGTGGTGTACGCCGCCATGATGGCGTCGGAATCGGTGACGAAGGGGTCGGCGGCCAGCCGGAAGCGGAGTGAATCGGCTTTGCGCCAGAGGGCATTCACTTCCCGCTGCTGTCTCAAGGTTCGGAAATCCCTGAGAAGCTGCCAGCTTTCCTCCAGCGAGTAGCGGGGCTTCGCGTAGAGCGGGTCGAGCTGAGCGGCCTCTTCGAAACGGGATTTGGCGGCCGCAACGTCGCCTGATGTTTGGAGGGCGAGGCCTTCATAGTAAGCCCGGGCCGCCGGAATTGAGGTGGTTTCCGGCTCCCCAAGTCCCGGGGGCGGTTCCACACCCAATGCAACGCACACCTCTCCGGCCAGCCGGGCTTCCAGTTCGAAGACAGATCGCTTATTCCCGTAAACGGCGGCCGTGGCGGTCACCGAGCCGGTTTCCACATCAATAACCCGCACGTCGATGCGCAGGATACCTTCCGAAAGAGCATAGGCCCCCCGCAGCATGGAGTCCGCCATCACCATACGGCCTACGACAAGGCTTTCATCCTCGGTTATGCCGCTCAGGGCCAGGGCTTGTTCCGCCAAAGCCCCTTCAAGGTCAGTTCGATCCACCAACGTGATATCCGCCGGAGCCAGATCCGTCAGGAGCATGTCCGAAAGGCCCCGTGAGAGCCATGCCAGTTCGATATCGTCGGTGTTGTCGATAAAATCAAGGATGGATAACACCGCAGGCCGAGATGATTCGGTATTCTGTGCCGATAGAGGGGCTGCGGCCGACATCAAACAGACCGTAATGAGGAACGCGAACATCCGTAATCTGCGCTGTGTCATGGAGTGAATTATACGGCTTTAGTGAAAATGACGCCTCATGAAGATGATGAATTCGTCTTCCATTTCCATCCAATCGTCCTGACTCTTGTTGAAAAAACCATGATCCCCGCCTGGAATGATTTTCAGACTCACTTCGGTTCCCACCCCGGCCAGCCTCTCGGCAAGGCGTTCGGATTGAGACAGAGCGACGGTCCGATCCGCATTTCCATGGACGATGGCGGTGGGAGGAAAGGGTTTTGTCACGTCCAGCAGCGGGCTGTGCTTCCTCAGGTAAGCGGTGGGGAAACGGGAGAGACGCTCGGATGAGTCAAAGGCATCGCCGTCCGCCATCTTCAGCAAATTCACCGGACCGTATTCGTTCAGCCAGAAACGCCATTCCTCTTCCGGACGATCCGAGGCGACTAAGGCCTCCATCACCAGATGCGAACCGGCCGAAACACTGTAAATCCCCATATTCCGGGGGTCCAGCCCGTATTCCAAACCGTTCTTCTTCAGCCATGACAACGCGCTCCGGACGTTCCGGGAGGGACCCTCCAGCAAACGGATCGGTGAGGTGACATAGTTGACGCTCGCTACCGCCCAGCCTTCCCGGCGCATCTTATCCAGGAATCTGTCGATAACCCGGATATCGTCCTTGTCGCCGTGCATCCACGAGCCGCCGTGGAAGAACACCACCGTTGGAAGCCCGCTCAGCGGCGGTCCGGCCCGTTCTCCGCCCTTCTCCTTGATCGGCATGTAGATATCCAGTTCCTGCCGGTTGAAGAGGC
>JARGFR010000176.1 GCA_029210985.1 Spirochaetaceae bacterium | reverse complement strand
GCTCTCGATTCACTGCAAGTCGCTGTCGCATCACTCCGTCGGGATTTGGCAGAAAAAGAGAGTGAAGAACTTCGGAGAAACATCAAGAGTCTGGACGCCAGGTTGGAACGACTATCCTCAGAACTGTTTGAAAAACGGAATGCACAAAAAGACATTGAGGTGGCCTTACGATCTCATGAGGCTATGGGGCGGCTGCGTGAATTGGAACACCGTCTCGAGATGAGCCGTGCCAAGGCAGATAGGGTCAGGAGTGGCTATGAGGTTTTTGCCAAAGACGCAGAAACCGTGGGATTGGAGGCGTCGACAGATGAGGAGTCTTTTAACGTCCAACGAAATCTCATCGAAGAAAAGAGCCGGGGCACCGCCATAGAGGAAACACGACTGGAAGGTGAACGCCTTGCTTTCGCCGGCGGAAGGGAGAGAACCCGAGAACGGTTGGCGGATATCAAAGACGAACTCCTCTCATTGGAAGGCCGTCAAACCAACATCCCCCGAAAATCTATGGAAATTCGAGACCGGATCGTCCAGTCCCTGGGATGGAACACTGAACGTCTGCCGTTTGCCGGTGAATTGATGCGCATTCGACAAGATGAAGATAAATGGCAACTTGCAGCTGAACGATTGCTACATAATTTTGCTTTGAGCTTGCTGGTTTCTGACGAGGATTACCCCGCACTCACCGAATATGTGAATCGTCATGATATGAAAGGCCGAGTGGTCTATTTCCGGGTTCGGGAGAATTTGGAGCTCGATTCAGCCGCTCATGATTCCGGAGTGGATCCGGACTCCTTGTTCAAAAAAATCGAAGTGAAGAGAAATTCGCCTTTCTCCAGGTGGGTAGAAGAGCGTCTGGCTGACCGATACGACTATTTGTGCACAGACGACATTGGTACTTTCAGGCACACCGATTATGCCGTGACGTCAAAAGGCTTGATAAAATCGGCGGGTATCCGTCACGAAAAGGATGACAGACCGGATCGCTTCGGGAGAGGACGATCGGTCCTTGGTTGGGAGAATAAAGAGAAGATCGGCTATTTGCAGAACGAGGTAAAAGAGGCCGAAAGCAAACTCAGCGAAGCTGATGAGGAACTGGCCAATCTGGCGGCAAAGCTGGAAGGAATCCGAGTCGCTCGCAGCGCTCTTGACCGACTACTCAGTATCCGCGACTTTGTCGATATCGATTGGTTCTCCATTGAGTCCGAATGCAAGGAGCTTGAAAAGGAAATTCGTCGACTCAAAGAAAGCGATGATGAACTGGGGACTCTTAAGAGTTCTCTGGAAAAAATAGAGTCCGAGATAAAAGACCTCGGAAATGATGAGCAAAGACTGCGTGAAACTCGGGGAAGTATTAACGAACGGATGAAAGGTGTCCGTGAGGAGTCCGTTGCCGCTGAAACCGTTCTTGAGGGTGAATCAACAGACACCATCAATGCAGCTATTGATCGGTTCCAAGAGGCCTTTGAAGATGAGTCCGGCGCCAACAGTCTCGCAGAACTCAGACGGAAGGAAACCGGATGGACCGGCTCCCTGAATGCCCGGGTTCAAGAAAGTACAGAGAGGCTTCGTCCGGCTCAAACAACTCTCTCCAAGGCAATGGGACGTTACCTTCGTCCCGGATCAGAACTTCTGGTACGATTTCCGGACTGGAACAGTGAAACAACCCATCTGCGAGACGAGATAAGTTACCTGCCGGAATACGAAAACCTTTTAGCCCGACTGCGGGATGAAGACCTCCCAGGCTACAAGGACCGTTTCCGGGAGTATATGAACAGGCGAATGTCAGAGAGCCTTGTGGGATTCTCCACACTCCTGGATTCTGCTGATCGAAGTATCGAAACATATATTCGAGGCCTGAATAAATCCCTGAAGAAACTTCCTTATGACAGAGCGCAAGACACCTACATTGCTCTCAATAAAGAACAAAATACCGATCCGGTCATCCGTGAATTCCGAAATCTCCTTCGGGGCAGCCACCCGGACCAGGGACGCCTGGCCCAGGACGATATCCAGGAACTGGAGGCCGCTTTCGACCGAATACGAAAGCTCATTGAACGCCTGGAGGACGACCAGATTTGGCGTCGAAAAGTCCTGGATGTTCGGAATTGGAGCCGATTCTCCGCCGGGGAGTATTTCCGTGAGGATGACAGTCTCAAGCAGTACTATGAAGCCTCCGGCAGCCTCTCGGGAGGTGAAAAAGCCAAACTGGCTTATACCATCCTGGCCTCCGCACTGGCCTACCAGTATGGACTCCAGGCCGATCCGGTCCGTTCCTTCCGGTTTATTGTCGTGGATGAAATATTCAGTAAGGTTGACCCTCAAAATGCCGAGTATGCCATGGAATTGTTCAAAAACCTCAATCTGCAAGTGATGGTGGTTACACCGTTGGACAACATCCGACTCGTTGAGGATCATATCAGTACGGTCCACTTTGCCGAACGAGGTGCCGGAGACCTGGCCCGGATTCATGATATCACCATCGAAGATGTCCGGCGTCGCCGCACAGAAAGGGAAGAGGGATGATTACTCCGGAGGATGTCCGGACGAAAGCCTCGCGAAAGTTCCCGGCCCTCTGTCGCAGTTGGGTCTTGGGGGATGATCCATACCCTATGCCCATCCGCGCCAATCTGAATCCATCGAGTGAATCGGAATCCGACCGGAGAGATGACTGGAAGCGGCTTGTTGACGGTTCAAAGGAGCGAACCGGAAAAGGCGGCTATGTACTGGAGTTCAAAGAAGTGCGGACTCGACTCCGAGGAATGCAGAGTCAGCCCAGCCGGTTGGTGATTCCCACCAGAGAGGATCATCTGGCATTGATTGGAAAAGCTGCGTCATTTCAATCATTCTGTCACGACGTTGAGGCCATCAGGGACTTCCTCATCGACGAAGAGGGAACGTGGTGTGCTGCGAATACCACTCTCATTCTCCGCTATCCCGGGGACTGGGAGAACATCGTCCAAGTCGTTCGATACCTGGAGGACAATCCCCAAGCAGCTGAGTCCCTCCGGGAAATCCCAGTTGCCGACAGCAAGTTTACCGAGAGCCGTCGGCAAGCAGTATTGGCTTTAGCCGGAGAACGTTCTGCGGATCTTGGATTGACCTTGGAACATCACTGGGGCGGCTCTTCGAATTGGCGGCCTACGATACGTTTCTTGGATCCGGACATGAGATTCGGAGGGCTTTCACGAATGACTATTGAACTTACCGAACTTGCCTCACTGGTTGATAGCCTGAAGCCAAAGGGACTATTCATCATAGAAAACAGAACATCCTTTGATGCATTGCCGGAGATACCTGGAATACTGGCACTATGGGGTGAGGGAAATGCCGTTCAGGCTTTAGGGAAGGCCGGATTGCCGGCCGATCAGCCTGTGTTCTATTGGGGTGATATCGATAGGGAGGGATTGGCTATTCTTGGTCGGCTCCGACGGATGCTGCCGAGAACCCGTTCGGTGGCGATGGATGTTGAGACGTTTGAAAACTATGAAGGATTTACCGTACTCGAAGATTCGGGCTCCCGAACATCCTTCGAGGGTCTGGATGAAGAGGAAAGAGCACTCTATCGGAAATTGGAGGACGGGGTGCCCGGCGGTTCCGCTTTACGGCTGGAACAGGAAAGAATCGAAGCTGGATATGCAGTGAGACGACTGGAGCGATGCATACGCTCATAAATTGTCCCGGCAACCCCATCCATGATTCTCGCCCACTGAGTTGGGTGAAGGCATCGGCGATTCGGAAGACCACAAAAACTTCCAATTACGACGATACACGAAATGCGTTCTCCATCGAGCGAATTGCTGACAAGGGTATTCCTACCTCTGAAGCCGCGTTCCGCCACTCACCGAGGGTAGCGAATTATCGACCTTTGGATTACCTGAGCATCGTCTTCTGCGAGTCCAAAAAACTTCGCCTGCTCCACCATGTCCACATCGTCAGCCTTCAATGTGATTCATACCGGATGAAGGACCGGATGAAAATGGGAGTCGTTGACTTCCTTTAAGCCCCGACGCTACAACTCCATTCCGGTGGAAAACTGCAAATTGATTCCGGTGTTGACAATAGATTTGGAGTGTTTCCGGCTAAGAAAAATCCCCATTAGATGAGATTCAGTATCTGGTAACCTTTGCGGATGTCAGACTGCCGAATGGCGGTACAGTTCGGGTACCGACCCCGGGGCAGTCGAGGTGCCGGATAACAAATAGATGCTCTTTCCTGAATCAGGTATGGAAGAGCATCACTTCAGAAGGTATATCCTCTTTCGGATGACGAGGGCGTACCTTGATCTCCATTTCAAGGTCCATCTGAGACAGATACTTTATCAATGTAGACAACTTGATATCATTGCGCCCTTCAATCCGGGAGAAAGACAGCTGGGAGAACCCCTTCATGTCCGTCTGCTTGATATTGTTATGTGATAGACGTCAGATATACCGCTCTGGCCACCACCAAAGGAGTCTCCATTCAAGAGGAGGTTTGATAGAATACCCAAGATGACTTATGAAAAATTAGCACCCCTGTTCTCCAATCATCCCCTGTTTCATCTTTTCCGAAAACAGGATCCGGCCTTTATCTTGAGTTTCCTGTACGACGCTTTCAAGAAGCGTGGAAACCTGATTCTTCAGCAGGAAGAGCTGGTGATCGATTTGGCTTATGCCTTGGGTGAAGAAACTGAGGATTCCAGTGAGAAAGCTCAATCCCTTCTGAACGACTGGTGTTCCGAAGGATTGCGGCTGCTCCGGCGCTACCGAGGAGAAGAAGGACTGTGGCATTTGGAGCTCACACCGGTTGCGGAGAAGGCTCTCCTATGGCTCGAGGAACTGACGGAAACGGCGCCCATAGCGGCCGAAACCCGATTCTCGGATATCTTGGAGCGGTTAGAAGGACTGGTTTCAGGTATACAAAGTGATCCCAAGGCCCGGATAGAGGAACTTGAGTCAAAGAAAGCCTCAATTGAAGAGGAAATTAGGGAAATTGAAGCCACCGGTGTTGTCCAGGGAATCCTAAGCGACCGTCAGGTGGCGGAACGTATGGTGGAACTGGTCCGATCCTCACGGAGTCTTGCTGCTGATTTCTCGAAGGTAGAAGAGGACTACCGCCTTTTATTGACAGAGATTTATCGAGAGGAGTCGGACCGGGACAGCTCTCGAAGTCACATTGTCGGAACGGCGCTTTCCACTTCAGAACGCTTGGATGGTACGCCGCAGGGACAGAGTTTCCGAGCATTCTGGGACTACCTGGTGGCCGACTACGGCGGTGACCGCATCAGCGACCTGGTTGATGCCCTGGACGAGAACGCCGGGGTCCTTAACGGCGATGAAAATCTGAACTATCTGAAAGATTTAAAGGCAAAGCTCTTCGCTTCAGGGCGGAAGATCGTGGAAACGAATCGGCGCCTTGGCGAGCGATTGCACCGAATACTTGAGAGTCATGATGTGCTTCGAACCCGTAAACTTCTCCAGGATATCCTGGAGATAAAATCCCTGGCGGGAGGCCTGGAAGGCGAATGGCCCGAAGACTCTTTTTATCTGGAAGGTACAGGGGCTTCAGTAATGCTGCCTGCAGAGCGTCCTTTGGCCATGCCGGAAGCGGGACGCCAGACTGGAGAAATCCCGGTATTGGCAGGCGATGATCCGGGAGACTGGAGTGCTCTGGCGGAAACCGATTGGATTGATCAGGGGGCGGTAGAAGAACGGATCAACCGAGCCGTTGAGAAAGACGGTCCCGTCAGTCTGGAAGATTTACTGAGAGACCACCCTGTAGAAAAAGGCTTGCCGGAACTAATGGCTTATTTCCGAGCGGCTGCAGACAGGCCAAAATCTCGAATCGATACAACACGACGATGGCGCGTCGACATTCGTGACGACGAAAAGACTCGAACAGTCACACTTCCTGAGGTGCTCTATGGATAACACGTTAAGCCACGAAGATTTCGCTGGCGTCGAACTCCGGTTGTTGCGAGGTCCTATTTATCACGACGACTCGCTTTGGTCGGACCTGCAGCAATACTCTGCGCCCATAGCTCGACACCTGGCCCAGATAGGATTGGTACTCCATATAGATGAGGAGGACGGATTTGCCTATGTTGGGCAGAAAGACAGTGAAGACGCAGATAGCTTACCCCGACTTGTTCGCCGACGTGCGCTGAATTCCGATGTATCACTCCTCTGCGTCGTGCTGAGGGAGGAATGGGAGAAGGATAGATCGTCCTTCGATGGCGGCGAGCGCTGCTACCGGTCAGAGTCCGATCTGTCGTCCATTCTGTCCGTCCTATTCCCTGAGCACACCGACGAATCAAAAACTGAAAATCGCTTTGTGGGTCTCCTGCAGAAAGGCAAGGAGCTCGGGCTGCTTCGGGAAGCGACTCGACGCGGAGAAGATGGAGAACGGCTATTCGAAGTCATGCCCATTATTAAAGCAATGGTAACACCGGATTTCGTTGAGGAATTCAAACAAGCCCTGGAGAACAAAAAGGCGGAAAAAGATGGCTGACCTTTTCACGGAGACCGGCAGCGAGGGAGGTTTTCGTCTCGACCGACTGGAACTTTTCAATTGGGGAGGTTTTAACACCAAGGTCTGGAGGCTCCAACCTGGTTGTCGGAACAGCCTGATTACCGGGGCGAACGGTTCAGGGAAAACAACAGTCGTGGATGCCCTGGTATCCCTGCTGGTACCACCGAGGAACCGCCATTTTAATCAATCCTCGGGAAATGACAGGCGAAGGGACAGAACCGAAGAATCCTATGTTCGCGGTGCTTATGGCACAACACGTGATGAAAGCAGCCTGTCATCCCGAGTCCGATTCCACCGCCCGGATAAGAAGTCCACTGTATCGGTACTTGTGGCCGCTTTTACAAACTCCCTGACACCTGAACCGACTTGCCTGGCGCAGGTTCGGTGGTTCGGCGGGTCGACCGGACGTTTGGAGACTCGTTATATCCTATCCAGGGAGTCCCTTACAATTGCAGAAGACTTTTCTGACGTTGACCCCCGAGGCGAGTACCTGAGACGGCTGAAAAAGGCAAAGAATATCGAAGTTTTCGACACATTTACAGCCTATGCAAAAGCCTTTCGTCTCCGTTTCGGGATGCGTTCAGAGAAAGCGCTGACTCTATTCAATAAAACAGTGGGAGTCAAAGATATTGACGATCTGAATGATTTTATCCGGGGTCAGATGCTCGATGGAGTAGAGACGGAAGATGAATTTTCCAGGCTGAAAGCTCATTACGACGACCTGTTGAAAGCTCATCGACAGATAGAGTTGGCGGAAGAGCGAATCAAGCTCCTGGAAGACGTCGAACGTCACGGTACGGAGTTCAGAAATCGCCTGGATGACTACACCAGGGCCCAAGAAGCTCT
>JARGFR010000175.1 GCA_029210985.1 Spirochaetaceae bacterium | reverse complement strand
GGACTACTATCATCCATCGTATTCAGTATAAAGCGCAGTCGATCTCACGTCATCCTGCCGATCTGATTTCCATATCAAGGTCGGAATCTGTGGGCTTGAATATATCGGCCGCGCCCTGAGTCAGAATCACACGGCCGGTTTCCGTGACGAAAGCCGCTTCCACATCCTTCAGATCTTGAACAAGGTCTATTCCCTCTTCCAGTCCCAAAGCGAACACCGTGGTGGAAAGAGCGTCGCCGTCTATAGACTCGGCAGAAAGTATTGTCACCGCCGCCAATCCGTTTCTCACAGGTCTGCCGTCTTCGGTACTGAGAATATGGTGATAGCGAACGCCGTCGGCTTCGAAATACCTTTCATAGACACCCGAGGACACCACCGAACCGTTTTCCAGTGAGAAAATACCCATGTAGCGTCCCCTGTCGGCCGTCGGATCCTGCATGCCGATTCGGAATGGAGAACCGTCGGGTTTGCCGCCGTAAACAAGGACGTTTCCCCCAAGATTGATCAAAAAATGTTCCGCGCCGTTCTCCTGCAGGAAGCGGCTGACTTCGTCGGCGATCCATCCTTTGGCGATACCGCCCAGATCGAGGGTCATTCCGTCCTGGCTCAATGTGACATTCAGGTCGTCCCGGTCCACTGCCGCATTCCGGTGGTCCACCAATGAAAGTGCGGCCTCAATTTCATCCTGGGACGGTATTTGCGGAGAAGGTCCCCCGATGCCCCAGAGATCGACCAAGGGACCCACCGTGGGATCGAACGCACCGCCGGACATTTCCGCAAATTTTTTGGCCCTCAGGATCACTTCGACTGTCTCTTGTGATACGGCGACAGGGATGCCGGCGGGACCGGCATTGATTGCCGATACTTCGCTGTTGTTATTGTGGCGGCTTAGAATTGCTTCGTAGGATCCGATGAGTTCGAATGCTCTGTTCAGGAGTTCGTCGTCTTCGCTTTCGTAGACTCGGATGGATACAACCGTATCCAACAGAAACCGATTGTCTTCAATATCCCCGACAGACGGTTTGTTTTTCGGTTCTGCAAAGACGATTAAAGCGGTCATGCCCAGAACGAGTACTGATGCCGCGGCAATGGTGTAGGTTTTCCTGACTGACATGGGCCGTATTCTGATTTGGTCGCCTTCGGGCGTCAAGACTCATCGGCTTGGACGGACGATTGACATGGTTGTGCACCGGTGTTCATGATTCCTTCAATGTCTATCAAGGAGACATATCGGGACTACCGCAATCTGCCGGGACCCATCTGGGCACTGGCCGCCGCACGTCTGGTGAATTCGGCCGGCAGTTTCGTTTTCCCGTTTCTCACATTGCTTCTCACCGACAGATTGGGCTATAACGCCGAAGACGCCGGGCGCATTCTGATGATAACGACGGTGTTGTTCGTTCCTGGGTCTCTTCTGGGAGGTTGGCTTGCCGACAAGGTGGGGCGCAAGAGACTGCTTGTCGGAGCCCAGATCGTCAGTGCACTCTCTCTTGCGGCCATCGGATTCATGGCCATGACGCCTTCCATCATTTATCTCATTCTGATTCACCAATTTTTCATCGGTCTGATGGTTCCCTCCTCGTCGGCCGCCACCTACGATCTGACCGACTCGTCCAACCGCAAGACGGCTTTCAGCCTACTCTATCTGGCAATGAACCTCGGTTTTGCCGCGGGACCGTTCCTGGCCGGCTATCTTTATGAGGGACATGCCCGCTGGCTGTTCTTCGGTGACGCCGTCACCACTTTGATTTCTCTGGTATTCGTAGTTGTGTTCTTACCGGAAACCTTAAGTCTGGCAATGAAAAAATCCTCAGAGTGCTTGGAGAAGACGGAGGAAGGATCCACAATACGTCTGATTCTGCGCAGACCGGTGCTGTTGGGGTTTGTCATACTCATGGCCGTACCTTGGTTTATATACGGACAGCACTCTTTTACCCTTCCCATGTTCGTCAAATATCACTTTCCTCAAGACGGCGCGTTTCTGTACGGCAAGGCCATGAGTTTGAATGCGCTCATTGTCGTCGCCTTAACAGTGCCGATCATTCGAATGACCCGTCGTCTCAAACCTGTCGTCAGTGTGGCGGCTCATGCCGCTTTTTATGCCGTCGGATTCGGTATGCTGGCCTATTTTGCATCACCCGCCGCCATCTACATTTCTGTGTTGATTTGGACAGTTGGCGAAATCCTCGGCGCCACAAATATCGAAGTCTTTACTGCCAACCACACCCCCTCCTCTCATAGGGGCCGTTTTACATCCATACTTCCCTTGATTTCAGGTTCCGGACGAGCCTTCTCTCCGTGGTTGACGGGCATGTTGCTGCTGACCAGACCACTGAAGGATGCGTGGCGCCTCTGTTTTATTCTGGGAGCCGCTTCAGCGCTTGGTTTTCTCCTTATTGGCGTATATGACAGAGAGCACATGAAGCGGTGAATATGAGTGAAAAATGTCACATTTTTCAATTGATCTTGAAATAATGCTGGAAAAGTCATATATTATAGTCAACATACTTGATTGGGTATATCATGTATAAGGAGCTTATGTATGGCGGATCCTAAAAAACTGTCGCTCATTGCCTTCAGCGGCGATTTTGACAAAGCTATTGCGGCATTCACCATGGCCTCAGGCGCCGCTGCGGTGAATTATGAGGTTAATCTATTCTTCACTTTTTGGGGATTGAATATTCTAAAGAAGAAAAAGAGGCGCGGAACCCAGGGGAATGGCGCATTGGCCAAAGCGTTCAACTACCTCGCCGGGGGACCTGAAAACCTGCCCATGACCCGTCTGAATCTGCTCGGCGCGGCACCGCGACTGATGACAGGGCTGACCCGGAGACGAAATGTGGCGACCCTCAAGGAGCTTTTCGAGGCATCGATAGCTTTGGGTGTGAATTTCTACGCATGCGAAATGTCGATGAATATCCTCGGTTTATCCCTGGATGACTTCATCCCCGAGGTGAAAGATGTGATTGGAGTGCCGAAATTCCTGGACATCTCTTCGGGCGGCGAGACGCTCTTTATTTAGGAGGACCCGATGGCGACCAAATTTCTTGACATAACGGCCGACAGCTGCCCGATGACTTTCGTCAAGGCAAAGCTGCAATTGGAGACTTTAGGCGATGGCCAATCGCTGGAAATATTACTGAAGGGAGAGGAGCCTCTCGAAAATGTCCCCAGATCGGCGATAGAATCGGGCTACAGAGTTGATTCGATTGCCGATAATGGAGACGGTTCTCATACATTGGTGATTTCAAAGTGATGAAATACTCCCTTTGACTATCAGGGTCTTCGCACCAGTCTCTTAATTGAGATATACTTTTAATTGATGACACTTCAAGAACTAAAAAGCCAATTTCCGGCTGCTCCGGAATATCTCACTCAGATATTCCTTATTGAACGGGATCATGGAATCGTACCTAATGCGCGCCTTGCCGACAGACTCGAGGTATCACGTCCGGCTGTCTCTCAAGCCGTCGGCCGGTTAAAGAAACTCGGCCTGGTGGATCAGGACAGGTACGGGGCAATCGGCCTGACTCAGGAAGGACGTACGGTTGCGGAAAATGTCGTTAAAAGACATTTTTTGATTGAACATGTTCTTGTCGGCATATTGAAATATCCCTGGGATAAATCGGACGTCGAAGCGGAGACACTTCAGGCCTCATTATCTGATGAGCTCACATCCTTCCTGGTGAAAAAACTTGGTGATCCCCAAACCTGTCCTCATGGCAACCCTATGCCCGGATCGGCCATAGAAAAGGCGTATCTTGAAGCTCCGTCCCTGGAAGACGCCGGTGTCGGAACCGAAATAAAAATTATCCGAATTACCGAGGAAGGAGAGATGACCGACGGCATGTTATCCTTCTGTCAGGAGAATGGTATCGGACCTGGCAGAAAGGTGACAGTTGTTGAACAGAAGCCGGGCAAAGGAATGCTCTGCGAAATTGAGGGTCAGGAACTCCTTATTCCCTCTGTTTTTTCAGCCAACCTGCGATGGAAAGCGGTCTGATCAGGAAGAAATCTTCCGCTTCTCCAACAATGATTTAAGCTGTTCGCCCGCATTGTAGCTGGATCGAACCAGAGGGCCGGCTTCGACATGTTCAAAGCCCATGGTCTGGGCTTTTCTCATCACATCCACAAATTCGGCGGGTCTCCAATAACGCTGCACCGGGGCGTGACGCCGTGTGGGCTGGAGATATTGGCCAATATTCACCAGATTGCAGCCGACTCGCCGCAGATCCTCAAGGGTTTTGAGTACCTCTTCCATTTTCTCTCCCAAGCCGACCATGATGCTGCTTTTCAATAACAAGGTGCTTGAAAGAGCACGGGCGGTTTCCAGGAAACCGAGGGATCTGTCATAGTCGCTCCTGGAGCGGACCACAGGATTGAGTCGACGGACGGTTTCCACGTTGTGGCCGAGGATGTCCGGCGCCGATTCCACCAGTTCAACAATGCTCTCCCTGCGTCCCATCATGTCGGATGATAAGTATTCCACGGTGATGTCGGAAGAACGTGCTCGGACGGCCCTTCCCGTGGCCGCCAGGTATTTTGCTCCAAAATCAGGCAGATCGTCCCGATCGACCATGGTAATGACGGCATGTTTGATGCCCAGCTTTTCTATTGAAGCGGCCACCCGACCTGGTTCCAACTCATCGGGAGAATCGGGCTTGCCGGTTTTTACGGCGCAGAATCGGCACCTGCGGGTGCAAGTGTCGCCGAGAATCATGAATGTGGCGGTCCGGTGATGACTCCAGCATTCATGGAGATTGGGACATCGAGCTTCTTGGCATACGGTATGAAGCCCTTTTTCCCGCAAGTCTCTTCGCACGGCGGCGGTATCCTCGGTGGTGTCGAGTTTTATCTTGAGCCAATCGGGTTTTCTAAGGTATGTGGACATGGTTCAAAAGGTAGTCCAAAGGCGGGACTTAGGCAAATGGTCATTATGGACCGTCAACCTTGCCGAAAACACCTGCAGCAAGGTAATGTATAACACTTCATGATTCAGGACACAAGAAAACATAAAATCCTCGGTTTAAGGGAATTGGGTGAAGGGGCATTTGTCGTGAGAATCGAGCGGCGAAATATGGAATTCGCCCCGGGGCAGTACATTCATGTCGGTCCCATTCCCGGTATCGATAGGCGGGAGTATTCTGTCTATTCATCATCCGACGATGATTTCCTGGAGATTCTGGTGAAGGAAGTGGATCAGGGAAGCGTTTCGCCGAAACTCAGGCAGCTGAAGGTCGGTGATGAGGTGGATGTTGAGGGTCCCTTCGGTTTTTTCCGAATCGAAGAAGGCGATTTCGGGGCTCCGATGCTCTTTATTGCCACCGGAACGGGAATCAGCCCTTTTCATTGTCTGATAAAATCTTATCCGGACTTGGATTATCGTCTTATCCATGGTGTTCGGCATAAAACCGAACTGTATGACCACGACGCCTACGAACCGGACCGGGTGGTCAGCTGCCTGAGTCGTGATGACGGTGGCGACTTTTCGGGACGCGTCACCTCCTGGCTTAAGGGAAACCCCGCACCGGAAGGCTGCCTCGCCTACCTTTGCGGCAACTGCGACATGATTTACGAGGCCTATGACATTCTCGGTTCTCAAGGTGTCGGTGCCGACCGTATCCATGCCGAGGTGTATTTCTAGAGGATATCGAATGAAGTTCCATATTGTACCTTTCGGATGCCAGATGAACCGCTCGGATGCGGAGCGAATACGCACCGTACTTTCCGGTATGGGGTATACCGAATGCGAAGATGAAAATGATCCGGATGTGGCCGTGAAGGGTCTCATTGCGTGTTCCGTTCGACAGAAGGCCATCGACCGTGTCTATGGACGAATCAGAAACTGGAACCAGGCTAAGATCCACAAGCCCTGTCTCACTTTCATTACCGGGTGCGTTCTGCCCGCGGACCGGGATAAATTCCTGAAAATGTTCGATCTGATCTTTCCCATCGATCAGCTCACCGATCTGCCGGACATGATACGCCAATATGGCGTGCCGACACCCGGAAGCATGTCTCACAATCATAGTCTCGGTGACGAGATACCCGACGAAGGCCGTGAAGACTCCGAGACGGCGGCACCGGAAGTGATTCCATTCACAATCGGTGCTCCTGAGGTGGGCATGCCGGGACGGGAAGAGGCTCGGGAACGCATAGAGGAATTCTGGAAAGTCAGACCCAGTTACGGTTCGGTGACTGAAGCCTTCGTACCCATTCAGAACGGGTGCGATAAGTTCTGTACGTTCTGCGCCGTTCCCTACACCCGGGGCCGGGAGGTTTCCAGGCCGTCGAAGGACATTCTTTCCGAAATCCGAAATCTGATTGATGGCGGCTGCAAGTCCGTCACCCTCCTTGGGCAGAACGTGAATTCCTACGGTCTGGATAAAGACGGCGGGGAACTCTCCTTCCCTCAACTCATGAGGGAAGTTGGGGAAATCGGCAGACAGACCGGTGCGGAGTTCTGGACATATTTCACCTCTCCTCATCCCCGGGATATCACCACTGATCTGCTTGAAGTGATGTCCGAGTATCCGGTGCTGGCGAATTGGATCCATCTGCCTCTCCAGTCCGGGGATGACAAAGTGCTGCTGAGGATGAACCGCAATCATTCCATGGCTCGCTACCGCGCGGTTGTGAATGATATCCGGCGCCTCCTGCCCGACGCATCGATTTTCACCGACATTATAGTCGGGTTTACCGGTGAGACTGAGGATCAATTCGAGGCCACCGCTTCGGCGATGCGGGAATTCCGCTATGACATGGCCTATATTGCCCAGTACAGTCCTCGTCCCGGAGCCAGAAGCGCCCGCTGGGACGATGATGTCCCTAAGGAAGAGAAGGAACGCCGGTTCCGTTACTTGAGTCAGCTCATGCAGGAAATCTCTACGCCGTTGAATTCGGCAAGGGTGGGTCGGGTGATGCGTGTCCTCGTCACATCCGAGGACCGTAAAAGCGGGTACTATTCGGGTTATACCGAGGGTCGTATTCCGGTTCGCATGGCCGCCGAGGGCCTGAGGATAGGGGAGTTCGCCGATGTGGAAATCGTTGCCGCCCGCCCGCTGAGCATTGAAGGCCGTGCGGCGGCCGGCATCACCGCCGGAGATGTGCGTTGAAATCCTCTCCTCCGGCACGGCGTGTGGCCTTCAAAACCCTGGGATGCAAGCTCAACCAGGCCGAAACCGAATCCATCGCCACCGGCTTCAAGAACCTTGGCTGGGAAGTCTCCGAGTTCGGCGGCGAGGCGGATGTCGTAGTGGTAAACAGCTGCACCGTCACCAATGCCGCCGACCGTAAGAGCCGTTCGGCTATGAATCAGGCGATTCGGAACGGAGACGGCCTGGTGGTGATGACCGGGTG
>JARGFR010000174.1 GCA_029210985.1 Spirochaetaceae bacterium | reverse complement strand
AGACTTCCGGACTCCAATCCCAGAACATCTTCCAGCCTGGCCGCTGCGGATCGCTGGTCTTCCAGGCTGCCTGGAGGAAGAACAACCGTCCGCTTGGTGAGTATGGGATCGAGTTCCACATCTTCGCCCTCAGCCCGGGTTTCGATGCGGGACGCCGCAAGTTCGGGAAGTCGAACCCTCATCCCGCCGGAAACGGGAAGACGGCATGCCAGACGCACACCCTCGGCAATCTCCGATTCGGTCAATAATCGCCGCTCATCTTCATGGAGATCGGCGGATTTAACAGATCCCGGTGATTCAAGTACAACCCGGCACATACCGCAGCGGCCGCGGCCCGCACAAGGCGCCGGCGGAGCCATCGTACCGGCATGACGAAGAGCGTCCAGGAGATCGGTTTGGCCATTCAGGGAAACTTCGATGCTCTCGCTGCCGCGCAAGACCGAAATAGTCACTGTTTTGTCTTTGTCCACTGTGAAAAGCCTCCCATAGACGGCACGACGTTATCATCTCACCAATTCCGTATTATTGTAATTGCACTTTTCTATCGTCTTGGATTTTTTTGCGATCCTTAGAGAGATCCTGCGAAGTGCGGAAGAACATGATAAAAAAGGTCTCAAATTCGCAAGAAAGGGCAAGAATCCCTTGGAACGGGCGCGTACTCTCAGAGTCACGATCCAGCGAGATCAAGGAGAAAGATATGACCGGAAAAGAACTGATTCTCAAAGCCATGAACAACGAAGAGCTTCCCAGGGTACCGTGGGTTCCCTATACGGGAGTACAGATCGGGCAGCTCACCGGATACAACGCCACCGAGCTCCTCCAGGACGGAGAGAAACTTTACAAGAGCCTTATAGAAGCGGAGAAGCAGTATTCACCGGACGGAATGCCCGTCATCTTCGATCTTCAGGTTGAAGCGGAAGTACTGGGATGCGAACTCAAATGGGCGGACGATTCGCCGCCCACGGTATCCGCTCATCCCCTGGCCTCCGAAGCCGTCGTTCCCACGAAGATGCCCGGCAAAAAAGACGGCCGGATTCCCATGATTCTGGATGTAATGAAACGCTTCCGTGCAGCGGCACCAGACACGGCACTCTACGGCCTGAGCTGCGGTCCTTTCACCCTGGCGTCCCACCTTCGCAGCACCAACCTCTTCATGGATATGTATGACAATCCCGAATATGTCTCGGCCCTCCTGGAGTACTGCACCGATGTATTTTTGACCATGGCCGATTACTACATCGAAGCAGGCATGGACATCGTCGCACCGGTGGATCCTCTCATTTCCCAGATCTCCCCCGACGCCTTCGAGCAATTCATGTCCAAACCCTACAAACGTCTCTTCGATGCCCTACGTGACAAAGGTGTAAAATCCTCATTCTTCGTCTGCGGTGATGCGACAAAGAATCTGGAGGTGATGTGTAAAGTCGGTCCGGACTGCCTTGGTATCGACGAGAATATAGACCTGGCGGCCGCGAAGGAAATTACCGACAGGCACAACGTGGTTATCAGCGGAAACATTCAGCTCACCGTCGTCATGCTGCTGGGAAATCAGCGGGATGCCATGAAAGCCGCCTTGGAGAAGATCGATTCCATCGGAAAACGGAACTTTATCCTGGCTCCGGGCTGCGACATGCCGTTCAACACTCCTGTGGAGAACGTCATCGGTGTAGCCCAGGCCGCTCAGGATCCCGAAGCCGCCCGAAAGCTGGTTGAAGGCTATGTCAAAGAAGAGACGGACATCGAGGTGGATATGCCGGACTACGCCGCTCTGGATCATGTCCTGATCGAAGTACTCACCATCGATTCGGCCACCTGCGCGGCCTGCGGCTACATGAAATCCGCCGCAGACGATATGGTCTCCGAGTTCGGTGACAAAGTGGAAATTCTGGAACGCAAAATTACCGAGCCGGAAAATATCGCCCGCTTGGGCAAGCTCGGCGTTGCCAATCTTCCCACCATCGTCATCAACGGCGAGGTGAAGTTCATCTCCGTGATACCCAACAGAGAGGAGCTCAAGAAAGCCGTGAGCGCCGTACTCTAGGGATTCATACCGCAAACACATCCCCGGACCGCGCCGCTTTCATGCGCTGCGGTCCGGTTTTTTCCAAGAAAGAGAGAATTGAACAATGGCATCGAATCCCGACAACCGCATTCCCGTTTATCTGATCACCGGATTTCTCGGTGCCGGTAAAACCACCCTCGTCAATCGCCTGCTCTCCGGCGGGCTCGGTGAGGGAGCCGGCCTGCTGGTGAATGATTTCGGCGACATCGTCGTGGACGGCAGTCTGATTCGAGCAAGCTCCGGCGAGCCGGAAATTTTCGAAGTGGCCGGCGGTTCCATCTTCTGCTCTTGCAAAACGGCCAACTTCGCCTTGGGGCTTCGGATGTTCGCCAAGATGCGTCCCGTACGACTCTTTGTCGAAGCGTCGGGAATGTCCGATCCCTCGGGACTCGATAAACTTCTTTCCGACTATCGTCTTGCCGCGGATTTTGTTCTGGCCAAGGTACTCTGCCTCTTCGATGCCGTGCGCACACCGATGATGATGGACAACCTCCCGGCGCTGAGCCGGCAGATTGAGGCGGCCGACCTGATACTGCTGAACAAGAGCGATCTGATCGACCCACCGGCTATTTCGGATATCGAGAAGAAGATCCGCAGCATCAACGCCGAGGCGGAAATCATCCCCACCGTCCGGGCGGATATCGACGCAGACCGGCTCACCGGATCATCAAGCTCTCATCGTCGGGGAGACATCGTCTCCTGCGATACGCCGGGAAGCCGTCCCGGAACCCTTCAGCTGGAATTCGATGGAATCCCCAAAGAGTCGGTGGATGCCTTTCTCCACGACATGCTTGATGCCACCTGGCGAATCAAAGGCTGGATAAACACCGGCGGGGGGTGGTGGTATGTTTCGGACAATGCCGGGTCTCTGGAATGGATTGAGGACAATCTTCCCATGGGCATGCCGCCCGGGCTCACGGTGATTACACCCCCGGGAGGCGACCAGGCCGTAGCCGATGCCTGGAGAGGATTCGTCGGCCAATGAACCCTGATTCAAGCACAGAGTCTCGTCGATGACCCCCACCCCGATACGAAAAAGAGGCATTTCCGACATGAGGAAACAAAACACCAGGCCGAAGCTCATCCTCATCGGAGGATTCCTGGGCAGCGGAAAAACAACACTGATGATGGCCCTGGGCGAAGAGTTGGCAAAACAGGGAGCACGGGTGGCGGTGGTCACCAACGACCAGGGCGAGTTCCTGGTGGACACCGCCTACGCACGATCCAAAGGTCTCACGGCGGGTGAAGTTCTGGGCGGCTGCTTCTGCTGCAACTTCGGCGAGCTCGTGGGAATATTGGAAAACCTGGAAGAAACACAGAAACCGGATTACATCTTCGCCGAGCCGGTGGGAAGCTGCACCGACCTGGCCGCCACCGTCCTCGGCCCCATGAAGCTCTATCATGATGAACTCGTCGAGCTCGGCCCCTATCTCGTCCTGGCGGACGGCGGACGGATGAGGGGAGAGTACGAGCATCTTCGTCTGGAGCAGCCCGTCACTCCCCGTGAAGTCCTGGTGGCTCACCAGCTCAAAGAGGCTTCGATACTCATTCTCTCTAAAGATGACCTCCTGTCGGTCCAGGATCGAGACATGTCCGTCGCCCGGTTGAAGCGCCTGGTGCCGGGTGCCCAGATTATTCACTGTTCGACTCAGTCGGGAGTCGGTCTTGAGGCCATCATCACGATGCTGAAAGATTCTCGGCCACTGAATCTCCCGGTTCCTGTGGATATCGATTATGACGTCTATGCCGCGGCGGAAGCCGAACTTGGCTGGTATAACGGTCTGGCATCCTTCTCTTCAAAGACCCCGTTCTCACCGACGGATCTGGCCATGGATATGATGAGCGACCTCAAGAGAGAACTGGGCGGCGATGCCGCCCACGCGAAGATTCTCGTCACATCGGCCGCCGGATCTATAAAGGCCGGTCTGGCCGGGGGGCGGCTGCAGGCCGAGTCGGCCATTGACCACGAAGCCGTTGTCGACCGTGTGGGCCTCACCTTGAACATTCGGACCCTGGGAGCGCCGGAGAAGCTGGAAGCCGCGGCACGGCGTTTGATTGAGGAAGCCGCGCGGCGGTACGGACTCGAGGAATCGGGTTATCGGTCCGAGGCCCTCATCCCGGGAGCACCCAAACCGACACATCGATTGAGATGAGAATCACCCGCCGCTCCCGGAACCCGAATTCTAGGATTCGAGATCTTCCTTCAAAGGGCGGGCCAGACTCTTCATCACCCATAGAGCCCCTAATCCGCCGGCAATAAACGCCGAAAAGGAAGCGCCGGCGAAAACTCCCGTCAGACCGAAGAGTCGGGATCCCAGAAGGGCCATGGGAATGTAGAGGCCGAACATCCGAGCCAGATTGAGCGCGGCGGCGTGATACGGACGTCCCAGGGCGCTGAAGGAGTTGGCCGATATCAGCTGAATTCCATGGGCTCCGTATCCCACCGATACGACGGCCATATAGAGCGACGCGATTCGAACCACCTCCGGATTGGGATCGAACAAACGTCCAATGGAACGACCGGCAATAAGCAGCACGACGAACGATAAGGCACCGAGAGAAAGGGAAAAACGATACCCGAATCGCAGGCCCGCCTTCACTCGGTCCGCCCGGCCGGCGCCGATATTCTGACCAACGAACGGAACAAGAACCGCCGCCAGAGCTCTTATGGGGGAGAGAACAAACATCTCCACCCGGGTTCCCACCCCGAGTGCGGCCACAGCCGTTGCTCCGTGATCTGAGACAATCCTGGTGATGACGCCCATGGAGAGGGGCATGACGGTCTGTGTCACCGCCGCCGGTAAACCGATGGAGAGAATCCGATTCCACGAATCCCGCAGGCGGGCACCCCCGGACACCTTCGCCGCCAGGAGTCCGAACCGGAATCGAAGGACCAGGAGAGACACCACCAGTGTGGTGGATCGGGCGAAAACCGTCGCCAGGGCGGCTCCCGCGATACCCATTCTGGGGAAAGGACCGATACCGAAAATGAGCAGGGGGTCCAGAACCAGGTTGACGCAGATGGCGGTGAGCATAATGGCGCTGGGAATCACGGTATTCCCGGCTGCCCGGATGGCGTTGTTGCCGATCATCGGTATCACGACGAACGGGACGCCCAGATACCATATTTTCATGTAGCGTTTCACCAGTACCAGGCGATCGCCGTCGGCGCCCATCACCCGGAAGAGCGGGTCGATGGTTAATAGACCGAGAACGACAAAGAGAATGACGATGAGCACGGAGAGAAACAGACTGTCGGTGGTGAGTCTCCGGGCATCCTCGTGATCGTCCCGGCCGAAGGCACGGGACACCGCCGCCGAGGTGCCGATACCCAGACCCATGGAGATGCTCCCCTGGAGCAGGATGACGGGAAATGTGAATCCCATGGCGGCCAGGGCGTCGGTGCCCAGGCGCCCGACGAACCAGGTGTCCACCAGGTTGAAAACCACCATGCCCACCATGCCCACCGACATGGGTCCGGTGAGAGCGAGGATGCGGCGTCCGGGCGAACCTTCGGTGAGGCGGACGGCCTTTTTCATGTTTATTCCAATCCTTCAGATAGGCCTTGTGAGTGGATTAACCCGTCAGCTGATCGGAGGTCAATTTTCATCCCACATCCCCACAGCCCGGACCGGCGAACCGTCTCCGTCCTTGAGTTTCAGAGGGAACGCGGCGAAACGGAACGCCGTATCGGGAAGTGCGTCCAATCCCCGTAGATTTTCAATGATGATAATCCCGGCTCCCAGAACAATCTTGTGTATCTCGAAATCCGTCGTCTCGGCCGCATCGGCGGAGATACAGTCAAAACCGATGCCCTTGAGCCTGAAACCAGTCAGCCAGCGAGCAGCATCCGGACTCAGGGTCGGAAAACCCGAGAAGTACGAATCAACTCCCCAACGGCCTTCCCAGCCTGTCCGAAGTATGACGAAATCCAGCTCGGCAATATCCTCGGCAGCGTGAAGCAGGGCGGATTTCTCGATTCTGTCGGTGACTCCGGAAACATCAATAACAGCGGCCTGACCGACAAACGCATCAACGGGGAGTTTCTCCAAGGTTGACCCGCCGTTCAGGATGTGGGCCGGTGCATCCAGATGAGTGCCGGTATGGGTGAGCATGGTCAGCCTGGCCTCGCGGAAGCCATGCTCCGTCACGCTGAAGGCGCCGGAGAAAGAAGGCTGCTCGGTACCGGGATAGACAGGCATGCCCTCTTCCATGAGATGGGTGAGATCGAGAACTTTCAAAAAATACCTCCGGCGGCGTGAATGGACTCGAGGGTTCGACTAATCGCCTCTCGAAACGGTGTCGTCTTCAATAATCCCAGCTCTTCCAGATACGGACAAGCCAGACCGACATTCTGAGGCCTGGGTGCTCCGGAGGGAGGCCTGTCGTCCGGGACGGCCCTGTGGGGATCGGCACCCACCAGAGGCGCCATGATTTCTCCCATATCCCGTTTGGTAAAGGACTCTGCGGGGCAGAAATGAAGCGCAGGGCCGGCAAGAGAACCGTCTATCAGACCCGGGAGCATACCCAGAATGGCTGCAGCGACGTCCGGGGTGTAGGCCGGATATCGGGTCTGCCTGACATCCAGCAATACGGGTTGGTCCGTCTTCAAAAATGCCCGGGCAATCGTCGTCACCGAGGACTCCTCCAAGTTCTCCGACGGACCGTACAGCATGGGAATCCGCAGAAGGCGATGCCGAGGAGAGGCCTTTATCACCGACGTCTCGCCGGCAAGCTTGCTCCGCCCGTAATCGTTCAGCGGGTTGGGTTTGTCGGTGGGATGGTAGGGAGGCGCCGTACCGTCAAAGACATAGTTTGTGGAGAGAAACAGCAGGGGCACATCACGAGAAGCACATGCTGCGGCCAACGCCTGAGTGGAGTCGATATTGAGCCGGTCGGCGGCTTCGGGATCCTGGGCGTAGACATCCGGCCGGCGTTCGGCGGCGAGGTGAATCAGGGCCGTCGGCTTCATCTCGTCCAGCCAGGTTTCGACGGCATTTCCGTCGGTTAAATCCAGCCGGTCCAAGGCGCCTCCCGCTCGGCTCAGGGCGGCCCCCCTCACCCGGTATCGACGATCGTTTTCCAACAGAGTCATGAGCGGCCGCCCCAGCAGGCCCGAGGCGCCGGTGACGGCAATCAGCGGAGTTGAATACATGGAAGTCAGTATACGCGAAGGACCTTGGGGGAGCCATGGCCTTGGGGGAGCCATGGCTCACCGCCCCGGAAACCTCAAGGCCTTACCCCTCAGTCCAGCACGAATTCCCAGTCCACCGTCGTCTCGGCGGTCGGACCGGCTTCGGAGGTGAATCTGACGCTGCCTTCCCCGAACGTCACATCGGCGACCCGACC
>JARGFR010000173.1 GCA_029210985.1 Spirochaetaceae bacterium | reverse complement strand
CGAAAAACGCGACGGGAATCTGTTTGTCGATGTGCCGCAGCAGGGATCGTGATTCCTTCTCCCTCAGGGGGGCCATCAGAATGCCGTCAAATTGACCGCCGGCCAGCCGGAGTCCGGTTTGGAGGAATTGGTCGGCATCGTAACGATCGAAATGCAGGATGTCCAGATTCAAGCCGAATGGCGCCAGATCGCCCTCGGCGCGGCGGATACCCTCCAGTGTCAGCTCCCAATAGCCGCTGTCCTGTTCCGGCCAGGGGAGGAAGGCGGCGATTCGGCAGCTCTTGGACTTGGACAGGCGCCTGGCCATCAGGTTGGGGCGGTAATCCACCTCCTCCATGATTTCCCGGACTTTAGCCGCCGTTTCCGAGGAGTAGCGGCCGCGCTTATGGAGGATACGGTCGACGGTACCGATGGAGACGCCGGCCCGATCGGCGATGTCCTTGAGAGTGGCCAAGGCGTCAGCTCAATGTGTCGACGGCGGCGCGCTCGATGGCCAGTCCGCGGTGATAACGCTCAAAAAAGGCTTGGAATCCGGCCACATCGGCATCCACAGGCCGGAATGCTTCGCCCACACCGTCTTTCATCACCTCATCCAGGAAATCAGGCAGACTCACAGACTCGTCTTCCCGAATCGCAAAAGACGCCAGGAGGGCCATGCCCCAGGCTCCGCCTTCCCCGGCAGATTCCAGGAGGCTCACAGGCGTTCCGGTGGCCGCGGCCATGATGCGTTGGCCCACGTGGGCGGTTTTGAAGAATCCTCCGTGGCCTCGAATCTCATCCACCTGCACGCCTTCCTCTTCCATCAGGACGTTCAGTCCGGTACGCAGGGCGCAGAGGGAGGTAAACAGATGGGATCGGATGAAATTTTCAATGGTGAAGGCCGCATCCGGTTTTCTGACGAAAAGAGGACGACCCTCGGAAAAACCGGTGATATGTTCGCCGGAGATGTAACCGTAGGAGAGCAGGCCGCCGCAGTCCGGATCGCCTTTGAGTGCCAGAGCCAGGAGGGTGTCGTAAAGCACCGGCGTGGAGACTTCCGCCCCCAGGGCTTTGGCGGCTTGGCCGAACAGACCGATCCAGGCATCGTAATCCGAGGTGCAGTTGTTGGAATGCGCCATACCCACCAGTTTTCCGTCGGGCGTGGTCACCAGATCGATTTCCTCATGAACCTTGGCGGGTTCCTTTTCCATGACGAGCATGGCGAATACCGAGGTGCCTGCCGAAACGTTGCCGGTGCGCACCCGAACGCTGTTGGTGGCCACCATTCCGGTTCCCGCATCGCCTTCCGGCGGACACAGAGGAATGCCGGCTTCAAGAGTGCCGGAGGAGTCCAGTTTTTTCGCGCCTTCCGGGGTGAGTCTGCCGGCGATCTCGCCGGCGGGAATGATTCTGGGAAAAATATCCGAAAGCTTCCAGGAATGGCCTTCACCGGACACATGAGCGTCGAACTTGCCGGCCCGGGCCGCATCAAAATCCCCGGACTCGATATCGATGGGGAACATGCCCGAGGCATCCCCGATTCCGATGACTTTCTCACCGGTCAGTTGCCAGTGGACATACCCCGAGAGCGTGGTGATGTAGGCGATATCTTTGACATGGGCTTCGCCGTTGAGTATGGACTGATGGAGATGGGCGATGCTCCAGCGCTGAGGGATGGGATAGTTCAGAACGCCGGTGAGTTCTTTGGACGCATCAGCGGTGATGTTGTTGCGCCAAGTCCGAAACGGCGTGAGAAGCCGATCATTTTTATCGAACACCAGATATCCGTGCATCATGGCGCTGAAACCGCCGACAACGAAGGTTTTCAGTTCGACGTTGTATTTTTTTCGGACATCGGATCGGAGGTCGGCAAAACAGGAGGCGATCCCGCTCCACACCTCATCCAATGAGTATGTCCACACACCGTCGATCTGGATATTCTCCCAGCCGTGTCCGCCGGTTGACAAAAGCTGATTATCGGGGCCCACCAGCACGGCTTTGATCCGTGTGGAACCGAGCTCCATGCCCATGACGGCATTACCGGATTCGATGATGGTTTTCTGGTCGTCCTGACTCATAATTAGGTGATCCTCCTCAGGATTCGATAAAGGCACGCGCTGATTTACACGAATTGCGTGTGCGTTAACGCATTCATCATACCATATCGATAGGAGAAGTCAATCATCGCATCGGAAACTGGCAATTCCGCTGCACAAGTTCGAAACTGAAAAGTGGAGGGAATGTGATGAGTGTCAGAATGGGAATACTCGGATCCGGTACGGTGGCCCGCACTCTGGGCTCGGGATATCTAGACGTCGGCCATGAAGTGATCCTGGGAAGTCGGGATCCGTCAAAACTGGCCGATTGGGTGGAACAGGCCGGCCTGAAAGCGAGAGTCGGTACGTTTTCCGAGGCGGCTCACTCATCGGAAATCCTCATCCTGGCCGTGAAAGGAACAGCCGCCGAGGAGGCGCTCTCCCTGGCCGGTCCTGAAAACCTGCGCGATAAGGTGATTCTGGACGCCACCAATCCCATTGCCGACATTCCACCCAAGGACGGCGTGCTCTCTTTTTTTACCGGCCCGGAGGAATCCTTGATGAATCGGCTCCAGAAACACTATCCGGGGGGACGTTTTGTCAAAGCTTTCAATTCGGTGGGTGCCGGCCGAATGGTCCAGCCCGACTTTCAGGGCATCAAGCCGACGATGTTTATCTGCGGTGACGATGAAGATGCACGAAAAATTGTCTCGGGACTGGTTCAGGAGCTCGGCTGGGAGGTGTGCGACATGGGCAGTTCCGCCGCCAGCCGGTCGGTGGAGGCCTTATGCATCCTATGGTGCATACCGGGGTTCCGGGAGAACAGCTGGAATCACGCCCTCAAACTGCTGCGCTGATCTGATCAACACAGAAAGAGCATCCCCGGCCAACGACCGGGGATGCTGCAAGTGAAGAAAATAAGGAGGTTTATATTAAGAATCTTTGGCTGGGCCAAATTTCGGTAACACAACAGCGGGAGAAGCAAGTCCGATAGGCTCTAGCTCGAAGTCTTGCTCTTTGTCATGACGTCGAAGAACACCGCGCCCAGAAGCACCAGCCCCTTGATGGCCTGCTGCCAGTCGACGCTGACGCCCATGATGGACATGCCGTTGTTCAAAACACCCATCACCAAGCCGCCGACGATGGCCCCCACCACGGTGCCGATACCGCCGGATGCTGAGGCGCCGCCGATAAAGCACGATGCGATGGCGTCCAGCTCGAACATGGTTCCGGCCTTGGGCGTTGCGGCATTCAGCCGTCCGGCCACAACGAGTCCCGCCAATGCGGCAAGCATGCCCATGTTGGTATAAACCAGGAACATCACCCGCTTGGTCTTCACTCCCGAGAGCTTGGCCGCTTTTTCGTTGCCGCCCAATGCGTACACGTGGCGTCCGAAAATGGTCCGCTGTGTAATAAAGGTGTAGAGAGAGACAAGGAAGAGCAGGAGGATGAGAACGATGGGAATACCGTTGTAATCCGCCAGGCTGAAAGTGAGGAGATTGATGGCCACCACCAGAAACACAATTTTGAATGTCTCGATCCAGCGGGGAAGAACTTCAAAGCCGTATTTTTGTTTCTTCTTACGGGCATTCAATAGCATGAGCACCAGAATCACCGACAGGATCATGCCGAAGATGAGGGCGATGGTGTTGAAGCTGCCGATGCGGATTTCCCGTCCGGGCAGATAGCCGGCCGCCAGGGCCTGGAAGCTCTTGTCGAAGGGCGACTTGGTCTGTCCTTTCAGGATCACCATCGTCAAGCCTCGCCAAATGAGCATTCCCGCCAGAGTGACGATGAACGCCGGGATTTGCCAGAACGCAATAAAATATCCGTGGAATGCGCCGATGAAGACACCGATGATGAGAGCCGCCGGTATGGTGAAGGCCACGGGTACACCCCAGTCCACCATCATCACCGACGCCACGGCGCCGACAAAGGCCACGACCGATCCGACGGACAGATCGATATTACCGGTGAGAATGCAGAGGAGCATACCCGTCGCCAGTATGAGAACATACGCATTCTGGAGAACCAGATTGTTGACGTTCATCGGACGGAACAAAATGCCGTTGGTGAGCAATTGGAAAAGCAGCATGATGGCCACCAGGGCGATCACCATGCCGTTCTGCCGGATATTAGATTTGAAGTACTTCGTCAACTGATTCATTCCCTACTCCTTTACCAGCTCTTTTTGGTGCGTCATGATGATTTTCATGATGCTTTCCTGGGATGCATCTCCGCGGTTGAGCACCCCGGCGATTTCACCTCCGTTTACGACGTAGATGCGGTCGCACATACCCAGCAGCTCGGGCATTTCCGAACTGATCATCAGAACGGCCTTCCCTTCGGCGGCCATCTTGTTGATGATGGTGTATATCTCGTATTTCGCGCCGACGTCGATACCCCGGGTTGGTTCATCCAGCAGGAGAACGTCCGGATCGGCCATCAGCCATTTCGAAAGAACCACTTTCTGCTGATTCCCTCCGGAGAGGGTCTGCACGACCTGTCCGAGACCCCGGCTGCGAACCGACAGGCGCTTTCGAAAATCCTCGGCCTGGACGATTTCTTCATTGGGATTGATGACTCCGTTGTTGGAAACTTTCCGGAGGTTCGCCAGTGAGATGTTGTTCTTGATGTCCTGTATCAGAACCAATCCATAGGTTTTCCGGTCTTCACTGACATACGCCACGCCGTTTTTGATGGATTCATCAACGGAACGCAGTCGGATTTCTTCTCCGTTTTTAAATACACGGCCGGTGTGTTTCTGCCCATAGGACCGGCCAAAAAGACTCATGGCGATTTCGGTACGTCCCGCGCCCATCAGTCCGGCGAACCCCACCACCTCACCCTTTCGGATGTTGAAGTTGGCGTTATTGATGACTTTACGGTCTTCATGCTGAGGATGGTAGACCGTCCAATCCTCCACCCGGAACAGTTCTTCTCCGATCTGGTGTTGGCGATCCGGCCATCTATCGGTGATTTCCCGGCCCACCATGCTTTGAATGATGCGGTCCTCATGGAAATCATCCTGATGCCGAACCAGTGTTTCGATTACTTTGCCGTCTCGAATGACGGTAATCTGATCGGAAACCTTTTCCACCTCATTCAGCTTGTGGCTGATGAGGATGGAGGTGACTCCATGGGCTTTGAGGTCAACCAGAAGTTCCAGCAGCTTATCAGATTCCTCATCGTTGAGAGCCGCCGTCGGTTCGTCCAGGATGAGCAGTTTGACGTCTTTGGAGAGTGCCTTGGCAATTTCCACCAGCTGCTGCTTGCCCACGCCGATGTCGCCGATGAGGGTGTTGGGATTTTCATCCAAACCGACTTTTTTGAGGAGCTCCGACGCCCGGCTGACCGTCTGATTCCAATCAATGACGCCCGCCTTGGCCTGTTCGTTTCCAAGAAAGATATTTTCCGCAATGGAGAGGAAGGGGATGAGGGCCAGTTCCTGATGGATGATGACGATGCCCAGCCGCTCGGAATCTTTGATATCCCGGAATGAGCATTCCTTTCCTTCAAGGATAATATTCCCTTCATAGGTTCCGTGGGGATACACCCCGGACAGGACATTCATCAAGGTAGATTTTCCGGCACCGTTCTCACCCACCAGCGCGTGGATTTCATCATCCACAACGCTCAGGTCGACTTCGTCCAGCGCCTTGACGCCGGCAAAGTCTTTTGTGATCCGGCGCATTTCCAATATGGTTCCAGCCATGATCCCTTTCATCTCCTCGCACCAAGGCCGGCGAATCAATATCCGCCGGCCCTGGTTTTTTTCAGACCGGATAATCGGCCCAGGAGGACCGATGACCCATCATACTACATACCCAGCTGATCTTTGGTATAATAACCGCTGTCGATGAGAGCTTCTTCCCAATTGGTTTCATCCACCGAAACGGGGATTTCCAGGAAGGAAGGAATAATTCCTGTGCCGTTGTCGTAGGTGGTGGTGTCGTTGATTTCAGGCTCCACACCCTGGAGTACGGCATCAACCATGTCGGAAGCACGCTTGGCCAGAACTCGGGTATCCTTGAACACCGTGGAAGCCTGCTCGCCGGCAAGAATGGATTTCATCGAAGGAATCTCAGCATCCTGTCCGGTGACAACGGGAATTTCCTTGGCGCTGCCGTATCCGACGCTCTTAAGAGCCGAGAGGATACCGATGGAGAGGCCGTCATAGGGGGAGAGGACCGCATCGACATCTTTGTCGGTGTAGTAGGCGGCCAGAAGGTTGTCCATACGCTGCTGAGCAACGGCACCGTCCCACCGCAGGGTGGCGACTTTGTCGAACTCAACCTGACCGCTGGGAACCACAACCTGTCCGCTGTCGATGAAGGGCTGGAGTTTACTCATGGCGCCGTCGAAGAAGTAATAGGCGTTGGTGTCGTCGGGGGAACCGGCAAACAGCTCGACGTTGAAGGGGCCCGCACCGGACTCGAGATCCAAAGCGTCAACAATATATCCGCCCTGAAGCACGCCGACACCGAAGTTATCGAAGGTGGCGTAGTAGCTGACGTGGGGGCTGTTGATGATGAGGCGGTCGTAGGAAATGATTTTGACGTCATTTTCAGCGGCCTGCTCAAGAACATTGAAGAGTGCGGCGCCGTCGATGGCGGCGATCACCAGGGCATTGGCGCCCTTCACGATCATGTTCTCAATCTGGGCGACCTGAGCATCGATGTTGTCTTCGGCGTACTGAAGGTCGACGGCGTATCCGCGCTTCTCCAGTTCTTCTTTCATGTATCCGCCGTCTTGAATCCAGCGCTGGGAGCTCTGGGTGGGCATGGCGATACCGACGATCTGTTTTCCTGCGTCCTCGGATCCGCCGTTGGCGAACAGAGGAGCGGCAAATGCCGTGGCGATGAGTGCCAGGACGAGTACCGTAGTGAACCTTTTCATAGGGTTCTCCTTTAATTTGGTCTCATTCGAAAGAGCGTTAACGCACACGCATTGAAAGCTCCAGCCATAAACGTAACGTTATGAAACTGTTTTGTTTCGAATGTGATCGTTATATTAAGGGCCAGGTTTCATATCTGTCAACAAAAAGTTGAGGAAACTGCTTTCTCGTTGCCGTATGGTCGGATTGCCGCTAGTATAATTTTCGTGTACGCCATAGAAAGAGTCCGCATCATCAAAAAATATATGGAGGACCACGGCCAAGCCCAGGTTCATGGCCTCAGCCGCCTTCTGGGCGTTTCCGAAGTCACAGTCCGCCGGGATTTGGAACGGTTGGAGAACGACGGCTGGCTGACCCGGACCCACGGCGGTGCGGTGGTCAATAATCAGGAAACCGT
This sequence comes from Spirochaetaceae bacterium, assembly GCA_029210985.1. Taxonomy (GTDB): domain Bacteria; phylum Spirochaetota; class Spirochaetia; order DSM-2461; family DSM-2461; genus UBA2779. Next base: position 105 of record JARGFR010000173.1, on the reverse strand, counting down.
CGATCCGCTGCTGGAAGTACTGGAAGAACCCGAAGACGATGAAGTCCGGGATGAAATCGCCGGCGTCGCCCTTCGCATGGTGGAAGACGGCGATGTCATCATGCT
>JARGFR010000172.1 GCA_029210985.1 Spirochaetaceae bacterium | reverse complement strand
GCTGGGATAGAGGTGATACCGCCGAACCGTTTCCGTCCGGGGTTCCACGGACTGGCGCGGAGCCGGGAATGCCCAGAACCAGGCCCACTCTTTGCCGGCTCCGGGATATTTCCGTTCCAGTGCCGTTGGAAGCATCACACCGGGATGATTTTCACGCTGGTCTTCATCAAATAGATGCCGCTGATTCTGAATATGCTTCTCCAGCAGAACCGCAGCGGAAGTTGAGAGCAGAGTCTGCCTGTCCTTGTCTCCTTTGCCGGAACGGACCGTGAGAATCCGTGCTTCAAGGTCGATGTCCTTGACCCGTAGACTCAGGCATTCCCTCAACCGGAGGCCGCCGCCGTAGATGAGAATTGCCATCAGGTCGTATGGAGGTTTCATCAGACCGATCAATCGCGATATCTCCGGCCTCGAAAGGACCACGGGCAGATGAGGCGGGCGCCTGGAGCGTTTGACACCGGACAAATCGTCTTAGGAAATAATCAAGACAAAACGGCAGCAGAAAAGTAGAGCATTGAACGTCTGTTTCTGTGTTGCCGGCGCCGCATTCCTGGTCACTAACCGGTTGTCCCGCCAGCTTCCGCGTCCATCCATGCTGATCTCAACACCGGCATCTTTGAGCACTTGGAGAAAGCCATAGGAAGTGAACTGGCTGCCCTGGCCGAGCTGCTTGAAAAGCTCTTCCTGTTTCTTCTCTGCGTTCTCCAGTTCTTTGTCTTTAGTATTCTTGCGTTCATATATCTTTCCAGAATTTTCGAGAAGTTGTTTCTTCCACCCGCTAATCTGATTGGGGTGAACCTGGAACTCCTCAGCAAGTTCCTGGAGGGTCTTTTCTTCCTTGATGGCCTCAATGGCTACCTTTGCCTTGAACTCATCACTGAATCGCCGTCGTTGTCTCATTCCAAATCTCGTTCTTCATCGTATCATGAAGCGGAGATTCCACCTTAAGATCCTGCGATGCTGTTCTGATTCCTGGGCTCATCATAATTGGAAATGCACCCAACAAGAGAGAATCTTGGGAGAATCTTGAGAGTAAGTCCGACAGACTCCTAGCCTTCGCTCTCTGGAAAATCCTCCGGCAGAGGCTCCGGACGGTTAAACCAGCTCTTGATTTCCACAAAGCGATGTTCTGAGGCGGAATCCAATATACCCTGCATGGTTTCCATGCTGTGGAACGCCATGGCGCCTGAAGCCCGGGGTTCACGGCTGTCTCGAATCCCGTAGGCCATATCAACCAGTCCGATACCCCGACTGTTGACTTCATGCCCGGTTTCGCTGAATCGCCGGGTGATGGGAATTTCCGTCCAAGCGGGAAGGGGGTCCGGTCTCGGCTGCCCCTTCCATCGGCAATTCTCCTCCGTCCTTAACCAAACCGGCCCGCCGAATAAGTTGGGGCCGCTCAGAGGGTCGATATCCGGTATGCAAATCGTCCCTTCGGTGCCGTAGATTTCGATGCGTGGCAATTCGGAGTCCCAGATATCGAAACTGGTGATGATGGTGCCCACAGCGCCGTTGGAGAACTCCAGATTTGCGGTGATGTGGGTATCCACATCCACGGATATCTCTTCACCGGAGCGTGGGCCGAACATGATGGTCCGACGGTCCAGAGCCCGGGATGACATACCGTTCACCCGGGCAACCGGGCCGAGAAGGGACAGGAGTGCGGTGATGTAATAGGGGCCGATATCCAACAGGGGGCCGCCGCCTTTCTGGTAGAAGAAATCCGGGTTCGGGTGGTGCCACTCGTGTCCCCGGCTCACGACAAATGCCGAGGCCGCAATTGGGCGGCCGATTCGCCCTTCGTCCAGTAACGACCGACAAGTTTGGAGTCGTCCGCCCAGGAAGGTATCCGGGGCGCTTCCGATTACCAACCCCTTCTGTTTGGCGATTGCCGTCATCCTGCGGGCTTCCTCGAAATCGGCCGCCAAGGGCTTTTCCGTATAGATATGTTTTCCGGCCTCAAGTGCGGCGATGTTGTATTCTCCGTGGGCGGCCGGTGTGGTGAGATTGAGAATGATGTCGACGTCGGACTTCTCGATCAGTTCATGCCCGGAGGCATAATACTCGGGAAGACCATGCTGTTCGGCCTTAATCTGTGCTTTCTCAAGGCCCCGGGATGCGCAGGAGACCACGTTTACGATGTCGTACTTTTTCAGATTATTGAAATAGACATCGCTGATGTCTCCTATTCCGATAACACCGATACGGAAATCCTTCATATATCACCGCCTGGAGGTCAACTCTTATTCAATTCGGCAACTGTTTTCAACATGGTTACCACGTTATCCAATGGTGTTTTAGCCTGAACGTTGTGGATGGCATTGAATACGTAGCCGCCGCCGGCAGAGAGTATTTCCAACCGCTCTGTGACTTCGGAACGAACTTCATCCGGCGTTCCAAAAGGCAAGGTCTTCTGGGTATCCACACCCCCTCCCCAGAATACCAGATAATCACCGTATTTCTCTTTCAATGGACGGGCGTCCATTCCGGCGGCGGAGATTTGAACCGGGTTGATGATGTCGAATCCGGCATCGATGAACTCTTTCATGAATGGTTCCACAGCTCCGCAGGAATGTTTGAACGTTTTCCATTCAGTGCTCTCATGAATCCAGCCGTTGATGCGTTTGTAATAGGGAGTATAAAGGCGCCGGAATGTGTCGACGGAGCAGAATTGAGAATCCTGAGTGCCGAAATCGGTACCGCAAACGAATACCGCATCGGGTGTGTTGCCCACCCGGGCGAAGATTTTTTGCAGGTTCGCAACGGCCACATCCGTTTGTCGCTGGAACACCTCGTGAAGGTAGTCCGGGCGCATCAGTGTTGACATGTACCATTCCGTGACGTCCCGGATTCCTTTGGGGTGTTTCAGGCCGGGCCCGGGGACACCGGAAATGTCTCCTATGGCCGTACCTCCGAAATTGGCGATGATGCCGAGATCGGTTTCCGCGGCCCCGCGGCACTCACGTTCGTAGTAGTCCAGCTCGGCCTCGGATATCGGCGGGAATTCTTCAGTATTGTCTCTGGGATCCAGCTCTTCTTCAACGATGGGCGGCTGTCGAATAATGGAATCGAAAAAGAAACCGCCTTCAGGCATCCGTCCGCTGGGCGGAGCGCTGATATCACCTTCCGGGAAAATGACGAGGTCCCCTCCTTCTTCTTTTGTGTTGAAGTTCCCAGGGACTAGAACCTCTTGGCCCCAGGGTGTCCGCCACTCTTTCCAGTTCTCCAGGGGAAAACCGAACATGGTGTGATAGGGGAACACACCGGTGACGTCGATACCGACGGCGCTTTTGAGTTCCGCATCCACCTCTCCGAGCATCTGATATGGTTCCACGACTTTTACAGGACAGGATTCCAAGCCGTAGTATTCCCGAAGTTGGGCGACAATACTAACATGCATTCCCGTTACGGCGTTGCTGCCGAAGTCTACCGGGATCGGTCCGTTCTGATGGCTCAGGCTTTTTTTTAGCTTCTCTCGAGATGTCATGTCGAGACCTCCGTTTTGAAATAGGAATGATGTTGTCGACATTGTATTTGTTTTATATGCTAAAATCCTTAACAAAAAGTGATAATAATAGCATTATACACCGATGTACACCTATCGAATGACCGAAAAGCAGATCGAAGAAGGGTTTCCCTTTTTCTTCGACTGGAACCTCATTTCCTCCGGTGGTTTTCATGAACACACTCATGATTTCAGGGAATTGGTGATAATAGCCGGTGGAACAGGCCTCCATTCCGCCGGAGGAGATACCTATCCGGTGATTGCCGGAGACATTTTTGTCCTGAATGCCGGACAGCGGCATGGATTCATTGATTGTCATGATCTGGAAATCTACAGTCTGGGGTTTGAGAACTCGATTCTTCGGCCCTTGGATACGGGAGACTTGCCTGCACTGAAAGCGCTTCTTGTGACCGAACCCACCCTCAGGGCCGGTAGTGAAATAGCTGCACGTCTGCATCTGCCTCCGGGACGGATTACCGTCTTGAGGGATATGCTTGAAAAGATAGGCGAGGAGTGGTCCGGGAAGAGTCCGGGATATGTGGAGGTGGTGAGAAATCATTTTGAGAATCTGATGATTCAGCTTGCAAGATATTATGATTCCGAATCCCACCCCTCGGGGCATTCCCTGACACGGCTGACCATGTGTATGAACATTCTTGAAACCGATCTTGCCGAGAAACTGGATCTCAAGGGCATTGCCGAGGAGAACGGATTCCGTTATGCGGCCTTCCGCGAAGAGGTGAAGCGGATCTACGGCATCACTCCGCTTCAATTCCTGATTCATCAGCGAATCACACGTGCGGCCGATCTACTTCGGGAAACTGACGAGCGGATTTCACAGATCGGCTATGACTGCGGATTTGAGGACAGCAATTACTTCTCCCGCATGTTTCGGAAGGAAACTGGTCTTTCACCCCGGGATTACCGGCGGGCTAATGCTACCGGCGGGCGCGGGCCTGTGCCGCCGAAATCGCCGGATATGGGTTTCTGATTGATTCATCTGAATGATACCGGTACGTGGACTAGAGAATTCGGCAAATCCACGACGTTCCACAACACAATCTTTTCCGGTTCTGTTTCGGTGTTTGTATCAGAGCCGGCTCGAGCAATTCTGTTTCCTGTACAGGTGTAGTAACGATAATCCTGACAGTTCCCGCTGCGAAGCCGGTCGCGACAATGTATGTTCCTCGCGGCCGGAAGAGTCTTATACCAAACGTAGAGATTCGATGAAAGTTTTAATGCTTCTTGTGTAGCCCGCAAGAGCCGACGGAAGCGAGGACTACAGAAGTATAACCTTTCGCGGATCAAGACGTTTAGGGTACATGGTCCGAAAAACATGGCGGAAAGATCTTAACTCATCCAGCTCGTCAGCAATTTCTCGTTCCAGCACCGCAGGGCGAATTCCCTCGATGGAGCAGATCCTTGTGCCAGTACTCCTGATTCAGATTGTTCTCAAAATGTCTAGCGATGCGATAGAAAGAGTTTTCAAGAAGGTTATAGATGTTGTGAAGAGTGTAGCCCAACATCGCAAAATCAAGCTCAACATCCGCTCCAGCATCGATGCGCGCCTGAGCTTTTCTATTGGTCGCTTCAAGCTCGGAGAGTGCAGTCAGATCTGATTGAAGTTCGGAGATGAGAAGTTCTATATCAGCCATTGTATCGTTCATAAAGAACCCTGCCTCTTTTCAGGATACGTTCACGGATGTGGGGATAGGTATCATCCAGATCAACGACATCGATCGGTACTGATTGGTGTAATAGGTAGGCTGCAACTTTGAAGAACTTATTGCTGCGAACAGCAATATCTATATCCCGGACATCCTGAAAGGTCTCCTCAGCCAAAGAACCGAACAGAATAATCTGCTCGATTTCGGGATCGGCCTCTCTGCATCCACTCACCAGTTCAGGTAGCAGCTTCTCATATTGAAGTTTAGACTCGCGGGCTTCAGACTCGCGGGCTTCTTTTCTCCTGGCTTAGTATGATTTTAATGTCTCGACCGCGTCCATGGGATTATCATAGGTACGTTGTCGCTTCATGGTCAATATCACGCATTGCCTCATAATTAATCTACTCGGGGAACAGGGGTTGCGCGCTGTGCCAAGGTAGTTGTCACACAAAGTGAAAGAACTTGGAGGTGGCAGGATGCCGCGATACAGCGATCAGTTCAGGAATAAAATCATCCAAAAGATGATTGGGCCGGAGAGACGGAGTGCCCCGGATCTGGCAAAGGAATATGGAATATCGGTAGCGACGATTTATGGCTGGAAGTCGAAACTCAAGGACGGTACCCTTTCAGTCATGAGTCGTGAATCCAGCAGCAATGAAAGAAGTCCCTCGGAGAAGCTGATTTCTACTCGAAGCGAAGAAAGTCGGCGACGATAGGATGGGTGAATGGCTCAGGGCAAATGGCCTTCACACACAGCATCTGGAATTGTGGGAGCAGGAGCTCAAGAGCCTGTTGAATGAAAAAGGATCCAAGCAGACCAAAGAGCTGAAGAATGCCCGCAAGGAGATCCACGAACGGGATAAGGAAATCCATCGCAAGGATAAAGCTCTCTCAGAACTGTCTACGCTCATCACCCTTCAAAAAAAACTGCATTGTTGTTTCAGGAATCCGAGGACGAATGATCCATCAGAGTGTAAAGCAGCAAATTGTCAGAGACATCGAAGAAGTGGTAGCAGAGGGTGTTCCGGTTTATAGATGCTGTGATGTTTTGAGTATTGAGCCTCGTACATTTTACCGATGGCGACGGTTTACAGAAGACAAGAGAAAGGGAGCGAGAAAAACTAATAGCAGAGCTCTTAGCGAAAGAGAGAAAGATGTTCTCGTCGAGGTCTGCTGCTCAGAAAGGTTTGTTGATACGAATCCGTACGAGATAGTGGCAATTCTCGCCGAGGAAGGAACTTACCTGGCAAGTCTACGCACCTTCTATAGGGTTTTAAAGGAAAGAGGACTACTTTCTCATCGTCGTAGTTCCAGGCCGCCGAGAAGAGCTTATCGTTCCCCTGAATTGAAGGCGACAGGACCGGATCAGGTGTATTCCTGGGACATTACCTGGATCCCGTCGAGAGTGAACGGATTATACTGGTATGCCTATGTGGTTATTGATGTCTGGAGTCGTGAGATTGTCGGCTGGACTATACATGAGAATGAATCCGAAGCGCATGCCAGGGAGTTGTTTTACCGGATCAAGACCAAGCACAACTTGAAGGGTACCTGGCTTCATGCAGACAATGGCAATCCAATGTGGGGGGCAACCTTTGCGGTGACACTGGCAAACATGGGTATGTTCCTTTCACATTCCAGGCCTATGGTGAAAAACGACAATCCATACCTTGAACCGTTCTTCCGTACTCCCAAATACCATGTCGGATATCCGAGGCGATTTGAAAGCCTTGATAAGTCTCGTATTTGGTTGGCTGACTTTATTGATTGGTATAACACTACACACCGGCATTCCGGCATCGGTTATGTGACGCCACAACAGCGGAGAAAAGGTGTTTCCAGAGAGCTCTTTGAGAAACGAAACAAGACTCTCCAGGAGGCATGGGAAAAGCGTCCTGACAGGTTCCCAAAGAAAGGTACCAGACTCTGGAAAGAGCAAGCAATAGTTTATCTTAACCCGTCAGACGACACTCGCAGATTTCTGTATCAGAAGGCGGGATGATTGTGATATCTATGTTGACACAAACCGCAGGGCACCCCGAACAGGGGTGCCCGATTTGGTCGAATCGTTTTTTCGGATCGACAGTTTCCTGTTCCTAAAGATTCGCCTCCGCCAGATCGGCAAGAGCCGTAGCCGTCAGCCCGTTCAGTTTGAGTATATGGGCATGATCGCCCAGCTTTTGGAACTTGTCCCCCAGACTGGCGATGACTTGTTTGGGCGTGTTGGCAAATCCGGCTTTATACTCGGCCACCGCCCCTCCAAGGCCC
>JARGFR010000171.1 GCA_029210985.1 Spirochaetaceae bacterium | reverse complement strand
CGTTTCTGGAGGGACTGGTGGCTAAACGGCCCGGTGCCGTGCTGATCGCGGGTTTGGCCGTCGTGGTTCTGCCGGTTTTCGGGGCGGGCGGCATCGAAATGAAAACCAAAATTCAGGACATGCTTCCGGCGGATAACCCGCAGGTTCTCTCTTTCACGGAGATTGATGAGCTGTTCAACGGCGGCTCGACCGTGCTGCTCACCATTTCGGGCGAGGGCCGAGAGAGCATTCTGAACGCGGCGGAAGTCCTGGTGGAGGAGGTGCGTTCGAACCCGTAGCTGACGGCTCTTCCCCGCTCAATTTATTACGGTCTCAACGAAGATTTTGTCGACAAATGGGCCTTGGTTCTTCAGGAGGCGGACGATCTTGAACGAACCGCGGAACTCTATGAAAAGACCGACCTTCTCCACTACTTCTCGGCGCTGAATCGGAGCGTCGAGGAGGCCTGGACCGGGGACGAGCCCGAACAGGATCTGGAGAATTTCCAACAGGAGGCCGAGCCGGTGGCCTGGCTTAACCAATTGGACAGGGGAATGACGCTGATTTCCGGAGCCCTGGAGGATCCGAATCCGTATGGTGGACTTCGAAAAAATCGAACTGATGATGAAGGAAGTGCGCGTCCTTCTGGACCGGATAAGAGTGCAATTCCCGGATCTTTCGTTTGCCTATACCGGGGATGTCCCGATCCAATCCGATGAACAGGCCGTATTGGGTTTCGAAATGCTCACGAGTGTTTCCGGTGTACTGCTGGTGGGATTGGGCGTTGATTACGGTATTCAAATCGCGTCGAATTACCACGGTTACAGGCTGCAGGGCATGGATATCGATCGGGCAATGTCCGCAACGTACCGCCGCGCCGGCACGGGTGTGGTGCTCGCGGCCTTGACGACTTCGGTGGCGTTCTTTGTGCTGGCCGGAACAGGAACGATGGCCTTTCGGTAATTCGGTTTTGTTTTAGGGTCGGGGATTCTGATCTGTCTTATTGTCATGACCTCGATCCTCCCCGCTTTTCTGGTTCTCTCGGATCGGGGCCGACTTCGTCGTCGAGAAAGGAAGGCGGCTCGACAGAAGGGCGGCAGCGGCACTCTCACAGCCGCACCCAAGGATGAGAGACGCGGCAGACGGGTTCTGGAATACCGATTCCTGACGTCGGCGGCCCAGTTTTCCCGCCATCATAGGCGGGCGGTTCTGATTCTGACGGCGTTGTTGACTGTCGCCCTCGGTGTGACGGCGGTGATGATGCTCAGGATGGATTACGACCTGATGTCCATGGAGCCCCAGGACATGCCCTCCATTGTGGCTTATCACGACGTGATGGAGTCCTACGGCATCACCCCGGATTTCACCTTCGGTAAACAGCCCCTGGCCTGGGGCACCGGCTATGTATTCAATCCAACCTCGCGGGCATCTTTTTGCGGTTTCCTTGATACGGTCCGAGAGGAAACACCCGGCACGTTCTCCTGGCTTTCGTTGATTTCACCGGCATGGCGGCTCACTTTTGAAGGCTATCTGGCATTCGAGGACAGGACGTCATCAACTCAAGTGGTGCTTCTTGAAGACTCCTGGCGATATCTTCCCTTCGGAGTGCGGGCCAAAATTCTGGTCGGCCTCGTGGATATGACGGTGGGAGCGGTGAAGGAAGCGGCGGATTTCAACGGGACGGGAGTTCCCGAGACGAGCACATTCCTCACCGCCGATGCGGTGGCCGTTCTGGGGCTGTTTGGCCTGTACGGTGAAGCGGCCTATCTGCTGCTGGTGGACGACGGTGGTGCCGGTTGGAACTCCTTGGATGCCGTTGGACCTTGTCATTGGCATGGAATGGCTTCTGCCGGGCATCCCTGTCACCTGGCGTGCCGAATATTTCCGACAAGGCCGGGGCGCTTCACAGAAGACCGACTATGATTTTACCGATCTTTTCACCGGTCGCCGCAGTGTTCTGGGGGTCAACTACCTTTTCAGCGATCTTGAGTGGACCTTCCTGGACTACGGCCGGCTGAATCTTTCGTGATTGGTGAACATGAACGATGGGAGTTTCATCCTGGTTCCCAATATCGCCTGGGACTTTCTGGCGGATTTCACCGCCGAGGCCGACGCCATGGTCTTCATCGGCGGGAACGAGGACGAGTTCGGCGGCGTCACGGATCTGGGATCCGGACCCGTGGATCTGATGGAACCGTCGGTATTTGTGAAGCTGAAGGTGTCGTTTTAGCTTATGACGCGAGGCGGGCGGGGTGCGGGGGGCGGAGTGGACCAGCAAATTATTCATTCGGTAAGTCTCCGGCTTATTTTGGTACGTCCGCCAGAGACTCACGATGTATGAATGAGGTCTGGAGTATTGTTCTCCCGGACGAAGCCTGCCCGTCGATCTGGCGTATGAGTCGCTCTGCAGCGATTCTTCCCATTTCATTCAGGGGCTGCTGGAACGTGGTCAGTGATGGCCTAGTATAAGGAGTAAACTCCTCGTTGTTGTCGAAACCGATCAGTGAATAGTCGTCCGGGCATTCCAGTCCATGCTCCATTGCGGCGCGGAGGAATCCGACGGCCGACGAATCGCTGACGGCGAATACCCCGGTGAACGGAGGCATATCCGGCAAACGCTCTCTCGTCATTCTGTATGCTGTCGCTGAAGTGTAGTCGCCCCGTATGATGCGATCTTCATCGAGAGTGATACCGTCGTCCTCGAGTCGATCATAGAATCCATTTCGCCTCATGACTGCCGCGTAGGATACTTCCATTCCGTGGAGGAAAAGAAACTGCCGATGGCCGAGTTCAAGGAAGGCTTCGGCCGCCAGTCGTCCGGCTTGATAATTGTCGATGAACACCTGGTCGAACTCGGGTGCATCCATGTCTCGGTCAACAATGACGATATGTTCATGGACTTTCTTGAGATCCCGCAGGATGTCCATATCACCAGGAGTATTCAGCGGAAAAAAAATGATACCTTCGATCATGTTGTTGTTGAGAAAATTCGAAAGCATCTCCCGGGAACTGTGAATCGTGGTGTCGATGTCTCTTGTGTAGAATATTGTATTGAAGTATCCGGATCGTGTCAGGCTGTCCTGAATACCCTGAACAATCTCCCAATAAAATGGGCCGATACCGGGTAAAAGTATTCCGACATGGTAACTCCGACCGGTCTTCAGGCTGCGGGCGAAGTAGTCGAGTTTGTACTCCAGATCGTTGATGGCTTTCTGGATTCTCTCCGCCGTCGCGGGTTTGACGAGATCCGGATTTGTCAGATATCGCGAGACCGACGCGGATGAAACACCGGCAACTTTAGCGACATCTCTTTGATTCGGCAAGAGGAACCCCCGTTTGCGATACTCTCGATAAGTGTATAAGGATCAAAGATTAAAACCTAGTAAGTATTCGTATACATTTTTTCCTTGACAGATCGAAAATTCACCATATAAGCTAATAGGCGTAAACATCATTGTAAAGCTTAAAAATGATATTAAGGGGTTCAGAGTTTGATTTTTTTAGATGTAGACGTATACAAGACAATTCGAAAATGTAGACGTATTCATTTTCCGACAACATTATTTCCACTGTTCGTCCTTCTGTTTTCAGGGTGCATTACCAACTATCCAAAGAATGTGATGGAACCGCCATGGGTTCCTGAAAACACAGGTGAATCCGCGGACATGAGCATGCTTCGACCCGCCGAAGACGCTGTGGTGCCGGTCTTTTTCAGTACGGCCGATCGACCGGAGTTTGATGGAGATTTCTCCGAATGGGCCGGCCTTGACGGACCTCTGACCCGCCTGGCCGTTTACGGCGGAAGTCATGTTCCCGAAGATGCCGAAGCCTTTTTTGTCCTCCGGACCGACGGCGTCAATTTGTTTGTTTACTGCCGCGTCACCGACGATATCGCGCACGAAAATTTCCTGCCGGGATCCATGGCATGGCGGAGCGACACTCCGGAGATCTTTTTTGGAACCACCACATCGAAGCACAGGAAATACACAGCCGGAGACAACCAGATCCGGCTAGTTCCTCGCAGCAAAGACGACATCATGGCCGTGGATATCGTCATCAATCAGCGTACTGTCGACGCCTATATGGTGGACGGACAGGAAGGAACGATATTCCAGGCGGCCGCGGTCTATTTCGACGGGGGCTACGAAATTGAGGCCTCTATTCCCTTGAGTCTCATGATGATCGACGAACTCAAAGTCGGCCAGAAAGTGCGGTGCGATTTCCAGGTTAATGACGCCGATGAAACCGAACGCGATCGCATGGTGCATTGGATGAGCGACAAAGACACCCCCTGGTTCGACCCATCGGTCTGGGGAAATGGAGCCGTTGCCGAACTGCCTGAGATCCGGAAGGAGACCCCTGATGTACTCTAGAAAGCGCACACTGACGGCAGCCATCCTTTTAATGTTTCTGATCCCTGTCTTCCTGCCCGCCGGCAGCTGGGTGAAAGTGGCCAAAAATCCGGAGGAGGGGTGGAAACTTCTGGTCGATGGAGAGCAGATCGCCGTACATGGCGTGGTCTGGTCCTTCACCCCTATCGGAGAGAATTACAGCTACAGCCTCTGGGATCAGCCCAAGGAACTCATCCAGGAAATGATCGACACCGACGCCGCTCTGATGCACGAGATGGGGGTGAATGCCATTCGGGTTTTCACTGATGTTCCTCCGGAGTGGATCAGCTATCTCTACCAGCGATACGGTATCTATACCGTGGTGAACGACCTGTTCGGCCGGTACGGTATGTCCGTAGATGGACGTTGGTATCCCAGAACCAATTATGCCGACATACGGACCCGGGAACTCATTCTCGAACAGCTGACTGAAAATGTGAGCCGATATGTCGATGTCCCCGGGGTTCTCTTCTACTTGCTGGGCAACGAAAACAACTACGGCCTGGAATGGGACAGTGACGCCATTGAAGATCTGCCTGTTGGCCAGCGGCTGGAAGTTCGGGCCGGGTATCTCTACAGCCTCTTTGAAGAAGGCATCCAAATCGTCAAGGATATCGATCCTACCAAACCCGTGGGAATCGTCAACGGCGACATCCAATATATGAATCTCATTGACGCCCTGGTTCCCTCTCTGGACATCCTGGGTGTGAATACCTATCGGGGTGATGCCGCTCAGGATCTTTTTTATGAAAGTGTGGCGGAAACCCTTGATGTTCCCATCGTGTACACGGAGTTCGGCGCCGACGCGTTCAACGTCGTGGAAGGTCGGGAAGATCAATATCACCAAGCGAGCATCATCAAAGGTCAATGGGAAGAAATCTACCGCCAGTCCTATGGGAAAGGCGGGTATCAGAACACACTCGGCGGTTTTGTCTTCGAATGGATGGACGAATGGTGGAAATCCGCCGGAATGGTCGAGGACCTGGATGTCCACAACGATGATGCCAGCTGGAGCAACGGTGCCTATGCACATGACGCGGCGTTCGGCGTCAACAACATGAACGAGGAATGGTGGGGCATCTGCGCTCAAAGCACCGTCAAAACCGACGGTGTTCACGAGCGCCGTCCAAGAGCCGCGTATTACCTTCTCAAGGATCTTTGGACCCTGGATCAGATTAATTCGACGCCGGAGGAAATCGCTGCACATTTCGACCGGGATGTTCAGCCTTATGTGAATCGCGGTGAGATTGAGGCGATCAGGCAGAGCGACAAAGAAGATCCGGTTGTTGACTTCCGGGGCAAGATGATGTTTGTCGGCAACGGCCATTTCACCGACATCGACATGATCAACGGCGGAATTGACCAAATCAGTACTTCCCGAGGCCAATGGGCCTATTTGGGATTGGATATCTCGCCGTTCAACTCCGTGGATGCCGGTATGACGGTCAGAATCCAAGGAGAAGTTCCCGATACAGTTTTTGAACAGGAAGCGTACAGCCGATACGGGAGCTTTACCCTGGATGCGGCATCCCTCACCGATCCAGCTAATCCTGCGAACAACCCGCCCCTCCCGAATCAGGACTTTTATCCGGCGTCCCGGGTGGAGATCTACGACGGTTACTTCAACTGGGAAACCGATCTCGCCGACGTGGACTTCTATTTCCACAACGGCCATACCGATTGGATTGCCGAAGGGGACTACTTCGGACTTCTGCCCGAGGCTTTCGATTTCTTCGGGATGGATAAAGAGGGATCTAAAGCTCCTTTCGGCGCCGAGTTCACCGGCAAGGATTATTTGGAGGGTTTGAAGATCTATGGCGGGCCTGAAATCTATTGGGGTTCCGATCCCCAAGTTATGGCCAAGTACTACCGGGAAAACGAGACTCTCTCCTGGTCTCTTCTCTACAACCAGGTGGTCGGAGCGGATCAGAGCGGCAGCTCCAACGGATATTCCCAGAGAGCCAGTGGTTGGATCGGATTGAATCTCTGGCCCTGGATCAACACCGACCTTGGCGTGCTCTTCTCCGGGTCGGAGCACCTTGGCGACAGCTACGATCATGTCGACAAGAACGCCGACGGAAGTTATTCAGTTGTGCCGAATCAGCAAATCAACATCATGGATACACTGGCCTATAAAGTAGATCTCAGTACCGAACTGATTCTCTATACAAAATTATTCGCCCGGTATATCTACGCCGGTCGTGTGGCCGATTCCAACAATATTATCACCCGGGATGGAACCCAGACCGTGGATGTTGGCACCGGGAATCGGCATGAATTCCAGGGAGGCGTGAGATTCCAATACGGCGGACTGTCGGTGATGCCGAAGTTCCTTGCGCGGATGCCCTTGTCCCATCCCTTGCCCTTTGCCTCAGGCGGTCCGCGGAAGTCTCTATTTGATCCGTTCGCCGTCTACGCGAATCGGGAAGCCTATCAGGTGGAAGTTGTGGTTGCCTACGATCCCACCGGCGATACCTACTTCTTCGATTGGGACAACGCCGAAAGGGAAAACGCTCCGTTAGCCGGATATGTGTCGCTTCTCTACTCCCTCTATGAAGGACCGACGGATGCCACTTCTTACAAGAACATGTACGGCGAGGATTTCTCCTTCGGCTTGGGACTGCCGTCGATCAACGGGCTGTGGTCCGTCAAGAGTCGTGTGGTATGGAACGCCGCACCCTCGGTCCGGCTAATCGGGACCATCACAGGGGGTGCCGCTCAGAGTACCGGCGAGGATGACCGGATCGTCACATATTTCGGCAGCGGGGTATCCGCACGAATGGGCCAATGGTTCATCGACTCCTCCGTGGACGTCAATGCCTGGGGATACGAGGACTGGTACAAGCAGTTCAACATCACCTATCCCCTCCAGTGGAAGCTCGATGTCTCCCGAGGATTCGATATTCCCTCATTCGTCGACACCGATAACCGCCTCGGTGTGCGCTGGAAAGGTCGAATGTACGATCAATACGCTCCGGCGGATGAAGTTCCAGGAGGAGAGAACTGGAACATGGAGGTACTCGCGTACCTGTCGGTCAGCTGGTAATGCACGGAGGCCGGCACAGCCGGTCCATCGTGTCCAGATAAGAAATCAGAACATCAAATGGAGGATGTTTCAATGAAGAAGGTAATAC
>JARGFR010000170.1 GCA_029210985.1 Spirochaetaceae bacterium | reverse complement strand
TTTCCACCGATAAACCGTCGGTGTTCGCCGAGGCTTTTCGGGTACTCAAACCCGGTGGACGGCTCATGGTATCCGACATCGTTCTCAATGGCGATTTGCCTGAGTCACTGGTCGACAACATGGATGCCTACTCGGCATGCATATCCGGAGCAATGGAACAAAACAGCTATCTGGAGTTGATCCGGAAAGCCGGGTTCGTCGATATTGAGGTGATCTCTGAGGCAGGTTTCACGGATACGCTTATCAGCGGTTCCGGAACGGAAACCGACGTTATACCCGACGGAGTTGTCATAAGTATCGGTGTCCGAGCCTCAAAGCCCCTTAAATAGAGTGCGGACGAACGGCGTGGTTCATGCACCTGAGCACATGAACGTTGGCCGGCCGCCGATGTGATAACGGCGGTGCCCTCACCCCTGTAGTCCGGCGTCTTCACCAGGCCGGTTCAACGGCGGGGAAAAACCTCCGCGATCTTCGGGCAATCGCCACCAGGCTGAGCATCACCGGAACCTCCACCAGCACACCGACAACGGTGGCCAGCGTGGCGCCTGAGGATAAACCGAACAAACTGATGGCCACGGCCACAGCCAACTCAAAGAAGTTGGATGCCCCGATCATGCCGGATGGAGCCGCGATTTGATAAGGAACCTTCATCAGCTTCGAGGCTCCGAAACCGAGAAAGAAGATGAAATACGTCTGAAGGATCAAGGGAATCGCGATGAGCAGTATGGCCAGGGGGTTCGAGAGGATTGTCTGACCCTGAAATGAAAAGATAATCACCAGAGTGAGGAGCAGACCGCCCTCGGTAATCCCCTCAAACTTGCGGCAGAACACCTCATCGAACCATTTCAACCCGTGCTTCGCAGTCAGAACGCTTCGGGTGGTAAACCCCGCTCCGAGGGGAATGACAACAAACAGCACCACGGACAGAAAGAGGGTGTCCATCGGTACCTGGACGTTGCTGACTCCCAGTAGAAATGCCACAATCGGGGCGAAGGCGATGAGAATCACCAAATCGTTCACCGCCACTTGAACGACGGTGTAGCCCGCATCGCCGTCGGAGAGGTAACTCCACACGAATACCATGGCGGTGCATGGCGCGGCTCCCAGAAGAACGGCGCCCGCCACATACTCTGTTGCCGTCGCATCGGGTATGAGCGGACGAAATACCACTTTCAGGAAGAAATAGGCGATGAGATACATGGTAAACGGCTTAATCAGCCAATTCACCACAAGGGTAATCGCGAGACCTTTCGGTTTCTTCCCGGCATTGACGATGCTTTTGAAATCCACCTTCAGCATCATCGGGTAAATCATCAGCCAAATCAGAACCGCCACCGGTATGGACACATTGGCATATTCAAAACGACCGAGTGTTTCCGGTACGCCGGGCAGCAAAACCCCGATGGCCACGCCGAGACCGATGCAGAGAATCACCCACAATGAAAGGTATTTGGCAAAGATCCCGATCGATTTATTGGCCATATTGATCTCCATTCGTACAGATAGTTATTGGTAATTTGGCTAAATAGCAAAATAGTGTCAAGACGATATTGACACATATCTGATAATCTCTGAAGCTGAATCATGAAATCCGAAGGGGACATGCAGCTGGCGGAATCTCGAGCGAAGGTGATGAAAGCTCTCGGTCATCCATCACGTATGTATATTGCCACAATTCTCGCCGTAAAAGAGCTGTCCGTCGGAGATCTGACCGAGGCTGTCGGTTCGGACGTCTCCACCGTTTCAAAGCATTTATCACTGATGAAGCAGGCCGGACTCCTTGCCGACCGCAAAGAGGGAAACCGTGTCCTCTACTCGCTGGTGTGTCCCTGCATCATGGGATTTATCCACTGCATCGACGATGTCATACAACAGGATGTGAAAAAACGCCTGAAATGTCTGGTGCCGGCCACAATGCCGGCCGTCGAAGGTTTTCGAACTCTTTCCACCGGCTCCTGAATACAATCTCCCGCCGGTCCACGGCTTTGCGTTTGACGGCTCGAATGGTATTCTCATAATATGGAAACATCCAAAGCCATTTATAAAAGACGATCTGTCCGCAAGTACACGAATGAAAAAGTATCCGAAGAAGAGCTGCACAAACTCATCGCCTCCGGGATGATGGCGCCCAGCGCCGGCAACCGTCAGCCGTGGCACTTTATTACCGTCACCGACCCCAAGCTGCTCTCTCAGGTGGCCCAGGTAAATCCGAATGCCGGCATGGCATCCCGGGCTCCCGCCGGGATTCTGGTCTGCGGGGATACCGAGCTGGAGATGCATCCCGGCTACTGGGTTCAGGACTGCAGCGCGGCTGTTCAGAACATTCTTCTGGCCGCCCATGATACAGGACTGGGAGCGGTGTGGACCGGGATCTGGCCGAAAACCGATCGTGTGGAGGGGTTTAAAGAGCTCTTTGGCCTTCCGGAAACGGTCCATCCCCTGGCCTTCCTCGTCATCGGCCGACCCGATAAAGACTCAACGGAACAGGATTCTCCCGATCGTTTCCTGAAAGAACGGATTCGCGGGGAACACTGGTAGCCGCGGCCGTTCCGGGAATGTCCGGCGATAGGCCGATTCGCCGATTCGTAAGAAATCATAGAAATCACCTGTTCATTTTCTCTCGGTAAAGTAGTATACTTATTAGTTGCACTCAGGAGGGATTCAATGAAAAGAACCAACGTTATCCAACTGATCGCCATCATGCTGGCAGTGCTCACCGCACCGCTGCTTATGGCCAACGGCGCTTTGGACGTGCCGATGACGGGCACCGCTCAGCTGGTTGTTCTGCACACCAACGACTATCACGGCCATCCGCTGAAATTCTACAACTACCCGGCACCGGATGTCGGCGGGCTGCCGGCCATCGCCACCATCGCCGAACAGACCCGAGCCGAATATGACAATGTTCTTGTTCTGGACGCCGGGGATTTGAACACCGGCCGGCCCGAGTCGAATTTCTACGAATCCGCACCGGATATCATCGGATACAACTACATCGGCTACGACGCCATGACTCTCGGAAATCATGAATTCGACAAGCCGCTGGAGGTGCTCGAGGCCCAGAAGAAACTCGCCGCCTTCCCCTTCCTATCCGCCAATGTCCGCTACGACGACGGCAATCTGGTGGCCGAGCCCTACATCGTAAAAAACATCGGCGGCATCAGGGTGGGAATTTTCGGCCTCACCACTTCGGAAACGCCGAAAGTCACCATGCCCACAATTACCGGTTCCCTGGTATTTGAGGATGAAGTCGCCGCTGCACGCAGGATGGTGGCCGAACTCAGGCCCCAGACCGACATCATCATCGCCCTGACTCACATGGGTCTCTATGAGGAGAACAACCGGGGATCCCGACGTGTTGCGGCTGCCGTTGATGACATCGATCTGATTATTGACGGTCACAGTCATTCAAATATCGACGAAGCCGTGTGGGTTAACGGTACACCCATCGTCCAAGCCTGGAACTGGGGTCTGATCGTCGGTAAAGCGGTGCTGACCGTCACCGACGGCGAAGTGGTGGATTTCGCTTGGGAGCCGATCCCGGTGAACCTGAAGAATCGCGGTAAAGACGCCGAGGGCAACACCGTCTACAATTACGTCGACAAGGAGATACCGGAAGACTCATTTCTGCTGGCCGCACTTCAGCCCTATGCCGATCAGGTGGAGGTGCTACTGTCGGAGGAAATCGGCACGGCGGCATCCCTGTTTGACAACGAAGCGGTCCGCACCAGGGAAACCGGACTGGGCAACCTGGTTGCCGACGCCATGCTATGGGCCACCAGGGGCCAAGGCGCCGACTTCGCCATCCAGAACGGCGGCGGAATCAGAGCCGCCATCCCCGAAGGTGCAATTTCCAAGAAGGTCATCTATGAAGTGCTGCCTTTTGACAACTCGGTAATGACCGTGGAAATGACCGGCAGGAAAGTCCAGGCCATGTTCGACTACATCGCCGAAATACCCCGAGGCAACGGTGCCTTCCCTCAAGTGTCCCAGGGTGTGGAGTTCACCGTCGATTTCGGTACCGGTGAGACCCGAAACCTCCGCATCAACGGCCGGGCGGTCGATCCGAACAAAGTTTACAAAGTGGCCACGAACTCCTTCATGGCCGCCGGCGGCGACGGCTACACGATGATGATTTCGAATTACACCTACGACACTTCGGCATTCCAACGCGACGTGGTGATTGACTACATCCTGGAAATGGGCGGGAATATTGAACCCGAAACCGAAGGACGCATCACCGTCATTGAAGCGCCTGCGGCAATGATTGACTCTGACTCGATCAAGGATTTTGACGAAGCGGCCTGATCGATCTATGACAGTATTCTGGCGTTACTGTCGGTATCCGGCAGGGACGCCGGATCGCCGCTGTCGTCGATGACAACGGCGAAACGTCCGTTTCTCCAGTCGTCTTTCGCCTTGTCTATTCGCTCTCCGCAGGATGAAATAAAATTCCACCAGATGTAGCGGTCCCCCGGCGAGTCCCCGCCGATAAGGACCAGCCGGACATCGATGTCCGCCTCCACCGCCTCCGCCTCGTGAGCCAACACAGCCATGTGTCCGGCCTGGAGTGCGGCGCCGTCGACTCGAAGTGTTCCCGTCACGGGATAGACGGCCCTCTCACCAATTCCTTGGGGCAGAAGCCACCGGGACCCGGCGGGAATCTTCACTTCCATGTATACGGTGGGCAGGAAGGTCAGAACCGGTGAAGTGAAACCGAAGGCGGACCCGATCAACAGACGAAGGGCGACACCATCCTGATTCAATTCAGGGATGACATCGGCGCTGTAATGATGAAAGGAGGGGTCGATTTCTTCGACATCCGATGGAAGAGCGTGCCACATTTGAAGGCCGTGTACCTCGTGCCCGGCAGCGCGAAGATCCGGCGGTGTGCGTTCCGAATGGGCGATGCCCCGGCCGGCCACCATCAAATTCACAGCTCCGGGATAGATATCCTGAATATTGCCGAGACTGTCCCTGTGAGTCAGACTCCCGCTGAAAAGATATGTGACGGTGGCAAGATTGATATGGGGATGAGGAACGACGTCCACACCCTTGCCGGCCGGAAATCCGAACGGTCCCATGTGGTCAAAAAAAACCCAGGGACCAACGCCGCGCAGCCCCCGGGAAGGGAGGAAACGACGGACAGGAAAACTATCGAAGTTGATAGCTCGAGGTGATAAAACAGCGTCAAAAGATTGGTGGCTCACAGGCTCATTATCGTCTCCCATACGGCTTTGAGCATCCCCTCTTTGTTTTCACGGATATTATTGAGAATTTTGGGCCTTATCACAAATCGGGTCAGAAGGCGGCGCCCCAAACGTTGGAACCGATAAGGATTTCTCCGCTGGATGTCGCGAATAAGTTTACATCCGAGAGCTCGGGACTTCTCCAGGACGCCGGTCAATTCTTCCACGCGTCCGTGTCCCCTCAAGATTCCCAACGAGCCGTTGACATAACCGCGCCGAAAAAACCCGCCGCGTACTCGTCACGAGCTTCCTGGCCACCTTCTTCGCGCCGATACCGCCGGCCGTGGAAATGCCGACGAAGTGTTTACCGCCGAATGATGAGGTGTTGACGGTGAACATGCCGATCCGATCCACCAGGGAATTCTTCATTCTGGCGGTCATCTGAATCCCATAGGATGGAGAGGCCAGGATAATTCCGTCGCTGGTGTACAGCTTATCCCGGAGGGCGAAAGCTTCATCATCAATGAGGCAAGTTCCGGTTCGCATGCAGTGCATGCATCCTCGGCAGTATTCGATGTGATGTTCCGACAGGACAATTTTTTCGGTATCGGCGCCTTCCGCACGGGCGGCCTCCAGGGCCGCCCTGGCCAATACCGCCGTATTTCCATTTCTGGAGGGGATTGCCGATAACGGCGGTGATTTTCATTCACACCCTCTCACATGAAACCTGGATTCACTGCCATTATACCCGGCGGAATCAGAGCATGTGGGGGAATTTAACATGATAAAAAAAATGATATTTCCGGGTCCATGGAATATATTCCCCGAAGAAGGTGAAAAATGAAGCAAAAAGTCATTGTTCTAATGTTGTTCATCGCCATGTATCCCCTGGCATCCCAAGAACAAAACCCAGCGTATAAAAACGCTCAGGAACTCTTCCGCAACGACCTGAATAAATCGTCCCTCAGGGCATTCCAGGATTTTCTGGATATGTATCCGGAAGACAAGAAATCGGACGATGCCCACTGGTATATGGGTCGCCTCTATGTCCGTCTGAATGACGAGCGGCAGGGTGAACTCCAATTCCGCTATGTCCTGTCCCTGGGAGATTCCAATCGACACACCGAAGCTTTTTACGATCTGACAAAACTCCTGGATAAACAGGAAAGAGAAGAAGAGATTCTTGAGTTGATTCCACTGGTGATTCCTGACGATCCAACCGATACCTACACTCTGCGTGCGCTCCCGACAATATTCAAGAGTTACTATTTGACGGGACTCAGGTACCGCGGCGCAAAGCTGGGTACCCATACGTCGGACATTTGGAGTGAAGCGTTGGATATCGTCGAAATCTATCGATCCGAATCGATTGAGGAAGAGGCGAGGGAACTGATCGATGAGCAGGAAACGCTCTTCCTGATTCGGATGACCGCCTTGGCGCCTAACGGACAGGAGTACGAGGACTATCTATCGAAGGCCGGGAAGTCATTGGACTCGTTCCGAGAGAAATATCCCCGATCAACGGAAACAATCATGTCCCTGGAGGCCGACTATTCGGAACTCGTGAGTATCACGAAAGAATTCGACTATAAGGCGGACCTTTACGGTGTATATAACAGCTTGGCCGGCACAGCCGGACTCCGGGCCGACGCTATGGTATCTGCAGGTCGGGATATACGGCGGGACGTCCTGCTTGGATGGAATCTGGCCTACAAATACGACAGCCTGAGCTTCAAGACTTTTAATTTCAATCCGGTGAAGTCCGGGAACGACCGGTATTTTCAATGGTCTCATGACATTGGCGGGAGTCTGTCCCTGGAACTGGGGTCAAAACACTTCCTCCTGCAGACCATCGGTGCCGGATTCGATATCACCGTCGGCGAAGACCCTGGGAGTTTGAATTATCGCTCTGATGTGTCCTGGGATTTGACGAAGAGCATCGGTTCTTCAGGCGTCGCGGAATTGGGCAGCAAGTTTTCATCGATCGTCTATCCCGACTACAACAATGCCGGTCGAGAGCTCAACAGTCTTATTTGGGGAATCTCACCAGGATATACGTTTGTGTTCGAACCGAAACACCAACTCAGTCTGTTCTATGATTTCGACTACAAATACTATTTGAAGGCGCATTTCGATACGGCCGGCGGCGGGACTGACCCCGACACGCGGCAATATCTGATTCAACGGATCAATGTTGATTACACGGTGGAGGTGTTGAATCCATTAACGCTGGATATCTCCTACGATCTGGAGTATCTGGAGTCCCGGAACTATAACCAACTCATCAGCGGCAATCCTTCGAATCGATACGTCATCGATCTCTTCGACTATATACTCAAT